>NZ_ASSD01000202.1 GCF_000520715.1 Paenibacillus zanthoxyli JH29
CTTCAGATTCCAGAAACTTGATAATCAACAGGCCTGCCTTGACTTACTGTTGTTACATTACCAGTTACACGAGTTCGATAGTATCCATCATCTTGATTGTAAAAATCCGCCGTATTTTCTTCTTGGTTACTTAATCCTCCAATGTAGCTAAATGGTGCAGAATCTACAGTTGACCATATACCCCAACTCGTTTTTTGAAGAGACATTACAAGATTAACATAAGAAACGGATACCCCTGGTTCGAATGTAGCTGTCCATCCTGAGTATATGTCATGGTATTGAGCATCAATCCATATAGTTAATTTGCCGTATATTATTGCTTTCGGGGTAACTTCGCTTGAAGCATTCAAAGAATTGAGTGATTCTTTTTCAGTAAGTTTATCATTTAATTTACCCAGATCGCTTTCAGCGTAGAAATTTGATGTTTGAACTTGCGCACCTTCGGGGATTTTACCGCCCTGTGTATAAACAGTTTCCCCTTTTGCGTTTGTAGTTATTTTAATGTTGTTTGCATCACTAGCAGGCATTTTCAAAGAGTCTTCAGCAAATACTGTCGAAGAAATTGAAAAAATGATTGTTAATACACAAAATAATGCAAATAATTTTTTCAAATAATATCACCTCGATTATTTTTTTGGATATCTGGCCAGAGATCTGAAAAGATTATAATTCCATTTTTTTGAATAAACTATATAGAATATCCTAGTAATTTGTAAAATTATTCATTTTTATGATATCATAAGTAATATTTAAATCCCCATGATAGGAGATAGATTATGGAAGACCATAAAACTAGATTCAGCAACGGAAAGTTGTATGTTCTTATTGATTCAAAATTAGTTATAGTTCTTGACGCCTCTAAAAAAATTCAATATTCTATTGACAATGTTTGGGATTATTCATCGCTTCATTTTTTACCTGAAGGTATCGATTTTGAATCCTTCGACTATATAAATGCACCTGAAACCGGTGGGTATTTCTTCAAGGAGTCTGATTTAAATGAAATATTTAGAATTATAAAAACTGAGTCTCCATATTGAATATAAAAAACCGAGAAACAACTAAGTTCCTCGGTTTTTTCAAGTTGTTATACCATGTTCTCCGGCCTAACTAACCGGTCAAATTCCTCTTCCGTCAGCAGCTTCAGCTTCAGCGCGGCTTCCTTCAGCGTAAGGCCTTCCTTATGCGCCAGCTTGGCGATTTCAGCCGCCTTTTCATAGCCGATATGCGGATTCAGGGCGGTCACCAGCATCATGGAGTTATGCAGATTGCGGTGAATGGCTGGCTCGTTCGCCCGGATGCCCCGGGCGCAATGCTCCTCAAAAGACGACATGGCGTCCGCCAGCAGGCGGCAGGACTGCAAAAAGCTGTGGATAATGACCGGCTTGAATACATTAAGCTGAAAATGGCCCTGGCTGGCCGCAACACCAATCGTCACGTCGTTGCCCAGCACCTGGCAGACGACCATCGTCATCGCCTCGCTCTGCGTCGGATTCACTTTGCCCGGCATGATCGAGCTGCCCGGCTCGTTCTCCGGGATGAGCAGCTCGCCGATGCCGCTGCGGGGACCGCTGGCGAGGAGGCGGACATCATTCGCGATCTTCATGAGATCGGCCGCCAGCGCCTTCAGCGCTCCATGCGCATGAACAAGCTGGTCATGGCTCGTCAGGGCGTGGAATTTATTCTCGGCCGAGACAAAGGGGAAAGATAGCTCATCGCCGATTTCCCGGGCGACCCCGGCCCCAAATTCCGGATGGGCGTTAAGGCCGGTGCCGACAGCCGTCCCTCCGATCGCCAGTTCCAGCAGAGACTGGGCGCTGCTTTCGATAAAGCGCTTTCCTTTTTCCAGCATCGCGGCCCATGCGCTTATCTCCTGCCCAAGCGTAAGTGGCGTCGCGTCCTGCAGATGCGTGCGGCCGATTTTAATCAGGGACCGATACTGATCCGCTTTCTGTTCCAGTGTGGTCTTGAGCCGCTCCAGCGCCTGAAGCACCTGCCGCCGAACCGCCAGATATGCCGCGATATGCATCGCTGAAGGAAAGGTATCATTGGAGCTCTGGCCTTTGTTCACATCGTCGTTTGGATGGACGGCTTCTTCCGATCCCGCAAGCCGAAGCAGCTCCCCCGCTCTGCGGGATATCACTTCATTCACGTTCATATTGGTCTGCGTTCCGCTCCCGGTCTGCCAGACAACCAGCGGAAAATGCTCATCATACCTGCCCTGCATAATTTCATCGGCCGCCCGGATAATGGCCTCCGCCTTATCGCTTGGCAGCAGCCCAAGCCCGGCATTCACCTTTGCAGCCGTTTTTTTGATCAGCGCCAGGGCGTAAATAACCTCAAGCGGCATTTTCTCGCCGCCGATCTTAAAGTTCTGCAGGCTGCGCTGGGTCTGTGCGCCCCAATATTTGTCCGAGGGGACCTGCAGCTCGCCAAATGTATCTTTTTCCACGCGAAAGTCCATCCTTCATCCCGTCCTTTTTGCCGGATTTAGCCTGAAGCGGCTTGTGAAAGCCTATTCTTATTTTACAATGGGCCACGGCGGCGGGACAAACATCAGCCCAGTCTTTCGGCTTCACTCCTCCCGCCCGCAGATGCCGTAAAAGAATATATGCACCATTTCCTCCAAAAAAGCGTCCCTATTGTCCTGCTTCTCGGCGATTTCCAGCATCTCTCCGGCATTTTGCATATAAAAATTCATAAATATGAGCACGGAGTTTACGGAAACCTTGGACGAAATTTCGTTCCTCGCCTTCCCCTCTTCCAGCATCCGGATCATCAGCGGCAGGATCGCCTGCTCGTACCGTTCCTGAATATAGCGGAACATTTCCTGATCTTCAAGCATCATCTTCTTCATCAGCGACGGGGGAATGGCGGCATACGTTTCTTTTTCCTGAATAATGGTATACTCCACAATCTCTTTGATCGAGCGCTTCTCATTAAGAACTTCTTCAAAGCCATCGATCGCCCGGTCCAAAAAGTCTTTGAGCGATTCCTCGATGAGCGCTTCTTTGCTGCCGAAGTAGTTGTAGATCGTTACCTGCGAGACGCCCGCTGCCTTGGCGATATCGGCAATCCGCATCCGCTTGGGCTCCCATGTCTTCAGCATTTCGAGAGTCGCCCTCATAATTTTTTGCCTGATTTTCGCCGCTCTCTTCTCAAAACCGTTCATTTTTTTCATCTGAAAGTCCACCCTATCTGGCATTGTATGATATAAAAGTGTAATTAATGAAATATATAACAAAAATAATTTCATAATTATATTGACGCTGAGCCTGAACGGGATTATTATAACACATGAAATATTTGACCTAAAATACTTCATTATTTTACACCGGAGGTGGCAGTATGCTTACTGTCCAAGGATTGACCAAGACATTTTCAAACGGGAAGGGAATTCGGGACATTACCTTTTCGGTAAACAAGGGCGAGGTGTTCGGCTTTCTCGGACCGAACGGAGCGGGCAAATCGACGACCATTCGGCATCTTATGGGCTTTATGAAGCCCGACCGGGGGCATGCGGCCATATGCGGGCTCGATGTGTGGAAAGCGCAGGGAACGGTGCAAAAGCATGTAGGCTACTTGCCGGGAGAAATCGCCTTTGTCGACGGGATGACAGGAATTTCCTTCCTTGATTTTATGGCGGATATGCAGGACTTGAAGGATAAAAGCAAGCGCGGCGAGTTGATCCGGCGCCTGCAGTTCGACGCGAATACTCCGATCCGCAAGATGTCCAAGGGCATGAAGCAGAAAGTCGGCCTGGTCGCCGCGTTCATGCACAGCCCTGAGGTAATTATTCTCGATGAGCCCACTTCCGGCCTGGACCCGCTGATGCAAAAGGTGTTCATTGAACTGGTGCTGGAAGAAAAAGCACTGGGCACGACCTTCTTAATGTCGTCGCACAGTTTTCCCGAAATTGAGCGCACCTGCGACCGGGCCGCCATTATCAAAGACGGTAGCCTGATCGCCGTCAAGAACATTCATGAGCTGCAGTCCATGCAGCGGAAGCTGTTCGACGTCGTCTTCGAGAACAAGGAGGACGCGCACCTGTTCCGGACCTCCGGTCTGCCTATCGAGAATTACGATGATTTCCGCGTCCGGGTCGCCATACAAGGCAACTATAATGCATTCATCGAAGAAGCGGCGAAGTACCGCATCCGCAGTATGGATGTGTTTACCCAGAACCTGGAGGATATTTTTATGGATTATTACGACCGGGAGGGAAGCCAGCCATGAATTTCCCATTATATAAACAAATGATGAAAGTAAATGCCAAAGGCATCATGAACTACGCCTTCGGCTCTGCCTTTTATATTCTCCTGATCTTCTGGCTGTACCCGGGCATTGCGAAGAACACGCAGGCGCTGAACGATATTGTAAAAGCCATGCCGCAGGGCGTGAACAATGCGTTCGGCCTAAACAGCGGATTCGCCAGCGCGGAAGCGTTCGTCTCGGGCGAATACTACGGCCTCATTCTGGTGCTGATTCTGGCGATTGTTTGTGTCCAGATGTCGACCCGGCTGATGGCCGGCATGGTGGACCAAGGCTCGATGGCCTATCTGCTGTCCACGCCGACCACCCGCGCCAAAGTGTCGGCGACGCAGGCCCTTGTGCTGGTAACGGCGTTGGTCGTAATCATAGGCGTAACGACCTTGGCGGGCTTTTTGGGAGACGCCTGGTTTCTTGACGCCTCTTTCCCTTTCAACAGCGGACGGTTCCTGCATCTGAACATTGTCGCCTTCATGCTCTTCTTCGCGATCGGCGGTCTGACCTTTCTGGTGTCCTGTCTGTCCAACGACGAGAAGAGAGCGCTCGGCATCTCCGGCGCCATCGCCTTCGGCTTCTTCACCATTGATCTGGTCGCCAAAATCAGCGACAAGCTGAGCTGGATGAAGGCTCTGACGCTCTTCACGCTGTACCGGCCCAGCGAAATTGTCACGGGACAAGCGAAATGGGGCCAGATTTCCCTTATTCTGCTGGCCGTCGGCCTGCTCGCTTTCGCCCTCGGCATCGTTCTGTTCAAGCGGCGCGATCTGCCGCTGTAAGAGCGGGTCCGAAGAGGGGCGGGAGAGCGTGGGCGCGAGCGGAGGCAGGCGGGACGGTGCGGCAAACGGGACGCCTGCAAGCCCAGCGGCTCGTGCTGTCAAGGCGGCCCGCGCCCTCACCCAAGCCCCGGGACTACGCTCGTTCCGCTAAAACGGAATTTCTCCCCCTTATTTTACTAATAAGGGCCCACATCATAATTAAGCGGGAATTTCTCCCTCACATTAGATCTATTAAGATCATTTTCCCGGAAACAGGCCGAATAAGATGGGGATTTTCCTATTCATCCAGCTAATTCAAGCCTTAAAGGGAAAATATGAGGGAGAAATTCCCGTTCATAGTTTCTATAGAGATTCCACCTGATCATTTTGGCAGCCGGATGAATCGGCGTTATCGCCCCTGCCA
>NZ_ASSD01000203.1 GCF_000520715.1 Paenibacillus zanthoxyli JH29
GGCTTCCACTCTCACGACACGCCATTTTTGAAGAGCGGAACCATTGGCATTTTCTAGTCTGACCGTCCCGTCCTCCTGGGCCTCCAGCGCTTTGTCCGGCTTGAACTTGGACAAGATCGTTATCGTTCCGTCAGCGTTGTCATGCACCAGCCAACGCTGATTGTCATAACCAAGATAAGCGTAAAGCTGGATCGTGTTGGCTCCCGTATCCCAGTCGAGCGATTTGCCGCTTTCTCCCGTCCGGATCGTATAGGCGTTATTTTTAATCGGATAATAGCTCCAGTACTGATTGACCGTCTTCTGCTGCGGCAGCGCTTTAAGTGTGGCCAAGGAGCTCTGGCTGTCGGCGGTAAGCGCCGCTCCGGTACCCGCGTTAACGAAACGGTACAGCGTATCGTCGGCCGGTATTGTATCGGACACATTGACGTTCTGGTAATAGGCGTCGCCGCCGAATACGTTCACGCCGAATGCACCCTGGCGGAAAGTGTCGTCATCCACATCGATAATCTGACGGCCGTCCAGCTCGATGGTTATCCGCGTGCCTGCGGCTGTGATTTTGGCATGATGCTTCACTCCCGTCGTTAGAGCCATCGGCACTTTCGCCAGCACCTGCCGGTCCTGGAACTGGCCGTCGGCCATATAGAACAGCCTTGCCGATTTCAGATTCGGGTCAAGGTTGAAATAATACCCGCTCGTTCCGTCGGCATTCGACCTGAACAGGATCGATCCGGCCCCGCCTGTGCGCGGAAGCATAACATCCGCTTCATAGGTGAAATCGGCCCCCCGTTCCCCGGACATATAGTTGGAATCAGTGTCAAAGGTTCCCCTGACTCCTTCGGACGTAACGGCCCAACTGGAATTCGCTTTCCAGTTCTTCAGATTCGTATTGAATGTCCCTACGGTTACTGTGATAACGGCGGATACGCTGCCGTCCCGCGTCTTTACAGTTACGGCTGCCGTGCCGG
>NZ_ASSD01000204.1 GCF_000520715.1 Paenibacillus zanthoxyli JH29
GTGCTGCGGCTCGGGCACGTTTCTGATCGAGGCGGCTATGATGGCCTGGAATATCGCTCCCGGGCTCCGGCGCTCTTTCCCGTCCGAGCATTGGCCGGCGATCCCGCCGGAAGCGTGGCAGACCGCCCGCGAAGAAGCATTCGACGCCGTCCGCGACGACGATCCGCTGCAGCTAACCGGCAGCGACATCGACCCGAAGGCGATCGAAATCGCGCAGGCCGCTGCCAAAAGCGCGGGCCTGTCCGGTGAAATCACCTTCTCCGTCCTGCCCGCCGCCAAATCAAGGCCGGAAGGCGAATACGGCTGCATCATCACCAATCCCCCTTATGGGGAGCGGCTGAGCGACGATAAAGAAGTGGAGAAGCTCACCCGCCAGTTTGGGCAGATGATGCTGCACCTGCCCACCTGGTCGTTCTTCGCCATCAGTCCGGCCAAGCAGTTCGAGCACTATTTTGGCAGAAAGGCGGACAAGCGGCGCAAGCTGTATAATGGACGGATCGAGTGCCAGTATTATCAATACCTGGGTCCCCTGCCGCCAAGAGCGCCGAAGCAGGAGACCGATGCGCAGTAGTTAAACGCGTACGCGCCTAAGACCAGGTCGGCCTATGATCTCCGGCAGCGCTATACATCAAACAAAATACAGGCAGGCTGCGGTACCCCACAGCCTGCCTGTTCCCTTTAAATAATCAATCGTTTAATCTTCCACAAATGCCCTCAGTTCCTCCGGCTCCTTAGAACATCAAGTCGTCCGGATGTCTGCCGATACGTTCCCCGGTATCCAGAGTATCGATAGCGTCCATTTCCTCCTGGGATAACTCGAAATCGAAGATTTCGCTGTTCTCCTTAATACGGGAAGGCGTTACGGATTTCGGAATAATGACGATGTCATGCTGCAATTCCCAGCGGAGAATGACCTGTGAGACCGATTTGCCGTGCAAGCGCGCAATGGAGGTCAGCGTTCCGTTATCCTGTAGCTGCCCCTTCATAAGCGGCGCCCAGGCTTCGATCTGGATATTGTTCAGCAAGCAGAAATCATGCAGCGGCCGCTGCCTTAGACGGGGATGCAGCTCTACCTGGTTCACCACCGGAACGATGTTGCTGTCATTCATCAGCGACTCTAAATGGTGAATCTGGAAATTGCTGACGCCGATTGCGCGGACGCTTCCTTCCTCGTACAGACGTTCCAGCGCGCGCCACGTCTCCTTGTATTTGTTCAGTCCCGGCCAATGAATCAGGTACAAGTCGATCACTTCAAGACCCAGCGCCTCACGGCTCTTCTCAAAAGCGGCCAACGCCCGGTCATAGCCTTGATCGTCATTCCAAACCTTAGTCGTGACGAACAGCTCTCCCCTATGCAGACCGCTGGCCCGAATGGCCCGTCCCACTTCATGCTCGTTCTCGTACAGGGACGCCGTATCGATGCTCCGGTAGCCCAGCTCAAGCGCCGCCGTCACCGCATTTTCCACCTCATTGCCCTCGGCTTTATACGTTCCCAGCCCGAAGCACGGCATGGCAACTCCGTTATTCAGCAAAATGGTATCCGATAGTTGTCTCATTCGATCACCCGCTCCTCTATGTACTCGCTCAATTTCAATCTATTATATCACGTTGCACTATTGTGCTAAATTAGTCCCGGGTCATACGCCTGAACAGAAAAGGCCATTCTTGCAGTCGACCTGCAAAAACGGCCAAAAGAGCACTCTCCGAATTCCGGCAGAGCACAGATCCATTTTTAAATCGTATCTACTTCTTTACTGCTGACTGCTTAATGAAAGGCTCCACTTTCTTCAAAACCTCGTCCTCGGTCGAAGCGCTGACATAGCGGCCATTAATGTAGACGAAAGCGCGCTTGCCGCATGGGCCGCAGTAGGACTTGCAGCCGATTTTGATCTCGGCGTCAGGCGCCATTTTGCGGAGCTTAGGCAGAACGCTTTTGATGCTCATATGATTGCATTTATCGCAAATGCGTATATCGTTAGCCATTGCTGTTCCCTTCTTTGCCGTCCAGACAGCTTCAGCCTGTCAAACCCTATAGCTTAGTGGTCTCCGTGGTTGCCTTGGGACGGATTCGTAATAACAAAACCTTCTTGCGGAAAATACAGATAGTCGACCTTTACGCCGTCAAGAAGCGGCTGGCCCTTCTCCAGAATAACGTCGATGTCCTTATCCGTCGGAATGACCTCGTCGTTCTCCTTGGGCGTGTCCAAATCAAGACCGTAGTGGGCATGGTCGCCATGCGAATGGGTAATCAGAACGCGCAGCTTCAGATCCTTATTTTCTTCCAGATCCATCTGTTTCTTTATAACTTTAGCCGCGTTGCGGGTAATTTTGACCTTCATAGTCCGTCCATCTCCTGACAACTGGATTTCTATACTCTAGTGATATATTTTAAAGGAAAACCGCCGGATAATGCAACCAAACTTTAAATTTTATCTGCCGTCGTCATTTAGCCTCAATCTTTTCGGGCCATTCAGCGCCGGGTATTTACGGTCCATTCTGGAGACGAACCAGGCCATCAGCATCATCGATACACCGATATCGTCAATCGGCATAAAAGGCATAACATCAGGCAGCACCCAATACAGCGCCACCGGAATCACGAACAGCAGCTTGTCCCCTAGCGCGACATGCGGAGAGACGACGTATTGCCAGGTGCTTCGCAGCACGTGAGACCATCCTTTAAGCGACAGCAGCTTCCTTAGTTTCATCTTCGGTCTCCTTCCTGCTTTTAACCAGATTGATTCAGTAAAAAGGTACGGCCGTGCAGCAGTCTCTAGCGACGTATACGGCCATACCCTCTATATAGATTACGCAGCTATGCTGAAAATGTTTCACTTACTTTCATTGGGATAGAATAGCAGCCAGAATTTGCCCCGTTTCCAGCGTCAGATCTTCAAAATCCTCAAGCGGGAGCGGATTTCTGCCCAGACCCAGTTCCACGGTGAACCCCGGTTTTTTGAATTTCATAATGAACCAGTCCTTAAATCCCGCGTCACTTTCCGTCAAAGCAACCGCCCGGTAGCCGCCGGCCAGTGCCAGACGTTCCGCGATTTCCCGGCTCTCCGGCGGCTCATATCCGCGATAGTTCCAGTAGATCTCCTGGCCTTGACTGTGCAGCGACACCGCTATATCCGCTGGCTCCTCCTCGCACAGCGAAGCCAGTGCAGCAGCCTCCGGCTCGCTGAGCGGCGACGGGCCGCCA
>NZ_ASSD01000205.1 GCF_000520715.1 Paenibacillus zanthoxyli JH29
TAGCCAGGACATGGTCTTTCCTTCCGGTAGCGTGGCTTGAACCGGAGTTAGCGGTACGTTCAGAGTGCGCAGCAAATCGGCGGACTCTTCGAGTAAAATCGTCTGCCAGTCGTAGCTGTGGGCCGCCGCCAGATCTAGACGTTGCCGCAGAGTCGGAGAGGACGGAACGTGCTTCAGACCCAGGGATTTCGCGAAAAACCGATCCTGCCGAAACGGCTCGATCTGGTCAAAATCACTTTTTCCCTGACACAACAGACCCAGATAAGCATAAAGTACATCCGGATGAGTAACGGTCGGGCGCTGTGCACCCGGCAGCGAATAACGGATGAGTCTTTTGGCGATTCGGGTATGCGAAAGGAGCAGGCCAATGAGCGCCAAACCGGAATGAGCGGTTAACCATTCTGCGGACTGATCCAGCTGAAAACGAATGGGATTCATGAAAGCACCTCCAAGGTGAGGATGAGAAAACGAGAATATCTTCCTATTTTCTTCAGTTTACTTCACCGGAGTCTACTTTTCTAACCTTTTCAAAACTTTGTTTCACGAATTCAGG
>NZ_ASSD01000206.1 GCF_000520715.1 Paenibacillus zanthoxyli JH29
GACAATATCGATTATATGACCGATGAACAGCGAGCCGATGCCGCCAAGGCCGAAAGCCAGTCCGGTAATTAGCCCGGAGACGGTGCCGATATTGCCGGGATACAGCATTTGCGCATAAATGACGGTGACCGAGAAACTGGACAGCAGGATAAATCCGCCGATCAGCAGCAGTACGCCTGCCCAAAATTGCCCTACAAACGGGAGCGCAAGCCCGAACGGAACCGTTCCAACCATAGAGAACAGGATAAGATTCCGCCGTCCGAACCGGTCCGCAAGCGGGCCTCCGAAGAGAGTCCCAAGCGCTCCGGCAGCCAAGTACATAAAAATATAGTTCTGTGCGCTATCCAGCACCAGACCGTATTTCTCCATTAAATAGAACGCATAGTAGCTTCCGATGGCCTGACCGTACCATGAGCGTACAAAAACGATTAAGACCAGAACGATTGTTGCCCTCAAAATGCTTTTCCTTCTGGCGGGGTCCATTGCGCGGGACGCGGTTTTTTTGCTGAACGTGTAACCTGCATCCAACATCTCCCGGTACCACCGGGCCACATAGGTCTGCACCACGACACCGGCGGCTGCAATGATCGTAAAGCCCAAAGCGCCAATCTGCCCGAACGGGATAAAAATCCACTTCGTCAGCAGCGGACCGAGCGACTGTCCCGCGTTGCCTCCAACCTGAAAAATGGATTGAGACAAGCCCTTTTTAAGACCGGCCGCCATATGTGCAACACGCATACCTTCGGGATGAAAGGTTGCCGATCCGAACCCGATCAGAATAACGGAGAGCAGCACCAGGGCATAATTATTGGCATAGGCCAGCAGCAGAACTCCCGTTAAAGTGCTGCCCATCCCGAGCGGAAGCAGGATCGGACGCGGATGGCGGTCTGCGGCGTAGCCGATAACCGGCTGAATAACCGAAGACGTAACGTTGAGCGCAAACGCGATCCATCCGATTTGGGCGAAGGAGAGCAGCATATTACTCTTAAGGATAGGAAAAATAGCCGGGATAACCGCTTGAATGGAGTCGTTGAACAGGTGGACGAAACCGACGGCCAGCAGAATCCGGTAGATTGTGGCCTGCTGAAGATTGCGCTGCTCTCCGGCTGTCACATTTACCTGTGATAGGGTAGACGCTGATTGATTTCTCATAACAGCTCCTTTCTATAATATTAAGCCGGGCACTCGATATGGATTACGATAACTCGTATTACTGCTTCAGTGCAATGAACATTCTACAAAAACTATGAGATATAGACCGATTAATACCTTTGCGTGAAAGATAAATCATTTATTTTTAAAAAAAGGGTTGCAAGTTGGAGATAGGCATGATATATTATTTCTTGTCGCTCGCGAGGTTGTGATGAAGTTGAAAATCACGATTGAAAAAAGAGTTGACGAACAAAAGAGAATGTGTTATTCTATAATTCCTGTGCATGAGACGAAATGTTCAAAATGCCGGGTGCAAGTTCTTTGAAAACTGAACAAATGGAACACGTTAATATAAATGATTCATGTGAATGAATCGTCAGTTTCAAAATGAGCGAATCGCTCTTTCAATATCTTA
>NZ_ASSD01000207.1 GCF_000520715.1 Paenibacillus zanthoxyli JH29
CCGATCGGCATATATTCGATAAACCGCACATTCAGCGGACTATTTAGAGTAAGGGCGATAAAATCCTTGATCTCGTCATCGTTGATGCCCTTCATGAGCACCACATTAAGCTTAATGGGTGAGAGCCCCGCGGCTTGCGCCGCCTCGATTCCCTTCAGCACCTTGGCCACATCGCCGCCGCGTGTAATCATCGAGTAACGCTCCTGCCGCAGGGAGTCAAGGCTGATATTTACCCTCGAAAGACCGGCTGCCTTGAGCGCCGCCGCTTTGGCGGGCAGCAGCAGGCCGTTGGTGGTAAGCGAAATATCCTCAATGCCCGGAATGGAGGACAGCATGGCGACCAGCCGCTCCAATTCTTTGCGCACCAGCGGGTCCCCCCCC
>NZ_ASSD01000208.1 GCF_000520715.1 Paenibacillus zanthoxyli JH29
TTGTCCAAGCCTTCTGACAGCGTTCCAACCTGCGTCGGAATCAGAAAATCATTAATCTGCTCGCCGGCCGGCCGGGTCATGCTGCGGACCGTCTTCACTCCATCGACCTGTTCAACCTCGCGGCTGATTTTTTCGGCGAGCCCCATGTATTCCGCGTTGTCCATCCGGTCATCATTCTTGATGACGATCTTGCCCGGCATCGATTCGCCCGGACCGAAGCTGTCCGCGATAATATTGAAGCCTTTGACCGATGCGTAACGGTCGCCGATTTCATCGAGGCTGTTGAACGACAGCTTGCCGTCATAGGTCAGCAGAAAAGGAAGCACGATGGCCGCCACGATCAGCAGCGCCGCCCAAGGTCTTTTTAAAGAAAAAGAACCTGCCGCACCCCAAATCCGGCTTTCCCTGTGCTCCAGACTGCCGCGCGACGGCCAAAACAGCTTCTTGCCCAGCACCGCCATAAAGAATGGTACCACCGTAATAAGCGCAATCAGCATCACCGCGATTCCGACCGCGACCGCCACGGCCGAACGGTACAGAATGAACTTGGACAGGCCGATGACGACAAAGCCGACAAACACGGCCAGACCGGAATAGAACACCATCCCGCCCGCCTTGCGATACGTCTCCATAATGGCGGTTTTGGTATCCTCTGATGCGGCCAGCTCTTCTTTAAACCGGCTGATCAGCAGGATGCAGTAGTCCGTCCCGATGCCGAACATGACCGCCACCATGAAGATTTGCGTAAATGTGGAGATTGGGAAATCGAACCGGTCCACAAGAAACGCCACGACCGACTGCGAAACGATATAGCTGAGCCCCACTGTCAGCAGCGGCACGAACGGAGCCACGAATGAACGGAACACGACGAACAAAATCAGCAGAATAAAGACGACCGTAATGTATTCCGACTTCTTGAGTCCCGCTTCCGCGCTAAGAATCGTATCCTCGGTAATCAAACCCTCGCTGGTCAGGTAATGATCGGCGTCTACATCTTTCAGCAGGGGAGCCACCTTGTCAGGGAGCGCCTTGACGGCATCATTCCCGCCCTTTACCGACAGAGCAACCATAATCGTCTTGCCATCTTTGGCAATCAGGACATCCTTCAAGGCTGACTGGGAAAAAGGGTCCGTAATGCTCTCCACACTAAGCGACGCCTTGTTCTCGCCAAGCTTTGCCACTCCTTGGCGGATGCTCTCCGTCTCCTCCTTACCAATTCCCTGCGGCTTGTTAAATACAAGCGCCACCTGGTGAAGCGTTTCTCCGCCTTTGGCATTGGACACTTCCCGCAGAATCTGGGACGCTGTGGAGGATGTGTAGCCCGGAGGAACCGATACTTGTCCCTTTTCCCGAACCAGATCGGGGAATGACGGAGCGGTCATGACCAGAACGACGGCCGCCGCCAACCATACCGCGATAATCGCCCATCTAGCTTTCAAAATACCTCTCATTCGTTTCTTCCTCCCGGTTCCTGCATTAACTTCGACAATCTTTCGAACATGGTGATAAACTGCTCGACCTTGTCCTTTTTGAAGTTCATTAAATAGGGCGAGATGACCTCCAGCACCTTTTCTTCCGCTGTTTCATATATACTGCGCCCGTACTCTGTGATCGTCAGATAAACGAGCCGCCGGTCGTGCTCGTCCCGGGTCCGCTCGATGATGCCCGCCTCCGCGAGCCGGTTGATCATTGCGGTAATGGAGCTTTTGCCCACACATAAAGCTTCCGACAGATAAGTCGAGGTGCAGCGGGGCTGCCCGTCGATCAGCCTGAGAATCTGGAACTGCTCACTCGTCAGACCCTCGTCGATGCTTTCCCTGATCCGGGCGTTGATCCGCCGGGTCACAATGTGATACGCGTCAATGTAGCGGTAAATCCACTGTTTGATTTCATCATCCAAAATAATCACTTCCTCTCGTAAATGGTTCGCTAGTAGAACTGTTCTATTGTAGAACTATATTTCGATCAGCTTGAAAAGTCAAGCGAAGTCCTGTCCACGACAAAAAAGACTTCCCGCAAGCCATCACCTTGATGACTTGCGGGAAGTCCCCCCTAAAACTTAAATTAGTCCTCCGATTCTTCCACCTCGTACACGCAGCGAAGCAGCTCGATACCGGAACCGTTCTCTCCCAAAGAATAAACCATAAAGCCCAGACTCCGGTAAAAATCAGCCGCCGTCTCGTCCTCGGTTTCAGCGATCACATAACGGGGATTGCGGTCTGTCAGCAGCTCCAAAATCATCCCGCGCGCATAGCCTTTTCCGCGGTTCTCCGGGAGTACGGCAATGTGCCGGATATCGATCGAGCCGTCCTCGGTCTCTTCAAAGCCGATCAGGCCGACCAGCAGCCCCTCATCCTCCCAGCCGTACAGTTGAAGGGAGGTTTCCGCCCTGTATTCCGCTCGGGCCGATTCGACTTCGCCGGGATCGGATATGACGGCGTAAGACAATAACTCCTCCACCGCAGGGGAATCCAGCCTGGATTTAATATCTGTAAGCATCTCTATTCATAATCTCCTTCTTCTCATTATGCAAGACAGCCGAAGCAGTCCGAAGCCGGTCCACACTCCCAGCAGATTAAGCAGGATGTCATCGACGTCAAAGCTCCCGGCGCGCAGCAGCATTTGCAGAATCTCGAGCGCCGTAATGCACGGGATACACAGGACGGCCAGACCGGCGGCCGACCGCAGTCTGCTAGTGACCGCAGGTATCAGTATGCCAAAAGGAACGAACACGGCGACGTTGCCCAGCAGATTGACCAGCCGGACAGTTAAAGGTATTTCACCGCCGGCCGAAAGATAATACCCTATCGTTCTCAACGGGACAAGGCTGTACCGCATAGGCTGACCATAGCGCGCAGTCCGGCCAAAGCCGAGGAACATCCAGTAAAGCAGGCAGGCGGAATACACGATAAGGCATGCCGCCGCAATCCTCCTTATCCAGACTTTGCGGGGGATGGACATGCTTATGCTGTTCCGCTATTGATGATTTGCAGACTTCCGTCGCTTTTTCCGACTATCGCCATATCCGCTATCCCGATGAACAGGCCATGCTCGACCACACCGGGAATGGACTGAAGAGCCAGAGCCAGCTCGGGAGCAGATGTAATGATTTCAAACCGGCAGTCCGCTATGTAATTTCCATTGTCACTCTTATACAAGTCTGCACCGCCCTGCCGAAGCTCCGGAACACAGCCGAGCTTGGCCAGATCCGCCACAGTCCATTCCCAGGCAAACGGCACGATTTCCACCGGCAGCGGAAACTTTCCGAGCGTCCGGACCACCTTGCTCTCATCGGCGATTACAATCATCCGGTCGCTGCCTGTTGCCACAATCTTCTCCCGCAGGAGCGCTCCGCCTCCGCCTTTGATGAGCTGAAGCTCTCCGTCCAGTTCGTCCGCGCCGTCGATGGTCACGTCCAGACGGTTAATCTCGCCAAAAGACACGAGCGGGATGCCGAGCTCTCTGGCCTGCTGCTCCGAAGCGCGTGATGTCGCGACCGCAGTTATTTTCAATCCTTCGGCGACGCGTTCGCCCAGCTTGCGGATTGCCCAATAGGCCGTGGACCCCGTGCCGAGTCCGACCTTCATACCGTCCTGTATATAATCAACCGCCGCTTCCGCC
>NZ_ASSD01000209.1 GCF_000520715.1 Paenibacillus zanthoxyli JH29
GTGGTGCTGTTGGTTTATTAATTGCGTTCTATATAGAACAAAAATGATGCCCGGCTTGGGCATCATTGATTTCATTTGGGCTATTATAATGGGATATGCAGACGTAAACACGCCGCTAAGACTGTCGGACGCTCATCACCCACAAACCGGTTCAGAAACTGCAAGGTCCGGGGATTGGATGAATGGTTGAGCACTTGGTCCGGCGTGCCTTGTTCCGTAATAACTCCACCGTCCATCATAATCAGCGTGTCCGCGACATCGGCGGCAAATTTCATTTCATGGGTTACGATGACCATTGTCATGCCTTCGGATGCCAGCTCCCTGATGACTTTCAGCACTTCCCCAACAAGCTCTGGATCGAGCGCCGAGGTCGGCTCATCGAACAGCAGAAGTTCCGGTTCCATGGCCATCGCCCGGGCAATGGCGACCCGCTGCTGCTGGCCGCCGGAGAGCTGATGGGGATAGGAGTCCGCTTTATCCGCAAGCCCCACTTTATCCAGCAGCTTCAAGGCCCGCTGGCGTGCTTCCTCCTTGGGCAGCTTTTGGACGGTGACCTGCCCTTCCATGACATTACCGAGCGCCGTCATATGCGGAAACAGATTATAGGACTGAAAAACCATTCCCGTTTTTTGCCGCAGCGCCAGGACATCCTTCTTCGGGAGCTTCTTTCCATCAAAGCTTAGCGATATTCCGCCCAGCGAAATGTCCCCCTTGTCCGGAACCTCCAGCAGATTGAAGCAGCGCAGCAGCATTGTCTTGCCTGAGCCGGACGGGCCGATAATGACCAGCACCTTGCCTTCCTCCAGCGTCACATCCACGCCTTTAAGCACTTGAAGCGGGACAAACGATTTTCCAGTAATCTTGCAGCACCGTCAGGACCGTACAAAATACCAGATAAAAGACCGCTTTGATTGCGTCCAGGCTGGATTGTTCCCCGCTTCCGGTTTCCGCGTTCTGCGACGGTGAAGCCGCAGGCGAATTGCCGTTGTTAGCATTTGTTCCGCAGGCGGCAACCAAAATGACGGTCAGTACCAGCAGAAGTGTCAGGCTGAATTTTCTCATTGTTATGAACCCTCTCTCTTCTCTTTTTTTCTGATCTATTGAACATCTTTTTTCAGCACATTGAATATTACATGTTCATAGAATGTTCGTCAATATAATTTTGATCGGCTTTGTCGGAATTGTGTATTGTTCTACCATATCCTAGAGCAGAACTCTGTTTTCCAATATATTTTTCATACTGATATGAGACTTGGAAGGTCCGAGTTTAATAAGAGAATCTTGGAATTCGGCAAGCTCTTCGATCGATGCGGTTTGCACTTTAATCAGATAATTATATTCCCCGCTGATTCGGTACAAATCCGTTACTTCCCTGGCTTTGCTGCAAAAATCAACGAGCTCCTGGCAATGTTCAGTTTTTAACAGGATAAAAGTCGTCGTTCCCCGATTCAGATTGCTTAAATTCAATGCTGTGGAATACCCGGAAATGATCCTTTTATCCTCCAGCTTCAAAATCCTTTCTTTAACCGAAGGCTGGGACATGCTGATTTCTTTGCTGATTTGTGAAATGGACATTCGTGCATTGTGCTGCAGCAGCTGCAAAATCTTTCTATCAATATCATCTATCGGATGCTCCATATCCGTAATCCCCCTTGATTCAGTTATGTAAAAAAATTAAGCCATATCCAGCTAATTAACTTATAATTCATAACTATTTTATCAAAATATGCTTATTTATCATATGTATTTAACACATATAAATTTCTATACTATATAAGATGAACTTGAAAAATGTAATCAGGGTAAGGAGTAACGAAGGGGAAGTTTGGAACTGTAGGAGCGATAGCGATCGCCTTTGTCTCCGGATTTCAACCGCAAGTGTGGATTAAATCAAGAAATCTGGAGACAACAGCGGCCGAAAGTCCAAACGTTCCTCGTAGTTGCGACTGGTATCT
>NZ_ASSD01000210.1 GCF_000520715.1 Paenibacillus zanthoxyli JH29
GCCCCCTCGCATGAAAGGTCCTTCGGCCACCGCCCGTCAGGGCGGGAGCCGAATAGGGACCGCTCCACGCACGACTGCAACCTTCTACCGCCAACGCAGCTCCCTCGCAAAATTGCGGGTGTCCAGAGGGCGCAGCCCTTGGGGTCCTCCCCATTGGGGAGGATTTAGGAGGGGTATCCCACTGATTTAGGAGGGGCCGCCCCGTTGATTCTCCCCCACCAGCTGCACCACATCCACATACGGTGAAATCCGGTTCATCAGCCGCTGGCCTTTATAGACTTCCTCGCCGTCCTTGCTGGTGAAGCTCAGATGCTTCTCCAGCCCGTCCAGCGGATAGTTCGACGTATAGAATGTCGGCTTGCGGTTCATCCGGTAATTGAGTATCGGTCCGAGCACATGGTCGCGCGCCCAGGGGTTCAAATTTTCCGCCCCAATATCGTCAAAAATAAGCAGATCGCAGTCCTTCATCGTATCGACGGTTTCCTTCAACTTTTGGCCATCCGTCATAATCGCTTTCAGTTCCTCGATAAAATCAGGCATGTATACGATAACTCCGCTGTACCCCGTGATCGCCAGCTCATGCAGTAAATAGCACATCAGGAACGTCTTTCCGGTGCCGAAGGAGCCGTATAGGTACAGCCCGCGTGTAGACAGCCCTGTTTCTTTTGTGCTCTTGATATATTGGAACAGCCGGCTCACCGCCGGAGCGCGCCGGGGGTCCTTGCCCATAATCTCAATCTCGTCGTAGCCTTCGCTCAGTACGCGCTCATCGACGTAGAAACTGCGAATCCGTTTGCGAATCCGCTCCTGATTGTCTTTGGCAGTCTGCAGCGCACATGCCGTCTTGCGTTCATACAAATCAGGGAATCCGCCAACGCTCTCCACCGTCAGCTTGCTGTAATGCCCCTGGAAATCATTGGGGCACTGTTCAAGACCGGGACAGTTCGCACAGTTGCGGGCTTCTTCCACATATTGATACAGCCGGCTTACATGAAGCCTGAGCCTGGATTCTTCCAGTTCGGGATGGTCGCTACGAAGCCGAAGCACGAGCGGATGATTCAACAGTTCATGCTCCAAATCCCTCGAACGCAGGCGCAGAGCGGGATTATTCATCGAACGAAGCACTTCGCCCATCGACTCCACTTTAACACCTCTCTTTCCTTACGGCGATTCCGCCGCTCCTTTTTTCTTGCTGGCCTTGATATCGGCCGCCATCTGCATCATCGCCGCAAATTCTTCGTCACTCACGGCTCCCGACTGTCCGTCATCCACCGCAATCTGGATTTCGGGTTTGCCGGAAGTCCCGCCCTTCTTGGCATAGGAACGAGAACGTGTCCCCGGCGCGCCGGAGGCCCCTTTTCCTTTTACCTTGGATTGATCCCTTATGTAGCGTACCGCCTTCTCATAGCTGTTAACCTGTTTAACCAGCATATTGGAAGCAATGGCCTCCACGAAATTGCGGTTGATTCGCTGTTCTCCCCCTGACGCAACCATCGTCATCAGATAGTGGATCAGCAAGTTGATCACTTCACCGGGAAGCTTGTAATTCAAATCGATCTTCTCGAAAATATCCATTAACTGCCCCGGCACCGCGCCCGGAAAAAAAGTCTGAAGCAGCCGGGTATACGGCTCGTTGCGCAGCATCATATTATATTGGTGAATATCGCATTTGGACAGAAATTGCGGAGGAACCTCCACATAATATTCCATTTCAACAGGCTGCTCCTCGGGGATGATCGCTTCATCCCCCTGCTCCGCAGCTCTGATCGCCACGACCTTGGCTGCCGCTACTTCCCTTTGCTCCTGCCGCTTCATGCTTTGCCGGAAATGCTGGTTGGCCCGGTGTTGAAGCTCGTCAAGCACAAGCTCGCCGTCCGGAGAAAAAATACCATCCTCATCAAGCAGCCGGCACATATCCTGCGCGCCGAGCTTATATTTATGGGCCACATAATTGATGACGCCCATTTGATCAAAATCAAAACGCAGCTTCTCGACATGCGCCCGGTTGACCGATTCCCGCGGAAAGCGCAGAATAATGTCGCTGTACCCGATGGCAAGCTTGCTTTCGGGGCCTTTCACAGGCTGGCGGACAGCGGCCACCTCGGTCAGCGCCTGCTCCAGCTCGTAATCAATGACATGCGTATTCAGCTCGAAAATGTCATAGAACGGCCGCGATATATTTTCCTTGCCTACGGCGCTCCGGCTCCACTCCTCCGGTTCCCGGCTCCAGAACTGCTCCCTAAGCGACAATACGGCGAATTTACCGACCTTATCGCGCAGCAGCAGCGTTAAATGCTGGGTGGCAAAAAAGTCGGATGGAGACAGCGGGGGCAGCATTTCGTACTCGTACATATAATCGTCGGATTCCGGTATAAAGATGCGGTTGGTCTGCAGCAGACCGACCGCCTCAAGCCGGGAAGCCTGTTCAATCAGCGATCTGCGGCCCTTCTCGTTCGGCTCTATGCCCAGCGTCAGAAACAGGCGGCGCTGCGGCTCCGCAGCC
>NZ_ASSD01000211.1 GCF_000520715.1 Paenibacillus zanthoxyli JH29
CAAGAATCTCGTGACTTTAGTCATGAGAGGTTCAATGTATTATTACTGTACACAAACAAATGGCTATGGAGGCTGATACTCTTAAGCTTCAATTTCATGATAAGGTATTAAGCTAACGGATCGACGAATGAATAAAGCGAGATCAAAGAAAGGGCCAACCCAAACCTGTTAAAGGCCGCCAAAGTCTCCTGCACTTTCTCTCTTATGATGTTTCTAGCTTATTTTACGGAAGCCGGTGGCTTTCCCGTTTTGGCTGATACAGAAAAATAACTCATCTCAACAGGTGAGACGGGCTTTGATTTCGGTTTCCCCCTCAGTTTCTCCGACACGCCGTCCTGGCTTTCATCTGAGCAGTCCCGGCGGTATCTTCCCTCCTCCAGCTTCATGTCGATAAAATCGACGACCTGCTGCAGCGAGGCGATTTGGCTGACGATATTTTCCCGGTGTCTCCTTATGTGCTCTACCAGCTCAGGATATTCTCCGGGATCTGCGTCGGCGGAGACCGCCAAAAACGGCCGCATTTCCTCCAGCGGCATCCCCGTTTTTTTCAGGCAGGACATCAGCCGGATCGTATTGATGTCCTTCTGCCGGTAGATGCGGTGCCCGTTGTCCTTCCGGTCCGCCCGGGGTAGCAGCGCGATCTTTTCGTAATAACGGATCGTATCCTCGGAAATTCCGGTTTGCTCGGCGGTTTGCTTTATTGTAAAGGTTTGCTCTGCCATCATCCTGTTCCCTCCCGGAGATTGCTTTTTTGTGCATTATACATCTTGGTGCTGGCTCCAAGTCAAGTCTCTTATCCTTAGGACAAAAACTTTACTTACGTGCCTTGACTTGGAGTCGACTCCAAGTTATAGAATGTGCGCTATCAGGGGAAAATATCCCGACATTAGGAGGAGACGTACAATGAACACGAACCAACGTGAAAATATCGCAATGATTACAGGCGCAAGCAACGGGATCGGGTTGGAATTAACACGGAAGTTGCTGTCGGAGGAATGGCAGGTGGTTGCTTTGAACCGTTCCGACTTTCCTGCGGATGATATGAGAATCCAAAAAGCTATCAATAGTGGATGGCTTCGCATTTATAAAATAGCGGATCTCGCCGATTATGCCAGCTTGAGACGTACTTTGGAAGAGATCAAAGGAAAGGAGCGGCGGATCGACATCTTGTTCAACAATGCCGGCGGGAGCTTTCCCGAGCTAAGTTATTCGAAACAAAGTCGTGAGAAACATTATGAACTGATGACGGTCGTTCCATATATCATTCTGATGGAATTGAAGGAACTCTTAAAAAACGGCAGCTTAAAAACGGTGGTCAATACCTCATCTTCAGCACTAAACTATGTGAAAGAGTTTAATATCGAAACCCTGGAACGCCCCAAAACCTTCCGCAAACTGCTCGGTCCTTATGCCACTTCAAAGCTGGCGCTTTCGCTGTGGACTCAGGCTATCGCATCGCAGCTTGCCAAGGAAGGCATTAAGATCCGCAGCGTTGACCCGGGTGGCAATAATACGCTAAAAAAAGGAAACCAATCCGGACTGCCCATAGTGGTTAAATTGCTAATGAAGCTGTTTTTCTCTCCGCCTACCCACGGCGCGAACCTGTTGTATGAGGGGGCCCTCGGGGAACACCGTAATGAGACCGGCGTGTTTTTGCTGAAAGGTCGGGTTACAGATTTAAAATTTAAAGATCAAGCGCGGAACGTTTTGGATAGGATTAATGCGATTTACAGACACGAATTTCTTGGTGAGCGCACCTGAGGACAGCTCCTTCTTTCAGCTACGAATCTCGAAATATCTATGGAAGACGATTCCTTTAAGGGATTTGCTTTGTAAGTGAATGAAGTAAGTTGAACCGTATAAATTGACCGATACAACCTCTATCGGCTCAAACTGCTTATCTCCAGGAGTAATGTACTGACGAAACTTTTGACTGGTTGAACTCCCTCGGTAAACGATAGTTGAATAATGTGTATCTAGAAAGGGCCATTCGGAAAGGATGGCCTTAAAATACAGACAGCGCGAAGAACCGTATCACAAGTGGCGAGAAAATCTCGGAATCTCCAAGTAATAGATTATTTTTGATGAAACATACAATATACAGGTAAATTGTCGATTTGTGTTTCATTGCTTAAAGTAAATCCAAATTTTCGATACCAATTTATATTTTCTTTATTTTCGGTATCCAGTGCGACTCCATGTGATTTTGTGTCCTTATTTACCGTATTCAACAGGTGTTTCAGCAGCACTTTACCGATTCCTTTACCCTGATCCTCCGGTTGTACTGCAATCATAATGAGGTAGTGATGCGTCAATGGGGGAGCAGCGGATCTTGTGACTCTCATATAGGAATTAAGGAGACTCAAGGTTTGTCCGGACATTTGAAAGAGCAAAGGAATCAATCTCCCTATTAGCAATAATCCTTTCATATTCTGAAGCTTGCTTTCATGCGGCTTCTCTACAATATAAGCACCCAGTAAGCTTTCATTTTCAAAATAACCCCATACCTCTTCATTGAGCAAAAAGCTTTTATCAAACATAAAAGAGACAAAAGCTGTCACGTGGCTACTTGCTGTTCTGTCGAGAACCGAATCGCCAAATAAATGCGTGAATAAGGGATCTTTGGCAAAAGCCCTGCTCATGAGTGATACGAATAAGGGCTTGTCTGATTTTATTAGCTTGGACACTCTATACGAAGTACTCATGGTTCTTCACCAATGCTGCTCATTGTTTTGCCATAATGGTCAACGGAAAAGCTAAATAACACTTTAAGCATAAATAATAAGCAGGTGATTAACATATATGGCTGCATATCCGGCAGCATGGGCATACAGCCCAGGCCAACAGACAAGAGGAGACCCGCAACAAATAGTTGCGAATGTCTTCCGATAAGAGCATTCACGATAAATGCTCCTGTGATCGTATAAGCCCATATCCCTATCGAATACCCAATATTTTTATTTAATAAAAATGCAACAAGTACGATATGAAAGTGTATCGCAATGAATACGATTCGATTCGTTTTTCGTGCGGCATAAAAGTTGCTGGTTGAGTCGGAAAAATTAGCTATGCAGCCAGAGAATATATCGAAAATTAATAATAATGCCAGGGTACTGCGCCACACCGGTAAATTGTCCGTAAGTTCAGGGAATACCAAATATAACGCAGTAGTCAGCAGTACACCAAAAAGCAGTATGGTTAGAATCGACCCCAAACTTTGTCTTTCACCGAAAACATCATGCAAGAACGAAGGAATCCGCAGTTGTTTCATTAATTACACTCCCATCATAAATTAATATAGTTATGTACTGAATATATTCATCAACTACAAAATTATTATATCTATGAAAAAACGATATTTCAATAGTTTTGTACTCGATTTATTGAAAAACTCTAAAATATGAGCTACACTACATGTGGGGTGAAAGAAGATGAACGGCTTCGAACGAAGGAAACAAAAAAAAATCGAGCAGATATACAGTGTCTCATTTCAGTTATTTTCTAAACACGGCTTTCAGAAGGTCAGTGTGAATGAGATCGCTCAAAACGCGAAGGTATCCCCTGCAACGATCTATAATTACTTTGGGACAAAAGAACAGCTCTATGCCGATATGCTTATGGATTGGATGGACAAGCAGTTGGAGCAGTATGAGAACATTCTTGATTCAGAGCTCTCTTTTCCTGAGAAGACCAAGGAAATCATGCTGCTGGAGGCCCGAAATTTAAAAATCTTATCAGATGAGTTTCCGGAATTCCCCTCCTCTGAGTTAAATAGATTAGTGCAGACGGTGGAAAGGCATAACGAGCAAAAGGGCATGCAATTTTTTATGAAGTTTGTCGCGCTTGGAAAGCAAGAGGGCTTTATTCATAAAGATCAGACAGATGAGATGACTATACTGTACTTCACGATGTACAAGAATGAGCTGGGGCGGTATTGGGCAGCGTCGAACGAAGAAAGCGTAACTCGGAATATGGATCAGTGGATGGAGTTATTCTTCTATGGGTTAGTCAGACAGAATCAAGAGCAAAGGCAGGAGCAGGGCGAAGTCAATAACAGCTCCACTTGTGATGACGCGGGCTGACAATCAACCAAATGACCGAACAAGCATCTACTTGTCCGGTCGTTTTTATTTTGATTGGCTTAACGATCAGTTGCAATCATGTTTTTATCATAACAATTTTGTTATGACTACTATTATATATATTCATTTCACTTATGTTAAAGCCCGTTGTATCATCTGATTATGGAAAGCGGCAAGTCAATCAAGCAAAGCCAATCAAATTTATTAAGGGGGAAATATTGTGAAATATAAGGCTTGGATTTTATTAATATTAGCCAATCTATTTTGGTCTGGTAATATGATTTTCGGAAAATTCAGCTCAAATGAATTTCCTGCTGTATGGACAGCTTTTCTAAGATGGGTTGTTGCATTGATTCTCCTTATTCCCATTGCCCAAATTGTGGAGAAACCTTCGTGGCTTCAAATATGGAAAAAAACCGGGGGATTATCATTTCGTTAGCTGTTTTAGCCATTGTTGTCTATAGCTATCTCATGTATGCTTCACTACAGTTCACATCTGCAGCGAATGGCGCCCTAATTAACACACTCACTCCAGCCTTGATTATGCTCTTTTCGTTGATATTCCTTAGAGAAAAAGTAAGTACCTTTCAGTTCATTGGATTAATCACTTCACTTCTTGGTGTCCTGACTGTTTTGACTAAAGGAAACCTGCTTCAATTGTTTTTTACCCATTATAACAAGGGTGATGCACTCATGTTTTTGGCCGTGTTATGCTGGACAGCCTATTCGTTGGTTGTAAAAAAAGCAAAGGGCATTCCACCCATTACATTGGTAGCGATGATAGCGATTGTGGGTACTGTTCTGCTGATTCCTTTTTTATTCATGCAGCCTCTTCAGTATAAGGAAGTAACTTCTTTCGGTATTATAGGAATTGTTTATCTGGGGGTATTCCCGGCAGTCGGCTCGTTTATCTTTTGGAATCAAGGCATTAAGATCTTGGGGGCGGGTAAAGCTGGCATAACCATGAATTTATTGCCTGTCTTTACAGCTATAATTGCGGTTATCTTGGGTCAGGGTCTGGTGATTTCACAAATTGTCGGGGGACTCATTACGATTGCCGGTACGATATTCACTTCAATAAAACGGAAACAAGTTGTTCCCGAAAAAAGCATGGCACTTCAGTTGAATTCATAATAACTCCTGTAAGGCTGATACTAATCAACAAAACGACCGAATAAGCATCGCTTGTCCGGCCGTTTTTATTTATGTCTGGTAGTAGCTTAGAAATTCTCCAAAACAATCTTTCCTATCGCTCTTCCGGTCTCCATTTTTTCATGTGCCAGACGCAGGTTTGCTGCGTTGATCGGTTCCAGGCGTTCGGCTAGGGTCGTCTTCAGCTTGCCCTTATCGATCAGCTCAGCCAGTTGGTTCAGGATATGGTGTTGTTTGATGATATCTTTGGTCTGGAACATGGCACGGGTGAACATGAGCTCCCATACAAACGTGACACTTTTATAAAAAATCATATCCATATCCAAGCTTCCCGCCTGGGAAGCCTTCGCTACAGGAACGATCGAGCAAATCTTGCCCTGGGGGGCGATAGCTTCTGCCATATTCGCAAAATGCTGCACCGTATCATTCAGGCAAAATATATAATCTACGGACTCGAACCCAATTTCCTTGAGCTGCGGCGCAAAAGGGCTGTTGTGGCTGATTGTATAATCCGCACCGTGATCTTTGACCCACTGCACGGATTCCGGACGTGAAGCGGTGCCAATTACAGTTAGACCCGCTAATTTGGCAAGCTGCGTAGCTATTGATCCTACTCCTCCTGCCGCACCGATAATGAGTATGCTTTCGCTCTCCTCAGCGCTATGACTGATTCCCAAACGATCGAATAAACCCTCCCAGGCCGTAAGCGAGGTCAGAGGCAGGGCGGCAGCTTGCGCGAAATCCAGGCTCTTCGGCTTGGTTCCCGCAATTCGTTCATCCACCAAGTGAAATTCACTGTTGCCGCCTGGACGAGTGACACTACCCGCATAAAATACTTCGTCTCCCGGCTTGAACAATTGGCATTCAGGTCCAACCTGCTCCACGATCCCGGATACATCCCAACCTAAAACTTTGGGCGATTCTGCCTCATAGTTATTATTCTTGCGAATATCCAGGTCGGCTGGGTTGACTGAGACGGCTTTGACTTTGACAAGCAGATCGCGGCCTGTGGGCACTGGTTTTTCTATATGCAGATCAACAAGGCTTTCCGGATCGGATAAAGGGAGATATCGGTAAGCACCGATTGCTTTCATTTTTTGACGATTGCTCATTTCTTCTTTCCTTTCCAATGGGTTTGTCGTACAAACGAATTATATATTGTATACTTACATTAAATAAGTACGCATATTTTTAGTATATAGTATTAAAAAACATACCATTGGAGGAGGAGACGCTTAATGGGAGATCGAAGAAACAAATACGGGGCTAAGCCGAACATGGAAAGCTGTCCTGTGGAAACCACTCTCGATGTCATCGGCGGCAAATGGAAAGGGATTATTCTCTATCAGCTTATTGGCGGAACGAAAAGGTTTAATGAATTCCGGCGTCTCAATCCGGGAATTACGCAGTTTATGCTCACCTTGCAGCTCCGGGAGCTTGAGCGGGACGGCATCGTTCACAGAGAAGTGTATAAAGAGGTCCCGCCAAGAGTGGAATACTCGCTCACCGATTTTGGCAGGACGCTTGAGCCGATTATCGTCTCGATGAAAGCATGGGGGGAGTCTTATAAAATCAGGCTTAACGATATTAGAACCCGGCAAGAGGAAGACTCTTTTGAGCATTCAGACGGGAGACCTGTCAAAATCAACGTCCTCATTGAACACTCCCCCACTTAGCTAACACTTGAAG
>NZ_ASSD01000212.1 GCF_000520715.1 Paenibacillus zanthoxyli JH29
AACATCTGCAAATCCTGTATTGTTGTAAGTCCTACCCAACAACAAAGAAGGAAATGACAGATGCCACTCCAGTATATCAACGAAATTCTCGGATTGCCAGAGCTACAACTTCATAAAATGGTTTCCATAGATGCCAAAGAGGTTCATCTGGAGGCTGTGCCTGTAGCCTACAAGCAACCCTGTCCCGTGGCCAGTCGGAACAAGATGTGAAGCGTGACGGCCGCAATAAACCGCGTAAGATTCGGCATCTGAATCTCTTTGGTAAAAAGAGCTATTTGTATGTTCCATCACTTCGTTTGGCTTGTTCGCGTTGCAGAGTCGGTTTTGTTTGGACCTACGAATTTGTGGGTCCTAAAGAGCGGTATAGCAGACTCTTT
>NZ_ASSD01000213.1 GCF_000520715.1 Paenibacillus zanthoxyli JH29
GCAGGAACATGCGAGAAGAGCAGACGGTACAAGCTGATGGCAAAAGCGCCGACCATTGGCTGGTAGATCGAATTCAGCATACGCTCGTCGACGGGACTTAGACCGAATTCGCGGGAAACACAGTACCGATGATGTTCGGTGAAATGATGTAGATGACTGATATGCATCTTCGGATACCTCCTCCTTTTCGCGAATTCAAGACGGTTTCTCTTTCAAGTAGAGTTCTATTCTATCATAAATCGACTGTCTATAAATGTTGAAAAAAGCCCAAAACAGACGCTTTCTCCCGCCCGTTCGCATCCGGTCCTCGTCATCCTGACACATGCGGATTTTTTAGAAAAAAAGATGAAAATCCAAAATAAAACGGCCGCTCCCGCACAATACGGGAAAGCGGCCGCTATTGCTTTCTCTTCATACCTGAGTCATCAGAACATTTTATATCCGCCGAGCCGCAGACGCCGGATCGTCCAGCCGCTAAGCACTGCTCCGGCCAAGCCGGCGGCGCCGGTCAAATAGTCCACCGGATGAAAGGAAGACAGGTGCTCCCAGAGCGTCACGGAAGAACGGTCCCAGATGGAATACACCACCACCGGCAAAATGACGAGCACGAACAAATAAGCGGGAAACCATGTCGTTTTCATAAGCATATTGAGGATGAAGCCGATCCCGAACATCATTACAAAGAACAGAACGGCGAGCACAAACACAGGAATTAATCCCACCCGACTCACTTCCCCTCTCTATAAAGAAACGCACAAAAAGCATCAACCCGTAGTCAGTTTACTAGAAAAAAGGTGACGAAGCAATGAATTTCCGTGCCCTGATCCGGCGGCAGTGTTTGCTCTTCACCGCAAGCTTGCGCTACAATGCTTAGAAGGACAACCATTGGAGGAGTGATCACATGAGTGAAGCCGCTTTGACGCTGGAAGGATGGTATGCTCTCCATGACTTCCGCTCTCTGAATTGGACCGCCTGGACGGCGGCCGATGACGAGGAACGCGCTGTGGCTCTGGATGAACTGAATGCCTTTATAGAAGAATGGGCCGGTGTCGAAGAAGCGAAGCTCGGCAGTTCCGCCTGGTATTCGATCGTGGGACAGAAGGCCGATTTTGTAATGATGCACCTGCGTGAAAGCCTGGAGGACCTGAATAAGCTCGAAGCCGCCTTCAACAAGACCGCTTTTGCCTCCTTTACAACCAAAGCTTACTCCTATGTCAGCATCGTGGAGCTGAGCAATTATAACTCCAGCGGAGACAGCGGGGAAGACCCGATGCAGAATCCGCATATCGCCGCCCGCCTAAAGCCGGTTCTGCCGAAAGCCCGGCATATCTGCTTCTATCCGATGAACAAGAAGCGGGAGCTGGCCGACAACTGGTATATGCTCGATATGGCCAAGCGCAAGGAGCTGATGTACTCGCACGGGCTGATCGGGCGCGGTTACGCCGGCAAGGTTAAGCAGATCATTACCGGCTCCGTCGGCTTCGACGACTGGGAATGGGGTGTAACTCTGTTCGCGGAGGATGCGCTGCAGTTCAAGAAGCTCGTCTACGAGATGAGGTTTGACGAGGTCAGCGCCCGCTACGGCGAATTCGGCTCGTTCTATGTCGGCAACCTGCTGACTTCCGAATCTTTTGAGGAAATGCTGAAAGTGTAAAAAAAGGGTGTGCTTCGCAGCGTATAACGCCGGGCACACCCTTTGCCGTATCCTTTATTCTTCCGAAGACTCCCCATCGTCTTCCCCGTCCCGCTGGCTCTTCAGGTAATCCGCAGTCGCACGGTCACGGTCCCGGCTCTTCTCCTTCAGCCGCTCAATCGCAGGCAGAATGAGCAGGTCGACTTCTTTCTGGATGGTATAGGCCAGATCATGTCTGCTTTGATCCTCCAGATAGGAGCCGACCTCCATCAGGCCGTTGTAACGGTCCAGTTCGTCCCGGGTCAGCAGCCCCCGCACTTGCACGCTGCAGTGCCGCATTTTACAGGAACTTGCCTTTCTTCAGAACGAGCGGAATGCCGCCGATAATAAAGAGGTAGCGCATGTCCACGACTTTTTTGAGCTGGGCGGCTACAAAGCCCTTAAATTTCTTGTCGCCGACTACCGCAATTCCCTCGCCCCTGCCAAGCGAAGCCACCGTTCCTTTATTGCTGAATGCGAATTTCTTCGGCTGCTGATTCCGGATTGCCGCCACCAGATTATGGGCGCAGCATTCGCCCTGCTGCATGGCGATTTGTGCCGTCGGAGGGTAAGGACGGCCCTCAGGTCCGATCATAAGCGAACCGTCTCCGATGATGAAGATATTGTCATGACCCGGAGCGTGCAGGAACTCGTCCACTTTGACACGGCCGCGCATCGCTTCAAAGCCCGCTGCTTCGATCAGACGATTGCCGCGGATGCCCCCCGTCCAGACGATTGTCGATGCCTTGATTTCTTCGCCCGTCGCGAGCAGAACGCCATTCGGCATGCATTCCTTGATGGCCACACCAATTTTGAAGGTTACGCCTTTCTTGGTAAGCACATTCATGGCATACTCGACAAGCTCGGGTGCAAAGCCCGGCAGAGCCGTTGGAGCGGCCTCCACATTGTAAATGTTGACCAGGCTAGGGTCCACGTCGTATTCCTTGCACAGCTCCGGAATCCGGTCCGCCAGCTCGGCCACAAATTCAATGCCGCTGAAGCCGGCGCCGCCGACAACGAAATTGATATGCTCCTGCAGATTATTCTCGTTCTTATACTTGGCAAACTGATACTCGATATGCTCACGGATCAGACGAACGGAGTTAATGCTGCGGATCGTCAGAGCGTACTTGTCGAGTCCCGGAATACCGAACGTCTCCGGCTCCCCGCCGAGCGCGATAACGAGATAGTCGTAGGACAGCGTGCCGTCCTCCAGAATGACCTTTTTCTGCTGGGTGCGAATTTCCTGCACAGACGACTTGACCAGGTCGATCTTGAATTCATCGATCAGCTTGGAAATGGCTATGCGCGAATGGTCGATGCTGTCCGTTCCTGCGGCAGGCATATGCAGATGCGTAGTGAAGTAGTGATACTCATGGCGATTGACAAGCGTAACATCCGCCTCGTTGTAATTTAAGGCCTTTTGCAGACGTTGTGCGGTTAAAATCCCTCCATATCCCGCGCCTAGAATTACGATTTTAGGAATACTGTTCATTTTCCGGCTCCTTCCAACAGGCGAATCTGATTTAAAGTGTCTGGATAAATCATGTTTTTGTGAATTTATACACATAAGATTGGAATAAATTCCAGTAAAACTTAAAATAACTCAAAAATAATCATATACATTGTAATCCTTACCCTGTATTTAAGCAAATAGTAATTATTATCCCGATTACTGGCCCATGCTCCTCCAAATTGTTTAAAGCTGGCACTTTGCAGAGAGGTTCCGCAATGTTTATAATGGGGAAGTATGGCATTTTGAATATATCAACTTGGAGGTGTAAGATCCTGTGACTTCCCAGCAACTCGGCGCTCCTATGAGCGACCTTCTCATCATTGGCGGAGGCCCGGCAGGCATGTTCGCTGCTTTCTACGGCGGAATGCGCCAAGCGTCCGTTACTTTGATTGAGAGTATGCCCCAACTGGGCGGACAGCTTGCTACTCTTTATCCCGAAAAATACATCTATGATGTGGCAGGGTTCCCAAAAATTACGGCACAAGAACTCGTCGATAATCTTTCCCGGCAAATGGCTCTGTTCCAGAGCGATATCCGTCTGGAGGAGAAAGTGATGTCCGTTGAAAAACGGGGCGAACGCCATTTCGTCGTTACGACCGATAAAGCGGAATATCACGCCAAAGCCATTATCGTTACGGCAGGCGTCGGCGCCTTTGAACCGCGGCGTCTGGAACTTCCCGGAGCTGAGCGCTTCGAAAAAGCCAACCTGCACTATTTTGTAAGCGATTTGAATGCATTTAAAGATAAAAAAGTGCTGATTACCGGCGGCGGCGACTCCGCGGTGGACTGGGCGCTTATGCTTGAACCTATCGCCGCCGAGGTCACTTTGATCCACCGCCGCGACAAGTTCCGCGCCCACGAGCATAGCGTCGAGAATTTGATGAATTCAAAGGTAAGAGTTATTACCTCTACCGAGATTTCAGCGCTGCACGGAGATGAATTTATTAACAAGGTGACGCTCTCCAATGTCAAGACAAAGGAGACTCAGGACATTGAAGTGGACAGCGTAATCGTTAACTTCGGCTTCTTCTCCTCGCTCGGCCCGATCTCTGATTGGGGCCTCCAAATCGAAGGCAGCTCGCTTGTCGTCGATTCCCGCATGGAGACCAGCATCCCCGGTATTTTTGCCGCCGGCGATATTACCACCTACCCTGGCAAGCTGAAGCTAATCGCCGTAGGGTTTGGAGAAGCGCCGACCGCCGTCAATAATGCCAAGATCTACATTGATCCTGAAGCGAAGCTGTCTCCGGGCCATAGCAGCAGTCTGAAGCTGGAGCATCAACCGTCTTAATATTATTTGTTCTCAGGGTCCCCGCATAGCTCCTGAGGAGGTTTCTGAGCCAAAGCTGCATATTGCGGGGCATTTTAAATAAAAAGGGTATCCTAACGGGTTGAAGTTAATCACAGCTCGTAAGGATACCCTATTTTAATTCTAGTAGCGGTTTAGTTTTATGTAGGGCTTCATAGATCATTCTGAAGTCATTATTGAAGTACCGCATGCTCTGGAGAGTGTAAGTTCCGTTTAAGAATTTCAACTAGCAGCAGAGCGATAAAATCATGCTCCAGTTGAAGTTCTATGGCTTTGTGATATGAGTCCAACAACATCTCATCCGACAATTCAACCACAACGTTCACCTACCTTTCCTTTATTTGGTTCTTCTCTATCATATCAAACTATTAATTTTCGAACAAGTGTTCTTAATATCCACAGCCTTATGTGGAAATCCTGTGCATAATATGTGAGTAAACGTAATAAATGCTGGAAAAATGCGGTGGACAGTGGGGATAAGAGTTATACACAGGATTCGCCTTTGGTAGTATAATAAAAAAATTTCATTTTTGCTATAGCCATTTTTAAAAATCGGTCTCTCTTCCCTATTCAGGAAGAACTATTATCGCTATTTTTTCATATTACGCTAATTATTGCGGTCTTGTGTTCACTTCCAGAATCCAGATTCTCCCCGAGCGGTCTACCGCATAATCGAAGCCGAGTTCGCCAATTCCCGGAAAATGGCGCTCCAGCACTCCAATGCAGGTTAGGGTGAGATTACGCATCTCCTTTCTTTTGGCGGATATCTTAATCCGCGGAAGGGATCTTCGCAGTCCTTCCCGGCAGGTCAGCATAGTGCCTCCCTTGCACAGATTGGTCACGAACAGTCCGGGTCTGGCCAAGCGGCCAACCATGGAACGAAACTCCCAATGCTCCCCGTTCTTCACGACCTTGACCCGGTAATCGATAGGACGTCCGGCTATGCTGGCAAGCGATATGCCCTGCTGGATCAAATATCTGCGTTTGACCTTGGCTCTATTCAGTGCCCCCGCCATGCTGGAATAGTCCTGATAGATTCTGGTTCTGTCCATATAGGTAAAACCATACCCCCTGCCGTCCCGGAACACCTTGATGACGCCGTAGCCCCCGCCGCCGACAATCGGCTTGATCACCACATTGCCGTACCGTTGAAGCATGGATTTCAGGGCGGCGTTGCTATAGGGCGCCGTTCTCGGTATATAACCGGAAATCCGGCTGTCGCTGAGCAGCGCTTCGGTCTTCCGCCATTTGCTGGCCAGTTGTCTTCCCGCCATTTGCTCCTCTCTCCTTTCTCAAAGCCTGCTATACTGTACTCAAATGCCGATTTGACCTCTTGTATGATTGTCCTTAGCTGAAGGCAGCTGTGTAAAAAGGGGCGGCTATGCCGCGGCGGATGCCGCGAGATCCGGGAGAACAGCCTGCGGAATCCGACAGCATCCGAGCGAATGGCATCTGCCGGAGAAAAGGCGGGAAAGATGTCGCCTGAGCCGCCGCTGTAATACGACATATTTCTGCGGCGGGGACGGGCC
>NZ_ASSD01000214.1 GCF_000520715.1 Paenibacillus zanthoxyli JH29
GGATCAGATTGCCGATGAACTGGCTGATGTGCTGGTATATGCGGTTTACCTGGCCCAGTCGTTAGACCTGAACATGGAGGATGTCATCCTTGCCAAGCTGAAGAAAAATGAAGCCAAGTATCCAATTGAGAAGGCTTTTGGCAAAAAGGACAAATATACTGACCTATAGGGGTAGCTGATATGATTATTTACAGCAGCAGTGCACTGGTATTCCGGGAAAAAGTAGACAACAACCAGTTAACGGTGGAGATCGAGAATGCTTTTATCAGCAAGATGGGGATGCGGCCGAGCCCGGGAGAGAGAAGAGCCTGGAATAACTCCATGCAGTTCATGGAGCGGGTAGTGCGTAATTCCAAGATCGCCGATGATTGCGGCGTTATGATTGAATATAATATCCCGGCGACGAGCAAGCGGGTTGATTTTATTGTGGCTGGACAGGACAAGGAAGGAAAGGATAACTTTGTGATCGTGGAATTAAAGCAGTGGGATGCAGCGAGTGAGACAGACCGTGAGGATGTGGTCGTTGCTTATATCGGAGGCAGAGAGCGCGAAACTCCGCATCCTTCGTACCAGGCGTGGTCTTACCGGCAGCAGTTGGAGGACATGAATGAAGCTGTTCACAGCAGTGATCTTACCAGTTATTCCTGCGCATACTTACATAATTACCGGACTCCTCAGCCTGACCCGTTGAAGAGTGAGCGTTATCAAGGGTATATTCACAAAGCACCTTTATTCATGGCGGAGGATACGCTTAAGCTTCAAGAGTTCCTCCATAAGCACATTGGCAAGGGGAACGGAGTTAATCTGCTCTATCTGATTGAGAATGGGAAGATTCGTCCCTCCAAAAAGCTTATCGACCATGTGGACGGGCTGTTCAAAGGGAACTCCGAGTTCATCCTGCTGGACGAGCAGAAGGTAGCTTATGAGACGATCATGAGTTTAGCTAAAGATACGAGCCGGAAACGCACAATTCTCATTAAAGGCGGCCCCGGCACGGGAAAATCGGTCATCTCCATGAACGCGCTCGGAGGACTGCTAAAGCATAAATTAAATGTGAGATTTATTGCCCCTAATGCGTCTTTTCGAACGGTAATGGTAGAGACCTTGGCGAAGCAGCAGGCGAAGAATAAAGCAAGGGCGCGGGCGCTATTTGCCGGGTCGGGTCAATTTTATGATACTCCGGGGGACTTTTATGACGTTATGGTCGTGGATGAAGCTCATCGGCTGAAGGGGAAAGGCGCCTATCAATACCGCGGCGAGAATCAGATCGAGGATATTATCAAAGCATCTAAAGTGAATGTATTCTTCATTGATGATTTCCAGCGGATTCGGCCGGATGATATTGGATCAGTGGCAGAGATCAAGCGGATTGCTGAGCTGCATGACTCCGAAATTCATGAATATACGCTCTCTGCGCAGTTTCGCTGTTCGGGTGCGGAGGGATTCATCAATTGGGTTGATCATATTTTTCAGATACGCCAGACAGGCAACTTCAACGGGTGGGATCAGAGCGCGTTTGAGTTCAAACTTATGGATAATCCCCACCAGCTCTATCAATCCATCAAGGACAAGGTAAGTGAAGGTTATAAAGCTCGGATGCTGGCCGGATTCGCCTGGAACTGGACCAAGGATACAGAGGGCAACCGGAACGGAGAAATCGCCGATGTTACGATTGAAGAGCATGGCTTTCGAATGCCTTGGAATGGACGGGCGATCTCCAACACCTGGGCGATTCATGAGCAGGGGTTAGAGCAGATTGGCTGTGTGCATACCTCACAGGGCTTGGAGTTCGACTATGTGGGAGTGATTATTGGTAATGACCTGAAGTTTGATCCTCATGGAATGCAGATTTACGCGGATTATGATGAATACAAGGATACGATGGGGAAGCGCGGACTGAAGAATAACAACCAGCAGCTTACTTCGCTCATTAAAAATATCTACAAGGTGTTAATATCCAGAGGAATGAAGGGATGCTACCTATACTGCCGGAATCCCGAACTGAGGGAGTACCTGGAAGGGCAGTTAAAGCGCATAATGGCAGAGTAGCCGCAATTATATTAATTTACTAAGGAGCAACTAATGACATCGATTATTGGATTTATAGCAGCTATGCTCGTCTTAGCCGTGTTGTCCGGTCTGATGCAAGGAAATAAGAAGAAGAAAAAGCGCAGTGCAGGCAAGCGGCAAACCTCTGTTAAGAAAAGCGCTACCCCTACCTTTAACCGTTCCTCTACAACGTGCAGACCGGATGAAGTACTTTTGAAGACACCCCTGGAACAAATAAACGGCGCTGAGTTTGAAAGATTGCTGTCCCTGTATTTCCGGGATCAAGGCTATACCGTCAAAGAAGTGGGAGTGGGCGGCAAGGATGGAGGCGTAGACTTGGTCATTGTCGATAAATGCGGCGAAAAAACTGCGGTTCAGGCTAAATGTTATGCTGACCACAACAAAGTGCAGGTTATGACGGTTCGCGAGCTGGTGGGCGCTAAAAGAAACCATGATTGCATCCTGTCTCTGCTGGTCACTACTTCCGATCTTACAGCAGATGCAAAGCGGGAGGCGGAGCAATTCAAGGTCGATTACTGGCATGGCGGCCTTGTCGAGAACAAGCTCCGCGCCTGGGGCAAGTGGCAGCCCGCTAAAACCAAAGCAAAACCGAGAAAGGTTGCCGGTTCTACAGTCAAAGCCGTAACCTGCGCATGCGGGGCTCCAATGGTGCAGCGTAAGAATAAGGAAGGCACAGCTTTCTGGGGCTGCAGTAATTATCCAAGCTGCCGGAAGACAAAGGCTATGTAAAATAAAAAAGGGTCATACTTAGCGCAGGATAGTCTTTCGCCCCAAAATTGCCCCTTGAGCTATCGCGGAGAACCCTACCACAACTAACACCGAACTATAACGCTAGTCATAAAACAATCATCTGCATAAGCGGCTCAACCTGAACCCGCCGAGGTCGCAGACAGTCTACTTCATTCATTGCCCCTTCCCCTCGGGCAGAGAAGTTCTACCCCGGCTACCCGTATGAAACCGCAGGGGGCCGCCTTTTGATTATTTTTCCCCAAGGATGCCTGGCTCTGATTCCAATAGCTTCTTTATTCAGGAGTCGAAGAGTGAAGGGCGGCACAGGCTAGAATGTCCGCCGTCGTGCGAATTCTGCCAAGCCGCGGGAAGATCACGGAACGTACATGCTCATGCTCCGCCTCACTGAAGCCGGTCATGGCGTCTATCGCGAAAATCACCTGATACCCGTGGGCGAAGGCTTCGCGCTGTGGTATCCACACCAATACCTGAAGCAATGCCGCAAAGGACGATCGTCGTAATGCCGCGCCGGCGCAACTGCTGATCCAGGTCCGTCGCATGGAAGGCATCCCATTGGCGCTTTGTAATCACGTGGTCGGTGTCCGTGACACCAATCTCTGGCACAATTTCATCCCAGCCGGGTGGAAGGTTCATTGCAGGAGGAGCCTGATCCAGCAAAGGACGCGGCATATCCTTGAAATCCTTGCTGGATACGCGCACGAGCCCCACGAATGCACCTGCGTCTCTGAACGCCTTCACCATGGAGGGCGGGCACGGCTGACGACTTGCTCAGCTGAATGAGGGGCATAGCGGGTCCCATATAATGTCCTCATAGGCGAAGAATTCTAGCTCAGCAATGTTTCTTCATTC
>NZ_ASSD01000215.1 GCF_000520715.1 Paenibacillus zanthoxyli JH29
TTACAAACGGAACGAACAGCAGCATGAACAGAGCGAAGGCGGCCAGAGCGATTTTTCGCAAACCCGTCACAACATATCCCTCCGATCTACATAAGCTAGTTTCGATCATTTTTCCGGATAATATAAAATACGGATATATAATGTTACTACGGGATTGAAGGTTATGCGTTTCAAGGACTTTGCGTCCAGCTTGCTGCCAAACCCGAACTTATGCAAAAAAAGAAAAACACCCCTACAGAAGGGGTGTTCAACTTATGTTATTGCAGAAATTGCAGAACCGCCTGGTTCACGAGTTTACCGTCAGCGCGGCCTTTGACCTTCGGCATCAGCGCGCTCATCACCTTGCCCATATCATTTCTCGAAGAAGCACCGGTTTCCTGGATGGTCTGCTGTACAATCACCTTAATTTCTTCTTCGGAAAGCTGTTCGGGAAGATATTGTGCTATAATCTCGATTTCTGCCTTATTGCTTGCAGCAAGCTCGTCACGACCCGCTTTTTCAAATTCTTGGAGGGCATCTTTGCGCTGTTTGATCTCACGACTAAGGATATCAAGCACTTCGTTGTCGTCTAATGTTCTCTTCAATTCTATTTCAAGATTCTTTATCGTCGAACGAACCATGCGAATAGTGGAGAGTTTGAACTTGTCCTTACTCTTCATCGCCTGCTTCATATCTTCGTTCAATCGCTCGCTAAGATTCATGCTTGGGTAATCCTCCTAAAACTTTCTCTTACGAGCAGCCTCGGACTTTTTCTTGCGCTTAACGCTTGGCTTTTCATAATGCTTGCGTTTCTTCACCTCAGCCAAGACGCCATCTTTAGCGATGGAACGTTTAAAGCGACGAAGTGCAGCATCAATTGTCTCGTTTTTGCGAACTTTCGTTTCAGACACCAGTTTTCCCTCCCTCCGACCAGACCGTCCAAGAGCATAACACGGTTCATCAAATTTCATTATAGGTCAAACCGAAATAGAGTGTCAACCTCAATCCCATTCTTTTTTCGCAAATGAGTGTATATTTCCTGTTCGCTCTTAAGCGTGAGATGTAGAATTGCCGACCAGCGCGCCCAGCTTCGCTCCCCCGATAAGATGATAATGCAGATGCGGAACAGCCTGACCGCTGTCCGGTCCGCAGTTATTGATCAGACGATACCCGGTTTCCGCGATGCCCAGCTCTTTGGCAATTTGCTGCGCCACACTGTGCATTTCTCCGATCAACGGCAAGTCCTCGGGAGCCACCTCGTTCATCGACGGAATCGGTTTCTTGGGAATAATCAGCACATGCACCGGTGCGGCAGGCGCGATATCGTAAAATGCCAGTATACGTTCATTCTCAAACACCTTGTTGCAGGGAATGCTTCCCTCGATAATTTTGCTAAATATGGTTTCCATACAGCAGCTTCCTCCTAAAGGATATTTGAAGCACCCTTTCCCGCATGTAGTCTCGGGCGGTCTCTGACGATAATCCTACTCTCGGCCCATTGGCAAAACAACCGCAGCCAAGACCGTCGTCGCTATCCTTTTATCATACAGGAATTTGCCCTTTTTCGGAAGCAGCGCCTCAGGCACTAGAAGAAATATGGATTATGATATAGGAAAATTCCCGATGCTAAAGCTGTATCAGATACAGCGAAAACAAAGTTCCAGTGGAGTCAGAAAAAAGGCAAAAAAAAAGAAACACCCTTCACAGCTGATAAAGCTGATTCGGCGGCGGACGTATGAAAAGGAATGATTTCCCTGCCATACGTCCGCCGAGGTGTTTCAAATGATGTCGGCTTAGCTGTATTATAACAGGGGGGTGATACTGTCTCTGTGACAGTTATCACAAACCCCATCCATTTTAATTTCTTTCCAAAATAATGCTTGAACCCGCTCCGCCCGGTGAAGCAGGGACCACAACCAGTTTCCGGGCAAGCCTTGCCCGGAGCTCCGGGACGTGGCTGATAATACCAACCGACAGCTGGTCGTTATGCAGCCGTTCAAGCGATGTAATCACGGTATCGAGCAGTTCGGGGTCCAGCGTACCGAAGCCTTCGTCCAGAAAGAAAAATTGCAGCGGATACTGCCCGCGAAGCTGAATCTGCGCAGACAGCGCCAGCGCAAGCGACAGCGAGGTCAGGAACGTCTCTCCCCCCG
>NZ_ASSD01000216.1 GCF_000520715.1 Paenibacillus zanthoxyli JH29
CTGGCTCTATATCTCGCCGCCGATCGCGGTCGGTGTGGGTATCCTTTTTTATGGCGAGACGGTTTCATGGATGACCCTGCTGGGTGTAATAACTATCATAAGCGGAACGATGCTTGTCAACGCAAAAGCCTTGAAGCAGCTGCTCGCCAGATTTATTCCCGGTCCGTCTGTTAACAGACGGTATGCCGGGACAGCTGCTTTGGAGCAGGGATTACGTATGCATAAAAAGATCAATAATGAGGATTAATCACAGTTATATAGCTCATTTTTCATATAAAATCTAAAATAAGACGTATTATATATTGCAATAATGATTAATATTATGTATTATATAAGCAACGAAAGGGATTATTCTTCCAAACATGACGTATTGGGGAAAGGGGGCATCCACTCCGGCGGCCCTTTCCTACAGAAGGATCGCTTTCTTGCATCAAGAAAGTGGAGGGATTTGCAATCGAACTAACTTCCCGGCAACTACAAATTATCGACATTGTTAAAAAGAACGCTCCAATCACCGGCGAGCAGATTGCCGAAGCTTTGCGGCTCAGCCGCCCGACCATCCGAGCAGACCTATCGCTGCTGGTCATGCTCGACTACATCGACGCCAAGCCGAAGGTCGGCTATTTCCCGGGAGGGAAATCTTCCCGAGGTCTTGGCAGCGGCTATCTGCTGCAGGAAACGAAGGTCAAGGATATTCAAAGCGTGCCCATTATTATCCGGGAGACAACAACGGTTCACGATGCGGTCGTTACATTGTTTCTCCAGGATGTCGGCACACTTATCATTTGCGACGAAGCTGGCAAGCTGGCCGGGGTCGCCTCCCGCAAGGATTTTCTAAAGGTTACCCTTGGCAATCCCGGAGCCGCATCCATTCCGGTCAGCATGGTGATGACACGCCAGCCCAAGCTCATTACAGTCGAACCCGACGACACGGTGCTGGACGCCGCGCACAAAATGATTTTTCACGAGGTAGACAGTTTGCCGGTAGTGGTGCCCTGCGAGGGAGAAGAAGCCATTGGAAAGCTGGATGTGGTAGGACGGCTGACCAAGACTTCCATCGTAAAGCTTCTCCTCGATACCGAAGCTAAAGGATAACGGAGGAATCAACAGAGCATGGATGAGCCTTCACATTTCATTACGATATGCTCAGATTCTTTAGGGGATACGGCGGAAGCTGTCGTTCAGGCCGTCTTACACCAATTCGAGAATCAGCGTGTCACGATCAAACGGTACGGAAATGTAAGACATGAGGATGAGCTGCGAAAGCTGCTTGAGGAAGCCGCCAAGCATAACGGCTTTGTCGCCTATACATTGGTGCAGCCGGAGCTGCGGGAGACGATCCGCGAGGAAGCGGTCCGGCTGGACCTGCGCATCGTGGACATCATGGGGCCGATGATGCAGGCGTTCATTGACACTTTCAATGATGAGCCCCGCCAGAGACCGGGCTTGCTGCATCAGCTCGATGAGAACTATTTCCGGCGGATCGAGGCGATTGAATTCACCGTCGCCAGTGACGACGGCCGGGATCTTGGCGCTATGCTGAAGGCGGACATCGTGCTGCTGGGCATGTCGCGCACCTCGAAGACGCCGCTTGGCATCTTTCTTGCCCACCGCGGCAAGAAAGTGGTCAATTATCCGATCGTGCCGGAGATCAGCCCGCCGGGCCAGCTGTTCAAGCTTCCGCCCCAGCGGATGATCGGACTCACCATGGAACCGGAGCATATGCTGAAGATCCGGTCGGAGCGTCTTAAGGTGCTGGGACTTCCGGTCGGCTCCCAGTATGCGAGCTTGGAACGGATCAAAGAAGAGATCCAGTACGCCGAAGCGCTGTTCGAGCGGCTCGGCTGCCCGGTGATCGACATTACCGACAAGGCGATCGAGGAAACTGCCGGAATTATTATGGGTTACATTTAATAGTTACCCCACAAAGTGAAGCTTAAGCTTCGATGAGAATTCCGAGTACTTTGCGGGGACCCCAAGAGATTATTACCCCATAAAGTGAAGTGGAAGCTACGATGTAAATTCCGAGTACTTTACGGGGACCCCGGGGATTAAAGCCCCACAAAGTGAAGCTAATTAGAGAAATCAATCATATGGATGGAGGGAATTAACTATGGAACGCGAATTGGCTCTTGAGATTGTACGGGTGACGGAATTGGGTGCTTTGGCTTCGGCAAGCTGGATTGGCCGAGGGGATAAGGATGCCGCCGATGATGCGGCGACAACGGCCATTCGTTCCATGTTCGATTCCGTCTCCATCGACGGGACCGTAGTCATTGGCGAAGGCGAAATGGACGACGCCCCCATGCTGTATATCGGCGAGAAGGTCGGCAACAAACGCGGACCGCTCGTCGATGTGGCTGTCGATCCGCTGGAAGGCACGGAAGTCGTCGCCGCCGGGTTGCAGAACGCCCAATCGGTCATCGCCATTGCCGACAAGGGCAGTCTGCTGCACGCTCCGGACATCTACATGGAGAAGCTGGCCTGCGGTCCCGAACTGGTCGGCAAGCTCAGCCTTGAGGACCCGGTGGAAATTACGCTGACCAAAGCCGCTCACCATCTTGGCAAATCGCTGTCCGAGATGACCGTCATGGTGCTCGACCGCGAGCGGCATGCAGGGCTGATTAACTCCCTCCGCCAGGCAGGCGTGCGTATCAAGCTGCTCAGCCACGGCGATGTGGCGGGGGCGATC
>NZ_ASSD01000217.1 GCF_000520715.1 Paenibacillus zanthoxyli JH29
TCCCAGCAGCTGCAGAACTTGTTGACGGGCCTTGTTCAGACTGATGCCCAGGTTGTTCAGTACGCGGGCAGCCACGCCTTCTCCCTCGCGGATGAGTCCAAGGAGGATATGCTCGGTGCCAACGTACGTGTGGCCCAGCTTACGGGCTTCGTCCATCGACAGCTCGATGACCTTCTTGGCTCGCGGGGTGTACGCGATGTTCGTCGGCTGCTCTTGTCCTCTGCCGATCAGCGTCTCCACCTCGTCCTGAATTTTTTCCAGACCGAGACCAAGGGCAATCAAAGCTTTGGCGGCAATGCCGTCGCCTTCGCGAATAAGTCCGAGCAAAATATGTTCTGTGCCGATATTATTGTGTCCCAGCCGAACGGCCTCTTCCTGTGCCAGCGCAAGCACTTTTTGCGCGCGTTCCGTAAATCTGCCAAACATCATAATCCTGCACCTCCAAAAATAATCAATATCTATAATTAATGTGTGATCCCCAACGTATCCCGGAGCAGCTTCGCCCGGTACATATCGCATTCGGCTGAGCTCAGCTCCTCGCCAAACATCTTCTGCAGAAATCCAGGCTGCGTCTTGACATTCAGCTCATTGAGCACCGAGATGGATGGAGCTTTCAGGATTCCCAAATCTACGCCAAGCCGCACATCCGACAGACGCTGGGAAGCTTCCTTCAATTCCATTACGGCCGCGTAGGACAAAATCCCGTACGACCTCATGATGCGGTCTGTAATCCGCAAAGCGGAATCATCCAGCAGCCGCTGGCGCGCATTGCGTTCATGCTCGATAATCTGGATAGCCACACCATGCAAGTTGTCTATAATCTCAGCTTCGGTCTGCCCCAGTGTAATCTGATTGGAAATCTGAAAGATATTCCCGGCAGCTTCACTGCCTTCCCCGTAAATCCCTCTTGCCGTAAGCCCCACCTGGTTGACAGCCGAGAGAATACGGCCGATCTGCTGGGTCATGACAAGCGCCGGAAGATGCATCATAACCGAAGCGCGAAGTCCTGTGCCGACATTGGTCGGGCAACTGGTTAAATAGCCTCTTTTGACGTCAAAAGCGTAATCGACTGATTCCTCGAAGATATCATCGATCGCGGTTGCCCTCTCCCAGGCCTCGCGAACCTGGAAACCGGGAAACAGGCATTGAATACGAAGATGGTCTTCTTCATTTATCATGATGCTGACCGACTCGTCCTCATTCAGCAGCACCGCACCGCCCCGGGAGTCATTGACGAGATTGGGACTGATCAGATGCTTCTCGACCAGTACCTTCTTATCTAATTCTTCCAGTTTATCTAGCTTCACAAGCTCAAACGTGCCATATCCCGTATCCTGATCCTGAACAACAACCGGAGCCAGAACATCCAAGACTTCATCCGCCTGATTCTTCGTAGCCAGAAGGGGAAAAGGGTGATGCTGTATATTGCGGGCGATCCGCACACGGCTGCTGATTACAATCTCGGAGTGGCTG
>NZ_ASSD01000218.1 GCF_000520715.1 Paenibacillus zanthoxyli JH29
TTCGAATCCGGCGTACGCGCACAGCTGCTAACAAATTACTTTGCGATTCCGCTGATGCGCACCCGCAAGAACGGACTGATCATTCATACTACTTTTTGGGACCGGTATAGACATATTAGCAACTTCTACTATGACCTGTCCAAGAACGCGCTGGTACGTATGGCCTGCGGATTATCCAAGGAACTTGCGGCTGACGGAATCGCCGTTATTCCGCTGTCTCCGGGATGGATGCGGACAGAGCTTGTTCTGGACGCCTTTCATACGGATGAAGCAAATTGGAAGGAAGTGGAAGAACTGAAAGCAACCGAATCCACCCGTTATATCGGGCGGGCCGTATGTGCTTTGGCCGCCGATCCGAAGATTATGGAAAGGTCGGGCGTGCCCCAGCAAGTGGGGCGTTTGGCGGAACAATACGGCTTTACCGATATTGACGGCCGGGTGGTGCCGCCATTCCTAATATCTGAATAAATAAAA
>NZ_ASSD01000219.1 GCF_000520715.1 Paenibacillus zanthoxyli JH29
GCATGGAGACCGTGCTGGCGGAAGCGACGCAGCACGGAGCGCTTGGAATCGCCCTAAGCGGCGCCGGTCCGACGCTGATAGCGTTTGTAGACCAGGGAGATCTCCGAAAGAGCGAACTGGAAGCCTTTTTGATGGAAACGATGCGCAGTCACGGTATTGATGCGCGTACCCGCTGGCTTCTGCCGTGCCGAACGGGGGCGCTTGCGGAGTCTGTAGACGAAAATGGGATGCAAAACCAATCATTTTTGGATATGATAAAAGGAGAAGTACGGTCATGAAATCAATAGCTGTGCTGCCGCAGGGAACAACCTCTCATGAAGCTTTGCTGTATCTGATGAAAGGGGAACCCTGCCGGCCGGTGTTCCATAAGCTTATTTCCGACGTGTTTCTGGCCACGGCCAAAGGAGAGACCGATTACAGCGTCATTCCGGTCGAGAATACGATTGAAGGCTCGGTCAGCATGCATATGGACTGGCTTATTCATGAAGTGGACCTGCCGATGCAGGCCGAATGGATTTATCCTTCTGTACAGAACCTGATTGCCAATCCCGGTGAATTTGCGGACGGCAAAGGCGGTGTCGATTACTCGCGGATCGTCAAAATCCTTTCCCATCCGGTTGCAATGGCCCAGTGCGGCCATTTTATCCGCAGTCATGCTCCGATTGCCGAGCTTGAAACCGTGGGAAGCACCTCGGAAGCTGTGGAAATCGTTAAGAACAACCCCGGCAAAGGCTGGGCGGCAATCGGCATTGAACTTGGCGCGAAGACTTTTGGACTCGAGATTGTCGCAAGCAAAATTACCGATCATCACAATAATTTTACGCGTTTTGTGCTGGCGGGACCCGGGAAGATTGAGATTCCCCGCGCAAGCACCGGCAGCAAGACCAGCGTGCTGGTCACCCTGCCTGAAGATTTTCCGGGTGCGCTCCACCAGGTTCTTTCAGCCTTTGCTTGGCGCAAGCTGAATTTGTCGCGGATTGAATCACGGCCTACGAAGAAGAAGCTGGGTACCTACTATTTTTATATTGATGTGCTCGAACCGTTGGAATCGGTCCTTTTGCCTGCCGCTATTGAGGAAATCAAAGCTTTGGGCTGCCAGGTCCGTATCTTAGGCTCGTATCCCACATACACCTATGAGGAAGAGAAAGCGGAGGTGCAGTAAGTTCATGTCTGAGCAGTTGATTTATCTGGATGGACAATATGTAACGAAAGAAAAGGCCATGGTATCCGTTTTTGACCACGGCTTTCTGTATGGCGACGGGATTTTTGAAGGAATCCGGATTTATAACGGCAATATTTTTAAATGCAAAGAGCATTTGGACAGGCTGTATGATTCGGCTAAATCCATCATGCTTGACATCCCGCTGACTTATGATGAGATGCTGGAAGCAATGGCGGAGACGATCCGCCGTAATGATATGCGCAACGGTTATATCCGTCTTATCGTTTCCCGCGGCCCGGGCAACCTCGGACTTGACCCCCGCCGGTGTCCCAAAGCCAGTGTCATTATTATTGTAGAGCAGCTGGCCATCTATCCCGAAGAGGCTTATCTCAACGGCCTTCGCGCCGTTTCCGTGTCCCAGCGCCGCAACATTCCGGATGCGCTGAATCCGAAGATCAAATCGCTTAACTATCTGAACAACATTCTGGTTAAGATTCAGTCCAATCTTGCGGAAGCCGACGAGGCGATCATGCTGAACGCACAGGGATATGTGACGGAAGGCTCCGGAGATAATATTTTTATCATCAAAAAAGGCGTAGTCTACACCCCGCCGTGTTACCTTGGCGCTCTTGAGGGTATTACGCGTCTTGCCATTATCGAGCTGTGCGAGAAGCTCGGCATCAAGCTTAAAGAAGAGCCTTTCACAATGCATGATATTTATATTGCGGATGAGGTTTTCTTCACCGGTACGGCAGCGGAGGTTATCGCGGCCCGCGAGATCGACGGACGGATTATTGGCGAGGGCCATGCCGGTCCGATCACGCTGAAGCTGCTGGAGGAATTCCGGAGCATTGTGGACAAAGATGGCTATAAGGTGTGGCAGTCCTAAGTTTTTGAATAGCAACGATCAATCCTTTTATGCGCGTATGCACTCATGCCGCATGAAAGGATTTTTTTTGCTTCTGGGATGTCAATCGCCCATGGGCTGCATAAGATGTAGTAACGAAGGAGGCGGCTCTACCGCAAATCACTGCGACAAAAAGCATTGCTCCACAAAAAGTTAGGAGGTTAAAACCGCGTGAAAATACACATTGTCAAGCAAGGCGATACACTTTATGAATTGTCGAAAAAGTACGGGGTGCCGCTGGATAAATTGATCGAAGCCAATCCGCAAATTGCAAACCCCGATGTCCTGGCTATCGGTGACAAGGTAAAAATCCCTTCTGTCCCCGCTCATGTACCGGGCGGCAGTGAGTTGTACCACAAGCATACGGTCAAGCAGGGGGACACCCTATGGAAATTGTCAAAAGCATGGGGAATTCAGCTCAAGGATATGATTGAGGCCAATCCTCAATTGAAAAACCCTGACGTGCTTAAAATAGGGGATGTCGTGAATATTCCCAAGAAAGCGATGATTTCTCCAGGGCATCCGGCAGACCCGGTAAACCCAGTCAACCCAGTGAATCCAGTGAATCCAGTAAACCCGGTAAACCCAGCAAACCCGGCAAATCCGGCGAACCCAGTAAATCCGAACCTAGCCCAACCGGAATATCCGCCGACGGCTGTATCAGAGAAAACCGCTCCCGGCGGCAAAGCCTTTACGGGCCCAGTTGAAAAAGCGGCAGAAATAGCTCCTGCAGCTCCAACTCCTGCACCTGTTCAACAACCGACAAAAAAGGCAGAAACAGCTCCCATTGTCTCTGCCCCTGCACCTGTTCAACAACCGGCAAAAAAGGCAGAAACGGCTCCCATTGTCTCTGCCCCTGTACCTGTTCAACAACCGGCAAACATTCCTGCGCCTGCTGCTCCAGTAAATGAGATGATTCATACCGAAACGCAGAATCTGTTCGTCCAGATTTCGGTTCCCGCTCAAAAAGCAGCCCCTTTACCGCCGATGCCTGAGCCTATCAAGGAATATCCTAAACCCGAGCCTCCCAAGAGTTATTGCACTTGCGAGCCTGTAGCTCCTTGCGATAAGTCATACGGATACCCGGGAATAACGGAAAATCCCTACTACAATGATTGCCCGCCAAATTACCCGATGTATGAGGCCGTTCAGCCAATTTCTTATGCTCCTTATGAGGCTCAACCGATTGCGTATATGCCGGAAATGCCTGCGCCATATTGTTATCCGGATACAGGTTATCCTGTCGCCAATGTCTCGGCACCATATTATCCGGGTGTCATGCCTTACACTGCTGAGATGCCTGCTAACGACTTCAAACCTTATTCTGAGAATCCGGCCTACACCTCTCCGCAGTATGGGGCTCAGCCGACAACGCTTCCTTGGCCTTCCTGCGGATGCGGAGGGTCTCCTGAAATCCAGCCGTATTCATTCGGTAATGAAGCGCCGGTGTATGGCAATATGCCTGTCTATACGAGCGGAGCCCAATCTTCCCCTTATGACATGGGCTTCCCTCCACCTTATATGGCGCCTTCGTACCCGCCCGCACCCGCATCAATTGGCTCTCCAGTTGACCAAGGCATCCCGCCGGTTCCGAGATTTCCAGGCACGGAGGATTGGGTTTATTCGAACCGGCTTCCTGTAGACGCGGAGATTAATCCCGCCTCAGTAGCTTTGTCCGAGCTAGATACTGCTGCCGCTAACCTGACTGCTGAACAAAATGCCACCGATCAAGGGGAAGCTACCCCGGCTTCCACGACTTCTACGGCTAAGGCCAAAACAACAAGCCGGCGGGGCAAAGAGGTTAAAACGAGCAGCACAACGAAGCAGCAGCGTTCAGGGAAAGTCAAAGACACAGTGAAAAAACGCCGTAACCCTTGGATTTCTGATTGATATTTAAGCGATCATAGATTTTCCGCGTGCAGATTCGTATCTTCGGGTACGGTCTGCACTTTTATTGTTTTATTTGGATTGTTTCCGGGACTTTAGGGTAACTGTATAGGATGAACTTGAAAAAATGGCATCAGGGTAAGGGGTAACGAAGGGGAAGTTTGGAACTGTAGGAGCGACAGAGATCGTCTTTGTCTCCGGATTTCATCCGTGAATGCGGTATTAATTAAGAAATCTGGGGACAACAGCGGCCGGAAGTCCAAAGATTCCTCGTAGTTACGACTGATATCTGATAGAAAATCTTAAGTTCAGCTTATATATAATAAGGAAATAGTATATATAGAAAATTGGAAAATATTACAGGTTGCTATACGTATCGCAGACATGTTATATTATAAATCTAGTGGCTGATGACAAATTGTTAATAGCTGCGAAGAGCTCTATTCTGAAAGTGCTAAAGCTATTAAAAAAAAAGTCTTGCAATCGATCGAAAAAAATGATATATTAAAGATCCTGTTGACAAACAGTCATCCGCACTGAAGATTTAAAGCAATGAAGAGTTGATCTTTGAAAACTGAACAACGAGTGAGTGGGAATTCGCTTAGCGAGTTCCAAAAAAAAAGATGGATTTCACCAGCGTTTCATGCTTTGAAATGCCATCATGAGAATGCAAATTTTCGTCAGATGTTTCAAAATTGAGCGAATCGCTCTTTTCGATATCTGAATACGAAATCATCCGCTCAGCTGAGCTTAATCGATTTCATATTCAGCCGATGTTGCTCTGCAACATCTTTATTGGAGAGTTTGATCCTGGCTCAGGACGAAC
>NZ_ASSD01000220.1 GCF_000520715.1 Paenibacillus zanthoxyli JH29
CCTTGACCTGTCGGCTGCCGCTTACGGGCTGGACTACGGCAGCTTCAAGGAGGCGGCGGAGCGGCTGCTCCGCCAGTTCGGCATGGAGCATGTGCGCGATGATCTGCCGGCGGGCTTCTCCAAAGGAATGAAGCAGAAAATGATGCTGATGCTCGGATTTCTTGTACAGCCCGATGTCTACATCGTGGACGAGCCTTTTATCGGACTTGATCCGCGCGCGACCAAAGACTTCCTGCGTCTGCTGGAGACGGAGCGGCGGCGGGGTGCTGGAGTGCTGATGTCAACGCACGTGCTGGATACGGCGGAGAAGATCTGCGATTCGTTTGTGCTCGTGTCCGCTGGCCGCGG
>NZ_ASSD01000221.1 GCF_000520715.1 Paenibacillus zanthoxyli JH29
GATTTGGCCTCATAGGACTGTCCGCCCGGTACCTTGAACGACATGCAGTCGTCGGCCGCGTGGATAACGATCCCGGCCTGCTCCAGCACCTCCAGCGTCTGGCCTACGACTACTTTCGATTTCAGATCGTTCAGCACAATGATCTCGCTGTCTTCCTCAAGCAGCGGCGTCAGGAACAGCAGGGCGCTCAAATACTGGGAGCTGACCGCGCCGGAGACGGTGATGCGGCCTCCCTTAGGATTTCCGCCCCGGATTGTGATCGGCAGGCGGCCTTCATTATGCTTAACCTCCACGCCAAGCTGGCCAAGAGCGTCGATCAGGTCGTCATGAGGACGCTTGCCGAGCGAGTCCGGGTATGTATTCACAAAGGTCACTTCCGGACACAGGGAGGCAACCGCCATCAGGAAGCGCAGCACCGCGCCGGCATTGCCCACATTGAGCTCCTTGACATCTTTGGGACGGCGGCCGAAGCCCTTGATGACGATCTTCTCGTCGTCCTCCGTAAGCTCCGCTCCCAGGTCGCGGATACAGCGGCGTATAGCGTCGCTGTCCTCGCTGTGCGCCGGATGATGGATCGTGCTCGTGCCTTCTGACAGCGCGGCTACCAGCAGGTAGCGCGTCGTATAATTTTTGGAGGACAAAGCTCCGATTTCCCCGTGTAGTTCCGGCGTAGGCCTTACAATAACGTCCATATTCCAGTTCTCCTTATTGTTATATAGTAGATGCGGGGGTACCCTTGGTTTGACAGGGTGTTCTACCCTTATGTTATCATTAAACCATTCTTGTCAAGGAAAGAGGTCATATCCATGAATGGTATTCCCCAAATCACAGCCCCGGAGCTGCGTCAGCGCATTGAATCCGGTGAAGAATTGGTTCTGATCGACGTCAGAGAAGCTGACGAAGTAGCTCTAGGAATGATCTCCGGCGCCGCGCATATTCCCATGGGCGATATTCCGTACCGTACCTCCGAGATCCCCGAGGATGCCAAGGTTATTTTTATATGCCGCTCCGGTTCCCGCAGCCAGCGGGTATGCGAATACTTGTATGCCCATGGCTATAGCGGCGTTGCAAACCTGAGCGGCGGCATGATCGAATGGAATGAACTGCCGGAAAATTAGCCTACATGCTTAAAAGCTAAAACGCGGTAGTGCATTAAAATATGATGACACACTTGGGCCGCTGTCAAGTTCGTTGTATCGACCGTGCAATGCGCGAAGCTGTAGGCGTCCTTTCGTTCTTCCAGAATCCGCCTTACGCGTTCTTCCGTATTGCCGGCCAGCAGCGGCCGATTGTTGTCTCCGGCTACCCGGGATATAATAACCTCTGCCGTGGCGCTTAACGCCGCTACGATGCCATTCTCCATCATCATTTCTCTATTAGCCGGCGCAAGCACCGCGCCCCCGCCAGTGGAGATTACCTTCCTGCCGCCCCGCAACGTCTCCCGCAGCACTTCCGTCTCCACGGCCCTGAAGTATGCTTCCCCATCTTCCGCAAAAATGTCGGACACGCTCCGTCCCTCTTTTCGGATAATAACATGATCCAGATCCACGAGCTCATAACCTAGCTGCTCGGCTAATATAGCGCCTACACTTGATTTCCCTGTTGCCATCATTCCAATCAGAATCAGATTGCCGGAATTTGCGGGCCCCGTCTTTGGCAGTATCTCATCACCAGACATACGTTCACCTACTCAATATTTTGGACTTATCATAACACAGGGCGAAAACACAGCACAATCATTCCTCTGCCCAATGTCGGCTTTTATTTAAAAAAGCCCGGAAAAACCGCCTGAAGGCGGGCTCTTCCGGGCCGTGAAAGAGAGACTGGCGCGTTATTCCGACTGCGCTTCGGCGATCCACTCGTGGTGGAAGACGCCTTCCTTGTCCACGCGCTTAAATGTATGCGCGCCGAAATAGTCGCGCTGAGCCTGCAGCAGGTTAGCCGGCAGACGCTCCGTGCGGTAGCTGTCGTAGTAAGCCAGGGCGCTTGCGAAGCCCGGAACCGGAATTCCGCGAGTTACCGCTTCGGCAACCACCTTGCGCCATGCATCCTGGTAAGAAGTCATGATGTCTTTGAAGAACGGATCAAGCAGCAGGTTCTTGAGCTCCGGATTATTTTCATAAGCATCGGTAATGTTCTGCAGGAAGCGGGAACGGATAATGCAGCCGCCGCGCCAGATCTTGGCCAGATTGCCGTATTTCAGATTCCAGCCGTATTCTTCGGAAGCGACGCGCAGCTGTGCGAAGCCTTGGGCGTAGGAAACAATTTTGCTCGCGAACAGCGCTCTGCGCACATTCTCGATAAACTCGGCTTTGTCTCCGTCAAACGCGGCGGCAGCCGGTCCGCTCAGCACTTTGCTTGCTTCTACGCGCTCCTCTTTCATAGCGGAGAGGAAGCGGGAGAATACGGATTCCGTAATCATGGACAGCGGTACGCCCAGATCCAGCGAGCTTTGGCTTGTCCATTTACCGGTGCCTTTTTGACCTGCGGCGTCGAGGATGACGTCGACCATCGGCTTGCCGGTTTCTTTGTCATACTGCGCGAAGATATCCTTCGTAATCTCGATCAGATAGCTATCGAGCTCGCCTTTGTTCCACTCGGCGAAGGTCGCATGCAGTTCTTTTTCATCAAGGCCCACAACGTCTTTCAAGAGCTGGTACGCTTCGCAAATGAGCTGCATGTCGCCGTACTCGATGCCGTTATGCACCATTTTGACGTAATGGCCTGCTCCGTCCGGTCCGATATATGTACAGCAAGGTTCGCCGTTTACTTTGGCCGAGATCGCTGTGAGGATCGGTTCTACCAATTCATACGCGCTTTCCTGACCGCCAGGCATGATGGAAGGCCCTTTCAGCGCGCCTTCTTCGCCGCCGGATACGCCGGTGCCGATGAAGCGGAAGCCTTTTTCCTCCAGTTCCTTGTTGCGGCGGATTGTATCCGGGAAGTAGGCATTGCCACCGTCGATAATAATGTCGCCTTGATCCAAATGCGGAATCAATTGCTCTATGGTCGCATCGGTTGCTTTACCTGCTTGAACCATGATCAGAATTCTGCGCGGAGTTTCCAGCGACTGAACGAATTCCTCAATAGTAAAAGTGCCGGTGAGATTTTTGCCTTCCGCTTCTTTAAGAAGGTCATGAGTCTTCTCGGGCGAACGGTTGAATACGGATACGGTAAAGCCTCTGCTCTCGATGTTAAGCGCCAAATTTTTACCCATTACTGCCAGGCCGATAACGCCGATTTGTTGTTTTGCCATCTTGTCCTCCACCCTTTGCACGTATTTTTATTTAGTTTGAAGCATTAAGAGATCAATTTCATTGACAAAATGCATCTATTTCGAAATTTGACCCGCAATGTAACTATTCTAACGCTTTTTGCAGCAGAAGTGAACCCCTACGGAAAATTGCCTTGCAAATGGAAGACACCTCTTGCCAGAGGTGCCTGATCTTTGCCTATGCCCACTGGATTTACCATTCCAACTTCATTAATTCCTTCGTCAAAAACATAAGCCTTTCCTTGGAAAGCTTCACCTGCTGCTTATCACCCCGGGCCAAAGCGTCACTCAGCCGGTCCAATTCCTCGTCGACTTCCATCCTGCGATCGCGGACGCGCTCTTCGCCCAGGGTCGAGTAGAACATTTTCGTCAGCTCCTGGTCCGACAGCAAAGGTCCTTTCTGATAGAGCACTTTCTGCTGATAGCCTGATATTTCCACGAGCCGGATCACTTCGCCGAACAAAATATTTTCAATGATGATCTGGCGGTCGCGAAAACGCTTGACGACGGCATGGCCGCGCATATCGCCGATCAGCTTCTCCATCCACTCGGAAAGGCGGGCGTCGCGTATCATGTAATCGCCTACCAGCTTGTAACCGTCTTTAATCCGTTGAAACCGCAGCTTGATAAGCTTGCGCCCGGTACGGACCGATATGACAAACAGGCTGTCGCTCTCGCTCCAATACAAGGAATAGCCTTCCTGAATCAAATCCTTGATTAAATTCTGAATGTGCATCCGGTCAAACCGGAGCTCCAGGTTGCAATACTCCACCTCGTCGTTCTTATTCACCGCACTCCCTCCTTTACGTTTTGCAAATAGCAAAACCGGCACATTTGTCATTAGCGTCTCTACCCTTACGGAAGTCGTGACTGCAGCCGATAAAATAACCGGGCGCAGTGATGATCTTTGCGTTCATCCTACACTTATTTTATACTTCAGTTTATGTAGCGGGAACTTGGTTTATTGACTATTTTTACCCGCTGTGCCATCATTCAAAACGCCTATTTCGCGGAATGCCGCGCGGCATGATGACAGTACATCCTACTAAGAGGTGACACTACACTATATGTCGTTCAACGGATTTGCAGCAGAAGATTTTGAAGTATTTGGCATTGACGGTCTTGAGCCCAGAATGGATGCCCTAATCGCCAAGGTACGGCCCAAGCTGACGGCGCTCGGCGGTGAAGTCGCCCCGTCTCTTTCCGCACTGTGCGGGGAGGAGATGTTTCCTCATGTAGCCAAGCACGCCCGGCGCACGGTGCACCCGCCGAATGATACCTGGGTAGCCTGGGGGCCCGGCAAAAGGGGCTACAAAGCGCTGCCGCATTTTCAGACCGGCCTGTTTCGGAGCCATCTGTTCATCGTGTTCGCGATTATTTACGAGAGCCCGAACAAAGCCATGTTCGCCAATGCGCTGTCCGGCGGCTTACCCTCGGTCTTGGAGCGGCTGCCGGGCCATTATTTCTGGTCCACGGACCATCTGGACCCGCACGGAACACCGCAATCGGACATGGACGATGACCGTTTCGCAGAGCTTACGCGCCGCCTTAAGGAAGTGAAGAAAGCGGAAGTCACCTGCGGACTGCGGATCGGAAATGACGATCCGGTCCTCAGGGATGGACAAGCGCTTCTTCAAGTGATTGAACAGACGTTCGAGACGCTGCTTCCACTGTATCGGATG
>NZ_ASSD01000222.1 GCF_000520715.1 Paenibacillus zanthoxyli JH29
GGGGGGAGGGGGGGGGGGAGCCGAGGGAGTAGGCGGCGTATAGGGAACTTAAGCCGTAATTTAGGCGATGCTTTGAAAAAAGCAGCAAATCCGCTTTATGGAGCGGGCTTGCTGCTTTTTTAAAATATAAGAAAGTATAAGCTTCGCGCTTATCATTTACCTTATATTTCTACGAGAAACGATACCGTCCCTAACAGGACGGCGCAGCCGTTTCTTCTTGTCAATACGGCTTGGGGAGTTCCAGAATCGCACCTTTGTTTCCGGAGGTGACCATGGCGGAATAGCGGGAAAGGTAGCCCGAGGTGATCTTCGGCTCTTTCGGCTTCCATTTGGCCCGGCGTTGGTTCAATTCTTCATCGGTAACGTTGAAGTGAATCTCATTGGCCATAATGTCAATCCGGATGATGTCCCCATTCTGAATCAGCGCGATATTGCCGCCTACCGCCGCCTCAGGAGAGACATGGCCGATGGCTGCGCCCCGGGTGGCGCCGCTGAATCGGCCATCGGTGACGAGGGCGACGCTTTCGCCAAGCCCGCGCCCCATAATGGCGGAGGTGGGATTCAGCATTTCCCGCATGCCCGGTCCGCCCTTGGGTCCTTCATAGCGGATAACAACTACGTCACCCGCTACAATTTGACCGGAGTGAATCGCCCGGAGAGCGTCTTCTTCGCAGTCAAATACTTTGGCGGGGCCCTCATGCTTGAGCATAGCGGGAGAGACGGCGGAACGCTTGACCACACAGGAACCGGGAGCTAGGTTTCCCTTGAGCACAGCGATTCCGCCGGTAGGACTGTAAGGATTGCGGGCGGGACGGATGACTTCCGGATTTTTATTGAAGCAACCGGCAATGTTTTCCCCCACCGTTTTCCCCGTACAGGTAATCAAGTCGGTCTTCAGCAAGCCTAGTTGATCGATTTCGTTCATTACTGCGTAAATGCCGCCGGCTTCATCAAGCTCCTCGATGTAGGTATGCCCGGCGGGTGCGAGGTAGCAGAGATTCGGCGTTCTGGCGCTGATTTGATTGGCGATATCCACATCCAGGGTTACGCCGCATTCATGGGCGATGGCGGGCAGATGCAGCATGCTGTTGGTACTGCAGCCGAGCGCCATATCCAGGGTTAGAGCATTGGTAAAAGCATCTTCGGTCATAATATCTCTCGGTTTAATACCCCGCTTCAGCAGCTCCATAATCTGCATACCCGCCCGTTTGGCAAGCTGAATCCGCTTCGAATAGACGGCAGGAATCGTTCCGTTGCCCTGAAGCCCCATCCCCAGCACCTCCGTCAGGCAGTTCATGCTGTTCGCCGTGTACATACCGGAACAGGAGCCGCAGGTTGGGCAGGCCTTGTTCTCGTATTCCAGCAGTTTTTCCTCGGTCATCGTTCCGGCGCGGAACGCCGCCGCCGCCTCTGACACACTGGAGAAGCTGATCTTCTCCCCGTCCACTTTGCCAGCAAGCATGGGTCCGCCGCTGACAAAGATAGCGGGTATGTTCAGGCGCGCTGCTGCCATTAACAATCCCGGGACGTTTTTATCACAGTTGGGAATCATGACGAGAGCGTCGAAGGCATGGGCCAAAGCCATCGCTTCCGTAGAGTCAGCAATCAGCTCCCTTGTAACCAGCGAGTACTTCATTCCTTGATGACCCATGGCAAGGCCGTCACAGACAGCGATCGCCGGGAAGACCAGCGGCGTTCCTCCGCTCATGGCTACGCCGAGCTTGACAGCCTCGACGATTTTATCCAAATTCATATGGCCCGGGACGACATCGTTCTGAGAACTGACAATACCGATTAAAGGCCGGTCCATTTCCTCGGGGGTCAATCCGAGTGCATGAAGCAGCGCGCGCTGCGGCGCAGTTTTGGTTACGACAGAACTGTTCATTGGCAAGACACCTCTCACATATTTGTTGTATGACAACATTATAGAGGTATGATGTCTTATCTTCTGTGATGGAAGTTATAATAAAGGCAGCCTGTAATTTGTTTTAAAAAGCTTCGGCGTAAGCTTGATGCTCCGCTTCAACCTTGCCCTACTCTTCCGTTATACCAAAGCCGCGCATGGCGTGGATGATATGCAGCTTCATCGCCGTTTTGGCGCCCTCGGCATCCCGCTTTGCAAGAAATTCCATGATCATCCGGTGATCCTGAAGAGTGTTCTGGACCATTTCTTTATCAATGTCCGATAGGGGAACCCCCTTGTCTATAGCCTGATACAGAATTGGCATCAGCCGGTTCATAAACTCATTGTGGGTTGCCTTGGCAATTGATTTATGGAAGGCGTGCTCGGCCTCCGTCCGGTCTTCCTTTTGTAAAATCAATTCCTCTTCCAGGCGCCCATAGTGAAGAATCCGTTCGAGTTCCTTATCCGTGGCCCGTTTGGCGGCATAGTAGGCGCACTCCGGCTCAAAAATCAAACGCATTTCATATAAATCCTTCACATCCAGCTGAAGAGCGGACAGCTCGTCCAGCCCGGACTCTCCGGTAAGCTCTTTATGATTCTTTACATAGGTGCCTCTGCCGCGCCGGATTTCCAGTACCCTATGGGTGACCAGGATGCGTATTGCCTCCCGCAGCGTAGTCCGGCTAACCTCCAGCTCGGCGGACAGCACGTTCTCATTAGGGAGCTTGTCCCCCGCCGTGTATTTTTTCTCGATGGTAATCATTGCGAGGATATCCTCAGCAACATGCTCGGACAGACTTTTTCCCGTGCTCTTCATTTATTTATCCCTCTCCCGTGTTTCTTTTCATTATACTGTGCCGGATATCCTTAATAGAAGAGTTGTCTGATGTCTGATGAATATCAAAACGAACCAGCTGATCTCCAAGTTGGCGACATCTTTAGAACTCGACTAGAGAATCTAGCGAAAATCTAAAATTTTAAAATATTCCTTGATTCAAATATTCCTTATTGGGTATATTATATCTATAAGCAGCCGATACACAATAATTGAAATGAGGTGGCCTGATATGACCCGTACCGAAAGCATAGGCCCCGCCGTATCCCAGGTTAGAATCGCTTCGCCAGAGGAACAATAGCATTATGAATATTATGACATTCAGCGCACTGGCCGAACCTAGCCGATTAGGCATGGTCGAGCTGCTGCGCGGCGGTCCCTTGACTGTAGGCGAAATCGCCGATCAGCTGGGGCTGCGCCAGCCCCAAGCCTCGAAGCATTTGCGGGTTCTGCTGGAGGCCGGACTGGTTGAAGTCGAGGCAGTGGCCAATCGCCGGAACTACAGGCTCCGCAGTGAGCCGTTTCGGGCGCTGGCTTCCTGGCTGGATGCTTATCGCAACATCTGGAACGAGCGCTTCGACAATCTGGACATTTACCTGCAGAAGATGCAAGCCGAAGAGAACAAGCCGCAAGCCGGGGAAAATGAGCCGAAGGAAACCTAATCTTAAGGAGGAGTATTCAATGCCGAATGAAATGATTACCAGAGTGGAAGGTCAGGAATTGGTTCTGGAGCGTGTATTCGATGCGCCGCGTGAGCTTGTCTTCAAGGCATTTTCGGAAGCTGAGCATTTGAAGCATTGGTGGGGGCCTAGAGGCTGGACCCTGCCGGTTTGCACCGTCGATTTTCGTCCGGGCGGCGTTTGGCATTACTGCATGAAGTGCGTGGATGAGAAGCAGGGCGATTTCTACGGCATGGAATCCTGGGGCAAAGCGGTATATCATGATATCGTTGAGCCGGAAAAAATTGTCTATACCGATTATTTCTCCGATGCGGAAGGCAATGTTGCGGAAGGAATGCCGTCCTCGGATACTACGATGGAGTTTATCGAGCAGGATGGGAAGACGAAGATCATCAGCCGGTCACGGTTTGAATCCGCCGAAGCGCTGAAGACGGTTATGGATATGGGCATGGAGCAGGGCATCACCGAAACATGGGACCGCCTTGCCGAGTACTTGCCGTCTGTGAAATAGTCGCTTCATGCGGGGCTATCCGGCACAGGGGATATAATTGGGTTAAGCACTCGCAGTATTGTATTTCAAAGAGAAGGCCATCCCGTGCAGGGATGGTCTTGTTTCAAATATAAGAATCTATAAGTTCACGCTTATAAATGGTCTTATATTTCTACGAGAAACGTACTTGCGTCCTTCAAGGACGCCGTCAGGCGTACTTCTTGAATTATGGAATTAAGCGAGAATCGAACGTACATTAGTGATTATAAATCGGTAAAAATGGGAGGCGGGATCCACTTTGCCAATGACCACAGCATTTCTTGCGTTCAGGTCAAGCGATTTGGCTTGATCTGTCAGCACCACGCCGCTAAGTTCCGTAAACGGGACTCGGGGATTGGTCGTAGTGATCCCTGAAGGGACCGGCACCTCAAAGGGATAGTTCTTAATTTTAGTCGTGATCGGAACAATCATGGCAAATGTTGAATTTTCGGGGTCGATGAGTCCATCTGATAGTACGATTGCGGCGCGCCAGCCATTTTGTTCGTGCCCCCGCGTCGGATACACATTTAACCAAATGACGCTTCCGCGTTCCACATCTCCTGTAATTGACATTAAATGATCTCATCTCCCATTGGTTCTACAAAAGTCTCTTCGTGGGCAGTCATCCCTGCTTTGCATTTCGCACGTATCGACAGAAAATGTCTGCGAAGAGCGTCTTGATCGTCGGTAGTCGGAAACGAAGGGCGAAGAACGACCTCATTGTTCTCGGTAACATACATTTCAACCTCTACTCCATCCGTAAATTTTACGAGCTCAGAAACTTCCTGAGGAATACGGACGGCGAGACTATTACCCCACTTGCGTATAGTTGTATTTGCCATATGGACCCAACCTTTCTTTTTCCTTTTATTCAATATTACCACAACCTCCCGGACTGGTATATACTTAGTATATACATAGATGCGAAATTTGATGAGCCCTATAAGGAGGAAAAAGCATGCTGCATATTACAAACGGAGATTCTGTTGCGGATAAGCTCAGGCAGGGCGCGGTTCAAGGTGAGGTTGTGGCCTGGAGAGAAATCTATTCCGTAGGGCCTGTATTCCGCGATATGGCACAGAGACAGAACCGGGAGATTCGGGCGCGGTATCTGGAACGGAATTTCGGAATTCCGCAGGAGGAATATTTGAAGATTGAGGAGCAGGAGCGAATTCTGCGTAATTTGAAAAAATATAACGAAATCGTCTTGTGGTTCGAATACGATCTGTTCGATCAGACGATGCTGTGTTATCTGCTTTATTGCCTTGCCGGGCAGACGCTTGGGGACACGAAATTGAACTTGCTGTGCATCGGGGATTACCCGGGGGTTGAACGCTTTCGCGGATTGGGCCAGCTTACGGTTAAGCAGCTAAAGGCATTATCCGGTACCTGGCGGCCTTTATCAGAGCGAGAATTGGCGCTGGGAAGCAAAATGTGGGAAGCCTATACTTCACCCTTGCCGGAGCAGCATATCCGGTTCCTTGAGGAAGATACCTCCGCGCTGCCTTTTGTGAAAAAGGCGTTCGAGGCCCATTTATCCCGCATCCCATCTGTTCATAACGGACTTGGGCTTATTGAGCAAGCTACTTTGGAGGCCGCTGCAGGCGCGGAATATACACCGCACGCTTTATTCGGGAGGGTTGGAGAGCAACTGCATATTTTGGGCATGGGCGACCTGGAATATTGGCGCCATCTGAAGAACATGTGGGAAGAGCCTTACCCGCTGCTGCATATTCAAGGATTGGAGGCCTTCCCCGACTTTGGTCATACGGTACCCTCTTTTGCCGATTGCAGGATTACGCTAACCGCGCTGGGCCGGAAGGTCTTGGCTGGAGAAGAGGACTACCTCTTGCTAAAAAGCAAAGACGAGTGGTATGGCGGGCTGCATTTGGAGGGGAAATCAGGCCCGTGGCGTTGGGATACGTCCAGCAGTCGGCTGATTGAGAGATGACAGACTCTCTCTGGCCTCATTATTTTTGAAAGTTTTCAGAAAAATCCATCGCTGTCGGCATCAAGCGTTGTCCATGCAGGAGCTGAACGCGCCTACGTACATATCGCCGGCACAGCGAATGATTTGTCCAATCTGCACTAAGGATATCAATGGAGTCCCAAATATCGGCTGTCGTACCGTGGAAAAGGCCGCCCGGCCAAGGACCGAGACGTTTATCTAGCTATAATGGGGGAGTATCATAAGGAGCTGTCCCATAAGTAGATTTTCAAAGTCAGAGACAGTTCTTCTTCATTCTAGAAAACGCAAAAAGTCAGCAAAACAGCGATTCTCCGGTTATTGGAGAATCGCTGTTTTGCGTTTTTGGTCCACTGCGGCTTGTTTTAGTACATTATGGGCAAGGGAAAGCCACCCGACCTCAAGCGTCACTTTCTCCATGCCGCGAAGCAGAAATCGCCGGAAGCCCCGGTTGTTTTTCAGTTGTCCAAATACACTTTCGGGCTCCGTCATTCGACGTACGGCCAAGGCGTAACCTTCCTCACTTCGCAGAATTTCCCGAGCCTGTTTCTGATACCGCAGTCGTTCCAAACTGACGACCATTTCCCGATTTCCTGCCGCTTTTGTACAAGGCTTTTTTCAGAGGCTTGTCTTTGGGTTTCTCCAATAGCTGGGCTTCAAGTTTCTGCGCTACTTGTTCTAGTTTCTCGCTGCTCATCTCGGAAGACTCGCCGAGTTCAGCAAGGTCTCTTCCCTGGTGTTCGCGTTTTTCTTGGTTCTCTGCCGCTTCGATGTCAGCGAACAGGGCATGTACGTTCTCTTGCAGTTTGGCCTTGTGTTTGCAGACAGCTTTGCCCCATACAAAAGTGTAGCGATTGGCGTTCGCCTCGATTTTGGTTCCGTCCAC
>NZ_ASSD01000223.1 GCF_000520715.1 Paenibacillus zanthoxyli JH29
TGTGCGGCAGGATGCCCTCGGACGCGCCGAGCAGCATGACAACGGGGAACTCCAGCCCCTTCGACTTGTGGATCGTCATCAGTGCGATGCGGTCCTCCTGCTCTGTACCGCCGGGAGACCGGTGCTGCTCGTTCCTTGACGTTACCTCGTCCAGAAAATCAAGAAAAAGAGGGATGCTGCCGAAGCGTCCCGCCGACAGCTCCAGCTCGTCCAGCATTTCCTTCAGCGTCTCCCGGTGCAGCGTCGCCTGATGGCGCTCGTCCGCCAAAATGAATGGATCGTAGAACCGGCTGCGGATCTGCCGAATCGCCTGAAGCGGCGTAAGCTCCCGCAGATGGCGGAGCATGTCCAGCCGCTCCC
>NZ_ASSD01000224.1 GCF_000520715.1 Paenibacillus zanthoxyli JH29
GGCGGACGCCGGCGGTGAAGCGGACGGAACCTGGAATGCCGCAGCGGCGGAAGAGGTGCTGAATCTCGCCGACCAGAAGGACGTGCTTGCCGTCGGCCCGGGAATCGGGCGGTTCGAAGAGGATAAGGAATGGCTTAAAAAAATTTGGGAAGGCGCGGAATGTCCGCTTGTCGTGGATGCGGATGCGCTGAATATACTGGCCGAGTGTGATTACGGGACATGGCAGAGCCGCCGGGAGTCTGTAATTCTGACGCCGCATCCCGGCGAAATGGCTCGGCTGGCTTGTGTGAGCACGAAGGAAGTACAGCGTGACCGGATCGGGCTGGCGCTAGACTACGCCCGAGAGCGGGGTGTGATCCTTGTGCTTAAAGGAGCGCATACGGTGATTGCCTCACCGGATGGCCGTATTT
>NZ_ASSD01000225.1 GCF_000520715.1 Paenibacillus zanthoxyli JH29
GCAGCTCGAATGGAAGCTGGAAGCGATCCAGGAGCAGCGCGACGCGGTGCAGCGGATGTATGAGGACGGAACTTTGCGCCGCAGAGCGACCGCCCAATTGCGCTGGTTCGTGGATGAACTGGAAATGTCGATTTGGGAGGATTAGAGATGAACCGCGAAGGACTGTCTTTCGTCGAGATCGGAGAAGAACATTTGGCCGAAGCGACGGAGATTTATAACTATTATGTGCTGAATACAACCGTGTCGTTTCACACCGACCGGCTGACGGTACAGGAGATGAAACGGAACATGCTGACCGGCGATCCCCGGTTTAAATCCTACGCGATCATGCTGGGAGGGGAAATGCAGGGATATGTATTGATTACCAGACACAAGAACAAGCAGGCTTATGACGTGACCGGTGAAATCAGCGTGTACCTGAAGCCGGAATGTACGGGCAAAAGAGTGGGAAGGCCAGCATTGGCCTTTATCGAGCGGATGGCCGCCGAACACGGTTTTCATACGCTTGTGGCGACTGTATGCTCGGAGAATAACCCCAGCCGTTCCTTTTTCGAGAGCAACGGTTATGAGCAGAGCGCCTACTATAAGGAAATTGGCCGTAAATTCGGCCGCTGGCTGGACATCGTCGTGTATCAAAAAAGAGTCGAAGGCAGAACCGCCTGATATTTGCGGTCAGCGTCTGCCGCAGCATAAGCCGTCCTTCCATGGATCAGAATCCAGGGCAGGACGGCCTTGTTGTTTCGGAGCGGTCGTCACCAGCACCGGCTCCTCCGCCCGGCACTTAGCTTTCCGCGAAGAGCTCTTTAGCTCTTGCTGCGGTGGAACAAAGCGGCAGGTCGCGATGGAGCCTTTGCCTAAATTGATCGTAGAAGCGTCTTGTTACCAACTTCTCTTTATCCGTTGCAAACAGCTGTTTTCGTTAGACGGCGGGTTTCTTCTCTTTGTGATTAGACGTTGTACTGGGGGTGCTTGAATCTACCCGGAAATGGTGCTCTTGCACTGGTCCTTCCTGTAAATAAGACGTATGCCCATGTGCATTCGCACAGGTAAAGTCACTCCATAACACATACTGATAAATAGAAAATGGAGGCTGGTAACACCTATTCTAATAAAACCGGGAATACACCGGAGATGGAACGCACTTGGGCATACTCCTCCCGAGTCCATTCATATAAGGAGGGAAACGTAGTGGCTGTAAACCCCGCGGACCCTAACACGATACCGAAGTTTGTCGATCTCCTGCCGATTCCGCCGATTCTACGGCCTGTAAAAAGGATCAAGGGAAAACCTTTCTATGAAGTGCGAATGCAGCAGGACCAACAGCAAGTCCACCGTGATTTCCCACCCACGACAATCTGGGGATATAACGGTATGTGGCCGGGACCAACGATCGTGGCACGCCGGAATCAGCCTATTAAAGTACACTGGATCAACGATCTACCGACGAAATCTCTGCTAACGGTGGACCACAGCATCCACGGTGCCGAATCCTTACATCCTGGAGGCTCTGTCCCTACTGGTGCTGAAACGACATTCCGGCCTGATGTACGAAACGTCGTGCACCTGCATGGAATCAACGCCCCTGCGGTTTATGACGGGACACCGGACCAGTGGTATGCGCCCGGCCTGACTCAGATCGGGCCACTGTTCAAGACCGATGTTTACAAGTATCCTAACCGTCAGCCGGCCGCACAGCTGCACTATCATGATCATGCCATCGGTGTGACCCGGCTGAATGTATATTCCGGCCTGCAAGGCTTCTATTTCATACGCGACCTGATCGAAGAGAAGCTGCCGCTGCCCAAAATTCCGTTCGAAATCCCGATCTTGATCACCGACCGCCAGTTTAATTCTGATGGATCGCTCTTCTATCCTGCTCACTGGGAAGCACAGTTCTTGGCTAATACGATCGCGGTCAACGGAAAGCTCTGGCCTTACTTGAACGTAGAGCCTCGGCGTTATCGGTTTCGTATTCTGAACGGCGCCAATTCCAGATTTTTCACCCTAAAGCTTGACTCGAATCTCCCCTTCGTCGTGATCGGAACAGACGACGGACTCATGGAACGTCCCGCTGTCGTGGAGGAGTTCACACTTGCCCCTGGAGAACGAGTAGATGTTATCGTCGACTTCACAAGTCGGGAAAATAACACGTTCACGCTAACGAACAGCGCTCTTGCGCCGTTCAATGTCGGCCTTCCGCCCGATCCGAACACCACCGGGGTAGTGATGCAGTTTCGAGTGAACCTGCCCTTATCCAGTAAAGATCGTACCTCTATTCCTAAGCGTTTGACGAAACTTCATCATCTGAATCCTCGCAAAGTGGCCAAAATCCGGGATCTAACGCTGAACGATGGAACGGAACAAATGGACGGAGAAGAACGTGCGATTGTCATGCTGGGCACCCGTAATCTGACAGGAAAAACCCAGCCTTATCTCGAGGTCACTGAAAAAGTCTCTTCAAAAAATACGCGAAAAAAAACGAGCCTCTAGAATCGTTTCTAAGGCTCGTTTTGCGTTCCGGGAATCATATTTGACCCCCTCAAAATGTTGAATTTCTAAAAATCAAGTAGTTTTTCAGTGCCCTCCCTTATCTCTGGGGTGACAATACGACCGAATACCCTGTCCTAAATACAGTTGAGATCTGGCGCCTGATCAACACGTCTCCTGGTACTCATCCGATACATCTCCACCTGGTCCGTTTTCAGATCTTGGATCGGCAGCCCTTCGACCTAGAGCGATTCGAGAAAGCGGGTGAACTTGTCTTTACAGGGCCGCCGATGCCGCCGGATTCGTACGAGCGCGGGTTTAAGGATGTCGTTCGGGCCAACCCGGGCGAGGTGACCCGAATTATCGCACGGTTCGGCGACTACTTCGGCCCCTATGTCTGGCACTGCCATATTCTTGAACACGAAGAGAACGAAATGATGCGGCGTATGGAAGTCGTGAAACCCGGTTGCCTGGCTTTCGAACCGGCGGCAAGCAGCGCACCGGCAGTCACCGTCAAAAGAAAGACAAGAAAGCGGTGGAGAGCTGCAAAGCGAAAGTACCGACGGGTGTTGCGAAACAAACGTTTATCGGCGAATCGCAAACGGAAGGCATAATGCTCATGAAACAGCTGGGATATCCCGGCTGTTTTTATTTAGGCTTTAGCCAGTTGAGCTCGCGAAGCGTGCGAAACAAAAAACCACCCGCTATTCACCTGAACTCATTCGATATATTAGAGTTGTTCAAGCGATATTCTAAAGCGATTGTGCGGATACAAAGGAGTAGAGATTATCGCCCGGCTCCTCCGCCCGGCACTTAGCTTTCCGCGAAGAGCTTTAGCTCTTGCTGCGGCGGAACATCTGCCCCAGTACCTCGCTGAGTACAAGTCCCGTGGCAATGGCTCCCGACAGCAGGAGTGCCTGAACGGCAGTCTGCAGCGCGGTCGTATAATCGTCCTCGACGAACCTGCGCATGGCATCATAGGCGAGACCGCCCGGAACAAGCGGAATAATACCGCCTACGCTGAAGATGATGACCGGCATTTTGAAGGACCTGGCAAAAATCTGGCTGACCACCCCAACGACGACTGTGGCAAAGAAGGTAGCCACGACGGATTTCCAATGAGGATCGAGCAGCAGGTATACCATCCAGCCCAGCATTCCGGCGATTCCGCATTGAAGCAGCGTGCGTCTGGGCGTATTAAACAGGATGCAGAACATGGCGGAGGCGATAAAGCTCGTAATAAGCTGCAAAATCATGATAGTTCTCCTCTGAAGTAAGACTACGAAACGAAGGACAGCACAAGCCCGATCCCGGTTCCGATGGCAAAAGCGGTCAGGAACGCCTCGGCTCCCTTGGACAGTCCCGATATAAGATGGCCGGCCATCAGGTCTCTGACGGCGTTCGTAATCAGCAGTCCCGGAACGAGCGGCATGACGGAGCCGATGATAATCTTATCCGTCTCCGCGCCGATGCCGGCTTGAACGAACAGGAAGGACAGCAGTCCAATCAGAGCAGACGCGGTGAGCTCGGCAAAAAATTTAACCTGGACCAGCCTTTGCAAATAAAGCACGGAGGCGTAGCCGAGTCCCGATACGAACAGCGCGGGCAGGGCGTCCCAGAAGCTCCCCTTGAATATGATGGTGAAGCAGCCGCCCGCCAGGGCCGCCGCCATAATCTGGAGCCAGGCCGGATAGGCATGCGCCGCGTCATCCACCAAGGCCAGCCGCTCC
>NZ_ASSD01000226.1 GCF_000520715.1 Paenibacillus zanthoxyli JH29
GGACATGAACAGTCCGTTTAGACGTCCTCTCGCTTCACTCCCCAATGTGTAAATCGCACGCTGTCCAAGCACAAGATTTCCCGATACTGCCATGTCCAGCGTGATAGCGGAAACAAGGAGCATGGCTAGAGCAATAGTTGAATTGCCTTGAACAAGGTATGTCAGCAAAAAGGACAGGACAGCGATGATCATCGCCAGTCCGCTCAAAAATCGGGTCCAGCCTTTGTCCGCCAGTCTTCCGGCGATCGGCGCTGCGACTGCGCCGCCAACACCGACTAAAGCAAACAATGCAATGCCTTGCTGGGACAATCCGAAATCATCCGCAAGCCGTAAAGGAGCCGTAGTCCAAAAGAGGCTAAAGGCACCAAATAGGCAGGCTTGATAAATGCCCCGGCGGCGTAATACAGGTGTTTGTTTTAATAGAGTACCCAATGAAACGATTAATTCGCCATAATTCATCGTAGGTGAAGGCTTGCGCTCAGGAAGAATACGCGACAATAGAAGTGATAAAAGAGCTGTAATAACCGCCGACAATGCAAATACTGCATGCCATCCCCAAAGGCTGGCTATAAAGCTTGCTACAGGCCGGGCCAACATGATTCCGAGCAAGAGTCCGCTCATCACGTTCCCCACCACACGTCCGCGCTGCTCTTCAGACGATAAATAGGTAGCATAAGGTACCAGTATTTGGGCCACCACAGATCCGAGTCCAATGAATAGGGACGCAGTGAGGAACAATAACGCATTAGGTGTGAATGTTGCCGCAATCAAAGCACATACAACAACAAGCAGCGATAAGACAGCAAGACGCCGATTTTCAATAATGTCACTAAGCGGTACGATAAACAGCAGCCCTACGACATAACCGATTTGAGTTAAAGTGACAATTAACCCTGCTGCGTCGGAAGAAAGACCCGTAGCGGCGCTAATCGGTCCTACCAGTGTTTGGGCATAATACAGATTGGCGACGATAAGGCCGCATGCAGCTGCTAACAGCAGCGTAATCCAACTCGAAATACTTTTACCTTCCATTACTTGATCTGTTTGCATAATAATCCTCCTCGTAAAATAAATACTGAACGTATAGTTCACTAATTCATGTCTTTATAATATACTGAACGTACAGTTTTGTAAATAGTCAGTTTTTATTTTTCTTTTACTGGATATTATGTATAATGAACGTATAGTTTTTATTTGGAGGGGATTTCTGTGAATGCCAAAAGAGGGCGCCCGCGTAACATTGAAACTGAAAAGTCCATCCTTGCCGCTTCCTATGACTTGTTGTTGGAGAATGGCTTTGGAGCAGTCACTGTTGAGAAAATTGCTGAGCGTGCCGGGGTGAGTAAAGCTACCATTTATAAATGGTGGCCCAACAAGGCTGCTGTTGTTATGGATGGCTTTCTTTCTGCTGCCACAGCAAGACTGCCGCTGCCCGACACAGGCTCAGCATTCAATAATATACTGATACACGCCACGAATTTAGCCCGATTCTTGACAAGCCGGGAAGGTAAAATCATTACGGAGCTAATAGGAGAAGGGCAGTTCGATTCGGGGCTGGCAGAGGCATACCGGGTCAGATTTTTCTATCCGCGCCGGCTTGAAGCAAGACAACTATTGGAACAGGGAGTTCAACAGGGGGAATTAAAGGGAAATCTTGATATTGAGTTAAGCATTGACCTGATTTACGGGCCGATATTCTATAGATTGTTAGTAATCGGTGGAAAGCTGGATGATACTTATGTGCAAAATTTAGTAACCTCTGCGTTTGAAGGAATTAAAGCAAATTGAATAGGAGGGGGCTGCACAGCTGCGGTGCCGAACCTGATCGATGCCGCAGCTGGCGGGTATTAGATCATTCCTGCCATACCTCTTCCCTCTGGTTTTTAGGGTTTTTCTAAGCGTAAGCGCTTGTCGAAGATGTTCTATCAACCGGAAGGGACCTGATTTCATCCACGGCAGCCGGACGTATGCGAATGGCCTGCCCGCCTCCCGGGGCGAGCCTCAATTGCAAGGTTGTGCTTCTGTCAACAGGTACCTTGGAAATGGTCAGGGGATAGGGATTGATCCTCCAATCGGCAGACGGGCCATCGGCATAGATTTCTGCCACATACGCTTGGTCCGGATCAAGAAAAGCGAGCGGCGCCGCAAGCGTGCGTTCGTGCTCATCGGTAATGCTGCCCAGATACCATTCTTCACTGTTTCTGTCTTTGCGGACAATCGTTACATAATCTCCGATCTCTCCGCCCAGCACCCTGGTATCCTGCCAATCGGTAGGGACATCCAGAATAAATTGAAAAGCCGCGCGCTGCTGTTCGTAATTTTCCGGCAGGTCGGCGGCCATTTGCAGCGGGCTGTACAGAACGACGTAAAGGGCCAGTTGTTTAGCTAACGTCCCCCGCACCCGGTTGCCCGGTCTGAACTCCTTATAGATCAGCCTTACAATCCCCGGTGTATAGTCGAAGGGACCGGCAAGCATCCGGGTAAAAGGAATAATGGTGGTGTGGTCCGGAGGGTTTCCGGCATATTCGGCGGAGGCATCGAATTCCTGTCCCCGCGCGCCTTCGCGGGTCATCATATTCGGATAGGTTCGTCGTTCTCCCGTATCCTTAACCGGCTCGTGGGCGATCAGACTGATCTGATACCTGGCCGCGGTTTCGATTACTTTTCGATGATGATCCACGTTATATTGACCGCCAAGCCACTCCATGCTGAGCAGATTCCCTTGGTCATCAAAGCGCTTAAGCGCAGGGTCAGGGGAGACATAGCCTGTTTTCACAACGTCTATCCCGAGTTTTTTAAATAAAGTAAAAGCCGCTTCCATTTGCCGCTCCAGATTCTGAATCGCTCCGGCCGTTTCCATGTGCCCGATAATTTTCACGCCCTTGCTTGCGGCATACGAAGTGACTTCTACAATGTCATAATCAGGATATGGAGTTGTAAAACTGAAGTTCTCACCATGCTTGGTCCAATCGTTCTCCCACCCGATATTCCACCCCTCAATCACCACCATCGGAATGCCGTATTTGGCGGCAAAATCAATGTACCGCTTGGCGTTCTCGGTTGTTGCACCATGCTTGGGGCCGTAGCTCCATGTGTAAATCCCCAGATGCATGCCCCACCAAATGCCAATGTACTTGCCCGGCAGCACCCATGACACATCTCCCAGCCTGTTCGGTTCATTCAGATTAAGAATCAAATAGGAGGTAATCAAATCGCCCGGCGTTTCTGCGATCTGAATCGTTCGCCAGGGCGTTGTTAGCGGAGTGGAGCCTTTGACTTTAATACCGTCGGACCAGGGAATAAGGTCGGCTGCAAGCGTATTATTTTCCAGGGGCATCAGGGTCATGGTGGAATAGCGGGACAGTTCGGCTTCGTGAATGCTCAGGTACAATCCATTAGCCATTTTCATCGTTAAAGGGGTATGGACGGCGCGGTAAGGAATGGAACGAAGGGGAGTCACATGGTACAGCAGTTCAGTATACAGTTTCTGATAGGCGGGAATCCACCATGCGTGATCCACATCGGTAAGGGCAAATTCGGTATCTTCGCTCTTGATTTCAAAATGGGAGAGATGCTCCTGCTCAGGCAGCTCATAGCGAAAGCCCAGGCCGTCATTGTATACACGAAAAATGATGAACATTCGGCGCGGAGACGGGGTTGTCTCTTCAAGCTCCACGCGGAGTTCATTGTAATGATTGCGTATTTCCCTGACTTCTCCCCAAGGCTGTGTCCAGGTCTCATCGAAGCTGTCATACCTGGCGGCGGAGACTCTAAAGTTCCGGTTAAGCGGCTCGGCATGTTCAAAGGTAAAGCCCAGCTTCGAAGGCCGGATCACGGGCCGGTGACAATAGCGCACACTATAATAAGGAATGCCGTTATTTAGAATAAATTCCGCCTGGATGCCGCCATCGGGTGAAAAAACAACCCACCTGCTTGTCACTTTATGTTCCGCCTCCTTACATCGATTCTATTACAACATCTTATGAGGGCCCCAGCTTGGCATATCCCTGGAAATATGCTCTGAGCAAAGCTGCTGCGAAAAAAGGACGTGAGGGGGCAGGCATGAAGATAATCTGGCTACCCGACCCAATGTGGCACGAAAATAGGCTGCAGACGGTGAACGGAAGCTACCATTGATCCAGGTTAAGCCATAGTCGTTCCGCATCAGTCATACGTATATCCAGCGCTGCGAAGCTGGAGATTAATTCATCGAGGCGCTCAGGCCCAATGACCGCACATACTGGATAAGGCTGGTTTAACACATAGGCTAACGCAATATGATTTGCTGTAATCCCCTTTCCTTTGTGTGCGGCCAAGCTGCTCGCACGGCCTAACCGTTTCCAGTTATCGTCGCTGTAATATACCCGGACCATGTCCTCGCTCACGCGCACGCCGGGGGAGTAGCGTCCCGAGAAGAAACCGCCTGCTTGAGATGACCACGCGAATAATGGAAGCTGGGTTTGCTTATGCCAGTCATGATAAGCTTGATCCACGTACACCGTTCCAGGCCAGCGCGGCTCATTGACTGCGGCCAGACTTAATGAGGGACTATTGACTACCAGACGGTTATAGCCCTTTTTGTTCGCATACCGATTCGCCTCTTCAATTCTTTGAACCGACCAATTGGAGGCTCCAACCGCTTTAATCAGACCGGAGTCTATGTGTTCCTGAAGAAAATCCATAATTTCGTCCACCGGAACCGAAGGGTCATCGCGGTGAAGCAAGTAAATATCAATATAATCCGTCTGAAGTCTCTCTAGACTGCGCTCCAGATCCTCCGCAACATCTTGGCGAGTCAGCCTGTTTACAATGGCTTGATTGGCATTCACATGATAGTGGCCGCCCTTGTCGATGATTACGACATTTTGCCGAAGCTGTCTTGATTTTAGCCACTGTCCGATCACCAGCTCGCTTTCGCCATCCCCATAGACATTCGCCGTATCGATGGTGTTTCCGCCGCGCAGGATATAGGCATCAAGCATTTCAAATGCGGCATCCAGACGCTTTCGGGAAAAATCGGCTGTCCCGATAACCAATTGTGAACATGACTTGTCAAGACCTTGAACGGGTATATATTTAATTGTGACCACCCCTCGCTTTCATTCCCACTGCTGCAGCTGATGATTATACCGAAACAGGCCGTCCCGGTTCAGCCGCTTCTTTACCTTCCCGTCTCCCATCCAGATCAGCCGGTCAAATTGAAGGGTAATAAATTCCTTTATACCGGGCTTGGTTCCAATGGAACGCATTTCGGCGAAATACGCTTCAAGGTTCTCAGAAAGCTGGCCCTTGTGAAACCGGAATCCTCCCAAATAAGCATCGACGATCATAAGCTCGGTGACCTCCGAGAATCGCCGCCACAAATAATAATCTCCGGCATACTTGAACGTCGGCCAAAAATCATAATCAATTAACGCATTCAGTTCTCTGCTCCAAAACGTAGATTCCTGCTGTAGAAAGGGGAGCTTCATGCCGTAATACCCGCAGCCAAGCAGGTTTTTCCTGTATTTAAAAGGCAGAAAGGATGAAACAAACTGTGAACGGTCATTGTAGCTGACATTCAATCCTGTAAGCCACTTTACCGGTTTCGTTTCGAACAGATCCAGAACAACATCGAAGGCGTGCCTGGAGTAATAATCCCCAGCATTAATATAAGCGCAGATGTCTCCAGTCGCGAGCTGGAAGCCTTTGGATAAAGCGTGATACATCCCCGCATCAGGCTCAGATATGATCTTTATGAACCCGCTGTTTACACTATTGATCAGTTCGATCGTACGATCCGTTGAACCGCCGTCACAGATGATATATTCCAATTCAACTCGTCCCGACTCCACGGCCGTCTGCGTAATTACCGACTGAACGGTCTCCATAATATATTTCTCCGCATTATAGCAAGGCGTTACAATAGATATTTTGTCCAATGTTCTCTCCCTGCGCTTCCTTGAGTCAAATTGATAATTTAAGTTATGAAAAGGTTGAAAAATGTGTGCATATGGTTCCTGATTTTCTAAATACTTGATAGAATTAGACAAAATATGAAGATGGAGTGAAGAGGCTTGCATGCTGGAACTCAAATCATTGAAACCGTCAGGCTTACGTTAAGGCCGTTTATTTTGCAGGATGCCGGGAGCATGCATAAGAACTGGATTAGCGATTCCGAAGTTCAGTGGAATTACGGCGAACCTGCTTATGAAGATCTCGGCTCGGTTAAAGAATTGCTGGAGAAATGGATTGCATCTTACGTTCGAAGCGAATTTTACAGGTGGGCCATTATCCTTAAAGACAATGAGGAGTGCATCGGACAAATTGCCTTTTGCAGCGTTGATGAACAGCATCATTTTGCGGATATTGAATATGCAATCGGAAAGTCATACCAGAACCAAGGATACGCCAGTGAGGCGTTGGCAGCGGTAATCCAATTTACATTTAAGCAAACCGGGTTAAATAGGCTTCAAGCTTTTCATCGCGGCAGAAATGTCCCTTCGGCAAAGGTGCTGCAAAAAGCTCAAATGAGATATGAAGGAACTTTAAGGCAGAGCTATTATTACAGCGAGACGGATGAATACGACGACCGAGTGTATTATGGCATTACAAAAAAGGATTTTTTTTGACCCTACTTACCAGCTGAAATACAGCGGGTTTATGAAATTGCTACCGCAGCAGTTTTGTAAACCTTTTTTAGAGTAAATTATTGTTAAAAATCTCGTTATATAAGCCGACGCCCTTTTCTGTCAGGTTAAAATAAAGGATGCTCCAGACAATATTTAAAAGCCCCTCATGTTGTTCTGTTTCCCCCAATAATGCTTGTTGTACCCACGACATCAACAATAATACAATTCCTTTTGCCAAACATGCTTGAAGCTCTTTATTTGGGGATGCCCTGAATATTTCTTTTTTTTCAAAATGCTCAATAATTCTGAGAAAATGCAGTGTAAGCTCTTCTCTTACTTTTATTTGGAATTCCAATATTTCATGATAGGTTTTGCGCAATTCAATCATATTGCTAAAATAGAAATAGTATTTCTTTTGAAAGTCAAGCATCATTTTCAATTGCTCATTTAAACCCTCTATGTCAACCTCCGTTTTCAAATCCAAGGATTGTAAATCTTCATATTGGAGCTCAACGATAGCAAAGATTAAATCAGATTTTTTTTTGTAATGGTAGGTTATATTCCCCACACTCTTATTGGCTGCATCGGCAATATCACGCATCGAGACGGTGGCATATCCATTTTTATTAAATAACTCTATGGCCTTATCCAAAATCACTTTTTTGGTAGTCATGAGACCCCTCCGAAAATAAAATTTCCATAGCAGCATACCATACTTGACGGATTAGTACAATCGTGCTAACATGAAGATGCAATTTAGTACAAACGTACTAACATTGCTGAAGGGAGGTCAAAATGATGAACCCGGATAACCAGGAAATGAATGCAATCGTCCGGACTTTACCTATTGACAGAGCCATTCCTAATGGTCTTGACGTAAATGATTTCATTGTACTCATGCGGGAATATCAAAAGGGAGGCGACTATGCCGATATTTGTGACAGTTTGGGTGACCGTTCCAGGGCATTGGCCGATCATGCAATACAGCAGGGCCACCTAATGACTGCAACAACTTTTTATCTCAATGCTGTTGCTGCTTACAGAGTTGGACAATACACAATTATCCCGGATACGGACAAAAAGCTGCGTATGTACCGAAAGCTGATAGATTGCTATAGTGAAGCTGCAAAGCTGTATAACCCGGAAATTGAAAGGATCGAAGTACCATACAAAGACAGCAAAATGGCTGGATGGTTAAGAATGCCTCAGAAAACGGCGGGAAAAGTTCCGGTCGTTATTTCTATCGGAGGAGCTGACGGCTGGCGCGAAGAACATCATAATTACAGCAGCTATTATGCAGAGAGAGGTCTCGCGTATCTGATGATAGACGGACCTGGGCAGGGTGAAACAAGGCTGTTTAACAAGATGTATATGGAACTGAATAACGAAGAAGCCTTAAATGAAATTATTGAACATGTATCAATGGATAATAGATTTGGCAAAATAGGCATGGTAGGCTACAGTTTTGGCGGATATTTGGTAGCAAGGACTGCAGGAATCAGTAAGAAGCTGGATGCTTGTATCATCAATGGGGGCTCCTATTTTCCAAAAGAGGTCATCAAATTTATTCCTCATTTCAGCAAAGTATTTTCGGCGCTGTCAAACAAGAAGGGTACCGAGTTGGAGAAGTTCATTGACAATATGACGATGGAAGGGCATGCCTCCAATATTACCTGTTCACTCTTAGTAAACCATGGGATACCTGATCCCCTGTTCAGCGCTGAAGGGGTTGAACAAATTTATAATGAAGCCCAATCGACGGATAAAACATTAAAGCTCTGGAAAGACGGTAATCATTGTGTCACAAACCATGCAACTGAAACGATAACCATGTTTGCAGATTTCTTCATGGACAGATTGAAATAAATTATCTATTTCTGGCCTGCGGGAGGGAGATCAATGGTTCATTTAACTTTAAAGGAAAAATTTGCATTTAAATATATTTTTAGTGAGGGCAGGGTTTATCAACGGTGGTATGGAAGATTTTTATCCTTCGGATTAGATTATGGGAGATTGAGAAGAGTAGTGACAAGGGTGCCTAACTGGCTGAATTGGTGCGAGCAATGGACTATAGAAGGCGATGCGGTTTTTAAAAAGGCTGAGGAAGCATTAGATAAAGGAAACAGGGTACAGGCACGGGCATTGTTCCATGAAGCCGTCGGCTGCTATCATGCCGGTCAGCATGTATTTTTTATTGACAGCAATCAAAAGGAAAGAACACAAGAAAAAGCCAGAAAAAGCTATCAAAGAGCAATAAGCCTATACGATGAAAAGGAAAGGCCCATACGCATTGATGTACCCTTTAACGGTGTGAAAATTCCGGGATATTTGAGGCTTTCGACAGTGCCTGACAGCCCGCTTATTATATTTGTAAACGGGATGGATAACATCAAAGAGGCTGAGGGCAACTCACATGGAAATTTATTTAGACAGAATGGGTTTAACTATTTTACATTCGACGGGCCGGGTCAAGGCGAACTGTGGAAAGATATGAAATTCGATGTAAAAGAATATCATAACGCTGTAACGGCGATCATCAATTGGTTCGAACAGCATCCGATCTATGGAATGGACATGGGAAGAATCGGCCTTATAGGTTTCAGCTTGGGTGGATATCTGGCGCCGATGTGTGCGGCATATGATAAACGGGTAAAATGTGTAGTTGGGAATAGCGGACTTGTATTCACCGGCGGATTAGAAGGACTAAAGAAGCTTAATCCATTATGGCAGCGGGGCGTCACATATATGACCGGATGTGAGACGCTTGAACATGCGACAGCTCAATTTGACTGGGATATTGAGCGTGATCCCGGCTTAAATGTACCTTTGCTGTTCTATCATGCAGGGAAGGATGAGGTTATGCCTTCACCCAAGCTCCACGCGGATAAGATGATGAGATGGGCGAAGGGTGAAAAGACGCTGCATTATTATGAAAAGGCCGAGCACTGCACAATGGATTACCTGGATGAGGTTTTTCCGGAGATTATAGATTGGTTTAAGAATAAACTCATAGAGAGACAGGGATGAGACAGGGCCTCATTTCCACGAAAAATGTGGAGTGAGGCCTTTATTTTTTAAATATGGGTGAACGTAAATCATAGCCTTTGACCTGGGAGAGTCATGAATATTTTGCGGCAAGCGTTTAGATTATTTAGTCGAAACCCGCTATACTTGAATCTATAGTGTTCTATTGAACACTCCCCCACTTGGCTAACACTTGAAGTGGGGGATTCTTGGGTAATCCC
>NZ_ASSD01000227.1 GCF_000520715.1 Paenibacillus zanthoxyli JH29
CCACTTCATGCGTAAGCTAAGTGGGGGAGAGTTCACCAATATTGCTTTTATTCATGGACCTACGGGATATAGACTTTGCCCCTATTTTGATCATGGCTTGAGTCTACTGTCAGATATAACGGATTATCCATTCAGTATGCCGACAGATGTGGCCTTACGGAATGTTAAAGCCAAACCATTTAGCAAAGATTTTTCGAAGCAAGCACGTGCTCTTGATACAACCCTTCAATTTGATCGTGCTGCGGTTCTGCAATTTATAGAGCAGCATGACGAAGAGCTTGGGAGGGTTTCGAAAATTCTTATATCGCAAATACGCAAGTATGAGGATTTATTTGTTTGAAGATATTTAAGCGGTGCTACTAGATTTAAGAGTCCTTTTCTTTGCTATTTAGGAAAGGGACTTCTTCTTTGTTCACATGACTTCGATGCAATCTGCCTGCATATTGCTGCAAAGTGTCTGACCAAGAGATGGGATGGACAAGGAACAAAGTATCCAATCTGGCATCATCGAAGCCTTCGCCAATTAGCTTGCCGATGGCGATAACTACCCTTTTTTGAAACGCGTATGCTAAAAAGTGTTTGCGTACAGCACCAGCAGCGGCTCGCGCCGAATTGTGGCTCTGCACGTCCAAGCCTCGGTTTCACATGGAGAAAAGAAAAAGACACCCTTCCGGGTGTCTTTCTCAATTTCAGCAGCTGTGTACTGCACAGGGAAGGTCGCCCTCCTAAAAGTCTTAGCCATTTCCCGCAGCTGCCAAGATTCGCTTGGCCAACTCATCCCCCTGCTGTTCCAGAACCGCGATGAGATGCAGTAAATCTGCTTGCTGCTGCCGTTGCTCCTTCGTCCAGGCTTTTTTCGGAGAATCGTAGGTGTCCAAGGATTTCGCATCCGTCAGACTCACGTAGAAAGGTTGAAGCAGGGAATGCATTTGCTCGTAGACGTCCGCCATTTCGCTTAGGTGCTTGGTTGGGGAGGACGCCGGGAATGAAAGCATATGCTTTAAATAGATAGCCGCACTTCTTCTGGCATCTGTCAGAGCCATTAGGCAAAAGTGGTTGACGCCGAGCCTTCGGGCAAAATCCTGTGGCTTCGCCGTTTGATACCATCGTTCATCCAGCAATCCTTCCCGCCATGCTTGCAGGGCTTGATAACCTAGCTTATATCCTCTGTTTTCCTCGGCGTACATGGAGTCTAGTTTGACCTGAAGCGAAGCGTAAAGATTGTCCAGAGCAGATGGCTTGGAGACTTCGCCGTTAAAACGAATGAGGATGAAAGGCCATTGATCCACATTCAGGTACCCTTTGCTTATTTTCATATACTCTTGAAATTCCGGGTCATCTATATGATCTTGAAAAGTCTTATCGTCAAAATAACTGCGGCACAGCAAGGTTTCTCCACCATTTAGATAGCCTGTGATGATTCCCCACTCGGGAGCGACCCGCAGATTAATAGCAATCGGCAATTGGTGGTTTTTGATGCTTTCCTTAATGTGCTGCATTTCCAATTCGCGTTCTTTGGATATGATCCGGTCTGTCCAGCTGACCTGAAGACCATAGGCTTTAAATGCCGGAGTGGCATAGTCGTAAGCGACCAGAGCATCCGTGGAGCTATAATCCCAAACGGGGGTAAAAGCGACTCTCCAGCACGCCCCGGAAACACCCATTACGGTTTCATAAGCGGTTTCCTGTCCCATGGTTTTTAGTGACAGATAAAGAGCGCCTGCCCATGAACAATCCATGCTTTGACCAAAACCCAGATGGCCGACATCCTGAACAATATAGCAATCATTTATGGAGTTACTTCTAAAAAGTTGCGTCCGGTCCGGTGTGTAATGAATCGTGTCTCCTTCCGGGCAGCTTATGGCGTGTATGCCGGTGGCGTTTACATAAACGAGCAAAAGATAATCCTCCCCCTGATTGTCGATCAGGCTTGGGAACAGCTTCATGAGTTACGGTGAAATGCTCCCATTTAAAATATTGATAATGTTTCATTTTATTCATGATATTCTGATGCTTCCGCTCATTGCCGTATGCAGAAAATACAAATTCCAGTTCTCCAGAGGGTAGGCTGCAGCCCTCGCTATCGAGGTTAATGGCTAACAGGTTATCCTGCAAAACATAAGCGGCATAGGTACCCGAAGGGATCTGGTATTTGATAAGCAGCAGCTTTATTCGATTGCTTTGAATACGATGGGGAAGGGTCTGATCATTCAGGAAAAATGTCAAATGATTGTCGATAACGAACTGGTTTACAAAATGAGTGACATCGTGGCTTTCATAACCATCAGTGTAGATGGCTTGGAGAACCACCAACTGTTGGGGCATCAAAATACGGTCGATCGATTGACCCAATATATGTGATAGTAAAGGAAGCGTAGAGGTTTCAGGCAAGGATTTACCTGTCTCCCATTTTGAAACGGCTTGGGCGCTGACATTTAAGTGTTCAGCTAATTGTTCTTGTGACAATTGTTTTTCTTTTCGAAGCGTAGAAATCCGTTTCCCGACTGCGTCAGCACTTATCATGAATCACATCTCCCAAGATTGGATTGCGACGTCGTTGCTTTTATTATAGTAGCTCGAAAACGAGAGTACCATTTATCCAAAGATGAGTGTAGCTGATATTCTGCAACTGTGGGTTGAGCGGGAGATGCGGAAGGACTATGCGGTACAGCTGGAGGGTAAACACATTCATATCCCTTCGATGTCTATGGCAGTGACCTAATGGGAACGCAGTGGCATTAGCGTTTGTGGTGTTTGGAGAAGGAAATTAGGCAATCAGTTTATTATCTGGTGTTAGGAGGTCGGAATAAATTAATAGTTCCAAGCCGCGAAGCGAAAAGCACGCGGCTACCGCTCCGACAAAAACATCATTGCGCTCGTATACTTTCTTGCCGGTAAACTGAACTTTGCACTCAAACCGTAACGCCCCGCGTCGGGGAGCTCGGCATTAAGCCTTCCAAGGAGCTTCTGCTGCTGTACGACTCACTAGTAATAGAGCTTTCGGAGCGGACGAAATCCATTTTGGAACAAAAATAAGCAAAAACGAAATGGTCTTTACACGGCGCCAACTGCAATCTATAATAACCCTTTTCGTCTTCGAAGGCACCAGCCTTGAAGCGAACAAGCAACACCTATGCGGACGTGGCAGAATTGGCAGACGCGCTGGATTCAGGTTCAGTGTGCTAACCTCCAGTGGAGGTTCGAGTCCTCTCGTCCGCACCACTTATACAAAAATAAGAGAGTACCTTAATCGGTGCTCTCTTTTACTTTACTTCTTGACTTCTTCATCATCAACCAAATCAATAATTTCACGTATATCCCGAATTTTTAAGGCTTCTGCAATTCTTTCAATATGGCTGAAGCTAATGCTTTCTCTTTTTCCGTTAGCCAGCTCGCTTAATGCAGCATGCCGGACGTCGGAGAGTCTGGATAACTCCCGTAAGGAAATTTTATGTACCTGGTCAACTTTTTGTTTTTTATCTTTAACTATACGCATAGGCGTACCACCTATTGCCTTTAAATATGATAGGTTTATTCATATTATTTAGTTCAAAGGTGGAATTCGATGCGCAGCTTACTGGAATCACTGTATTACGGCAGTCTCATTCCCGATGAGAGGGTTGTTTCCAAAGACCCGAAATATCGCGCGTTAAGCAGACAAATATCCGAATCCATGGAATCATGGAAAAAGAAGCTTTCTGAAGATGATTTTAAAGACCTTGAGGCTTTGGCGGATTTATTTCACCAGGTTCAAGGGATGGACATGGCCGCTTCGTTTACGTGCGGGTTCAAGCTTGGGGCGGCGATGATGATCGAAGTCTTAGCTTGATCTAATGATGATGCTTTGATATAAGTCATAAAATTACCGTAAAGGCACCGGAGGAATGTGAAACTGGGTGTCTTTTTGCTTGCGTAAATAGGTATGAAAAAGAATAAACGAGGTGCGTGTGAAAGGGTTGTCTTCCCAATAAAGGCAGCACCGTCATTCCTTCTTGCCTCCCTTTTAATTAGGGATGTTCCGCTAAACTGTGTACAAATTAAGAACTAGCGTTCCTGTCTATTGAGGGCTCTGAAGAATAGATGTTATAATATGTTTCTCCAAAAAATACTAAAATTAAGATATAAAGGTTTAATTGGAGAGAGTATTTCATTTTTACTCTTAGGAGGAGGAGAGATAATGGAACAACGGAAAATCAGGCTTTTTCCTTATCGGATCGATGCGCAGGTTGAGCAGGTAAGCGAAATTCCGAAGGGCATTGAGATGATTCAGGCTCCGGCGGTATGGAGTCAGACAAAGGGGAAAGGCATTAAGGTAGCCATTCTGGATACGGGGTGCGAGGTTTCGCATCCGGATTTGAAGGGGCGGATTGCCGGCGGGCGGAATTTTACCGATGATGATAACGGCAGCCCGGATGTATTCGTGGATTACAACGGACACGGCACGCATGTAGCCGGCACGATTGCGGCGATCAGCAACAATACCGGTGTGGTCGGTGTCGCGCCGGAGGCGAGCCTGCTGATCCTGAAGGTGCTGAACAAGGAAGGCTCAGGCCAATACGAGTGGATTATCAATGGGATCAATTATGCGGTTGAACAAAAGGCGGATATCATCTCGATGTCGCTCGGCGGACCGGAGGATGTGCCGGAGATGCATGCGGCGATCAAGCGGGCGGTGGCGGCGAATATTTTGGTAGTCTGCGCGGCGGGGAACGAAGGCGACGGCAATTACGCTACCGATGAATTCGACTATCCTGGCTCATATAACGAGGTCATCAGCGTAGGCGCTGTCGATTTGCAGCGGAACTCGACTAATTTCACGAATTCGAACAATGAAGTGGACCTTGTCGCGCCAGGGGCGGGAATCCTATCAACCTATCTGAACAAAAGCTACGCGACGCTCAGCGGCACCTCTATGGCGACGCCGCACGTATCGGGTGCGATGGCGCTGATCAAGCAGATCGCAAGCGAGAGCTTCGGCCGCAACCTGACCGAAACCGAGCTGTACGCGCAGCTGATCAAGCGGACGATCCCGCTTGGCAACTCGCCGCGGCTGGAGGGCAACGGACTGCTGTATTTGACGGCCCAGGAGGAACTGGCCAAAGTCTTTACGCCTGCTGTCGTCGCCAAGGTGATAAATCAATGACGGGAATGATGCAGAAGCTGGCGCTTGAGCTGGACACAGCCAGGAAAATACACCTCGCGATGACCGGCGAGCGTCCTTACTACGACGAAACGCGGGACAACGAGCTGAAAAATAGTTATTACAGCGGCCGCGCCATGAATAGAAGTGAACTCCAGCAGCTGCTTGAGCGAACTCATGACCATCGGCTGCCTTATAAACCTTACCTCTATGTTTATCCGTGGGTCGATCTGCAAGAGGATGGGCAGTTGAAAAGCTTGTATTCCGGCCGCGCCATGTCCCCGCTTAAAGCGATTGAAGCGGATATCCGGCTGCTCGAAGCGGCGGCTCATCCGGGCAAGGGTGCGAACGACACACCTTCGGAACCCAGCGGCGGTGAGCCGAAAGGGCAGCCTGGAGCCCAGCAGGACGCTTCCGCTGCGGAAGCGGAGGATGATGTAAGCCTGACGGGTGAGGGTCAGCTGAACTGCGAGCATGTCGTGCCGCAGTCATGGTTCGGAAAGCAAGAGCCGATGCGGGGCGACCTGCATCATCTGTTTGCCTGCGAGCCAGGCTGCAACAGCCGGAGAGGGAATCATCCGTATTATGATTTTTTGGACTATACGCCTGAAGTGAGTGCGCAGAATGTCATTGCGGGCTGCGGCAAGCAGGAGGATGACCGGTTTGAGCCTGAATACGGTAAAGGCATTGTCGCCCGCGCAACCCTGTATTTCCTGCTGCGCTATCCCGGCGTTATCGACAGCGGCCATGCCGATGAAAAGCTGCTGCTGGAATGGCACCGCATGTTTCCGGTTTCGCTGTATGAACTGCACCGGAATTTGGCGATTTTCGAGCTGCAGGGCAACCGGAACCCGTTTATCGATTTTCCGGAAGAAGCAGAGCAGTGGGCGGGAATCGGCGGTAACTAGGTGTGCGAAGTGCTGAGCTTCATAGAGAAATAGCCGATGATTAATCATCGGCTAAAATATTATGATATTGAGAAGCGAACGCTGTTTTATTGGAGTAAACGTTATGCTGGTCAGCTCAAGGAAGGCGACAAGTATCCAGAGCCTAAAGAAATGCGTGACGATCAACATTCTAAACTATTCGTTTCTGAAGAACGAACAATACCATAATGTTTTTCATCTGCGCGAGGATCGGACAGGAATATCCTTAATTGACGATATTGAGGTCCATTTTCTGGAGCTGCCGAAGCTGGATGAACGTGCAGTCCCGTCGGAGGGCGGGTTAATCAATTGGCTGTTGTTTCTGAAAGGTGCCGATACATCCTATTGGGAGGTGCTGAAGATGAATGAGCCGGGATTGGAGAAGGCGATGGATACCCTACAATATTTGAGCCAGGATTCGGAAGCTAGACGCTTGTATGAGGCCAGACAGAAATATTTGCATGATGAAGCTTCAATGATCGAGGGGGCGAAGTCGGCAGGTATTGCGGAAGGAATATATAAAGGCAAAAGAGATGTGACCAAGAATATGCTTGCTATGGGCTTGGACATTGCTACAATTACCAAGGCGACCGGTCTTACCGAAGATGAGATTAAATCTATAAAGCTTTGATAATGTACCTTGCAGCAGCAAGCTGCCGAAAATCCGATGCTTGACCTGGATTGGCGGGACAGCTTCCGGGGCGGGAAAAGGCGGTACTCGTTCCGGCAACCAATAAAATTATTGTTGTCCTCTCAATCAATTCATGTTATATTACTTTTTGTGGCTGTATTATTTTTGTATTCATACGCGGTCGTGGCGGAATTGGCAGACGCGCACGG
>NZ_ASSD01000228.1 GCF_000520715.1 Paenibacillus zanthoxyli JH29
CCGAAATACGTGGAAATTATTGACATGGATGCCGGCAACGAATAAAGCAGTGAACCCGCTTCTATATAGCAAGGCCCGAGGACGACGAGTCCCCGGGCCTTTGGCCTTTTTTTCGCGGCGCATACGCATGATCTTTAGACGAACTTCCGCAGCACCTTTTTGCCGTCATAGGAGAAGCACGCCTTTTTATCTTCGATGACGGTCTCCAGATGGACGGTCTTGCCCCACAGGGTGTAAATATAAGGGAGCGTGCGTTCCAGATACTTCAGATCCAGCTCGATGCCCTCATAGCGGTGGACGATGTACAGCTCGCCGTTTCGCTCGAAGTTGCCGTCCTGCACAACCAGATAGGGCGAACCGCCATTAATGCGCGCCTGCACCAGCTGCTCCCTGACATTTTCCCAGGCCTTGTCGGTGATTTTCCATTCCGGCCCTTTCTTCTCAAAGATGTACAAGTCGAGATCCTCGACCAATTCTTTAGTCAGGTAGCTGCGGATAAAGGAAATGTCAGAATCCAGCTCGCGCACCTCGAAGATTTTATCCCGGTCCCAGCGCCGCTCGATATCCTCCAAGATCTTCAGGCCCAGATAATACGGATTCAAGCTTTGGCGGGAGGGCTGCACGACAGCGGAATTGAGCTTGGCGTACTCCACCGTCTCCTCCGGCGTCAGGTCCAGCTCCCGCATGATGCGCTGATGCCAGTAGGAAGCCCAGCCTTCGTTCATGATCTTCGTCTCCATCTGCGGCCAGAAGTAGAGCATCTCGTCATGCAGCATCGTCATAATGTCGCGCTGCCAATCCTCAAGCGCTGTGGAGTAATGCTGAATGAACCAGACCATATCCTTCTCCGGCTCCGGAGGGAAGGGCTTATACCCGGCTCCGGATTTCTCGGCGGACGCTTCGGTCTTGTCGAGCTGCCAAAGCTCCTCATAAGGACTGGCATTGACCCAGTTCTCTTTCGGTTCGCGGCGTTCTCTGGGCCGCTTCTCCGGCTTCTCCAGGTACTGGGCGCTGCCCCGTTTACTCTGCCGAATCAGGCTCGGATCGATATGCTCCTGAATGGCCAGAACCGCGTCGATGAAGCTCTCGACTGTGTCCGTTCCGTATTTGATGGTGTACTCGGCGATCCGGTCGGCTGTGGCCGACATGCTCTCGACCATATTGCGGTTAGACTGGGAGAAGCGCATATTATTTTTGAAAAAATCGCAGTGCGCCAGCACATGGGCGACAATCAGCTTGTTCTGGACCAGGGAGTTGCCGTCAAGCAGGAAGGCGTAGCACGGATTGGAGTTGATGACCAATTCGTATATTTTGCTCAGCCCGAAATCGTACTGGGATTTCATCTTGTGAAACGTCTTTCCGAAGCTCCAATGACCGAAACGGGTCGGCATTCCGTAAGCCCCGAATGTATAGATAATATCAGCGGGGCAAATTTCATAGCGCATGGGGTAGAAATCCAGGCCGAACCCGGAGGCAATTTCCGTAATCTCGGCTATAGCCTTCTCAAGCGCCTGTATCTCATCGCTGGGCATGTACCCATCTCCTTTCCACCTGTGAATCCTGTTAGCGGCAGAGCCGTTCACAAGATGTATATGGAAAGATCCCCACAAATATGAGCCAGCCAACCACGAAAGTTAACAAAATATCCGGTAAATATTCTGTAATTTTTGATATAATGTTCTTACCTCTACTCGGATTCTACATTATTTGACGATTCTCGCCTGTCGGATCGGCGGCAGCGCTTACGAATTGGATTATGGGTGTAGTGACGCGCAGGGTCCCTGGCAAAGTGCCTGCCCTAAATGCCCTTTGCGGAGGCGTTAGGTTAGTTAAGAGAGGAAGTGGACCGTGCATAAGGATAAGGCTTCTGTCTTAAAACAATTAATAGCCGAAGACGGCGTGTATAAAGAATTGTACGAGCAGCATCCGGACTGCATCTACGTTCTGGATCTTCGGGGCCGCTGCATCGGCGCCAATCGCTCCGCTGAACGACTGACCGGCTACACCTTCAGGGAGGTTGCGGGGATTCAGAACAAAGCGCTTTTGTTCGGAAGCCGGACCGAAGCCGGGCGCCATTTTTCTCTTGCCTGCGCGGGCGAGACGTCTTCATGTCAATTAAAGTTTATCAAAAAATCCGGCGTCGTCGCTTCGGCGGAACTGACTTATATTCCAGTCAGAACGGAGGGCGAAGTGGTCGGCATATTTGCCGTTATCCGGAATATTACGGACTTGAACGGTTCGGCAGTATATGACGAAGCCGGGGCGGGATCCACTCATTCAGAGCGGGATTCCGGGTTCAGGGACTCACGAAGCTTGATTTTGAACTCGGTTACAGAAGGCATCTTCGGAATCGACAGAAGCGGCAAAATCATCTTCATTAATAGAACCGCAATGCTTATGCTCGGATACTCCAGCGAAGAGATCATCGGCATTCACAGCCTTTCGCATATTCACCATACCCGGCCCGACGGCTCCAGCTACTGCCCGAAGGAATGCCCGATTATGATGACGATCGAGGATGGGTCTCCCCGTAGCATGCATGAGGAGATTTTTTGGCGTAAGGACGGCACCAGCTTTTGGGTGAATTACAGGGTGTCCCCGATCACGGAACATGACCATATTGAAGGTGTGGTGGTGGCCTTCAGCGATATTACGAACGAGCGGGAAATCATCCGGGCAAAAGAATCGGCGGAGCAGGCATCCCGGGCAAAGTCGGAGTTTCTGGCCATGATCAGCCATGAAATCCGGACACCGATGAACGGCATGATTGGGATGGCCGATCTGCTGCTGGAGAGCGAACTGGGGGAAGAGCAGCGGACGTATGCGGAGATTCTGCGCAGCAGCAGCTACAGTCTGCTGAATATTTTGAACGATATTCTCGATTTCAGTAAGATTGAAGCCGGCAAGATGCCGCTGGAGCCCGAACAGTTCGACCTCAGAGAGATGCTCGGCGCCGTCATTGACCTGTTTACTCCGAAGGCGGAGGAGAAGGGGCTGGCGCTTCGCTGGTGGGCGGATACAAGTGTGCCAGAGATGATCAAGGCCGACCCGAGCCGTCTTCGGCAGATTATCGTCAATCTGGTCGGTAATGGGCTGAAATTCACCGAGAACGGCAGCGTGACGCTGTCTGTCAAGAACATTCTGCTTCCGGAATCACCGACTTATCTGCTTGAATTCTCCGTCAGGGATACCGGCGTCGGCATTGCCGAGGATAAGCTCGGTCTGCTGTTCCAGTCATTCTCTCAATTACATCCATCGATTAACCGCAAATACGGGGGCACGGGCTTAGGATTGGCAATCTGCAAACAGCTCGTGGAACTGATGGGCGGAACGATCTTTGTGGAGAGCGAGGAAGCGCGCGGTTCCATCTTTAGATTCATGCTGCCCTTCGTGAAAGAAGAGGCAGCGGAAGTAACAGGATTATTATATAAATGATGAAGAAACCTCCGGTCCTTTGATTAAGGCTGCGGAGGTTTTCGGCATTAGTGCACAGTATTATTTCGTATCGCGGCTGTCTCTTGTGAGGTACATCATCCCGACGGTATTCGGCCCGCAGTGGCTGCCAATCACGCAGCCCGCCTCGATCACGGCAATTTCCTCCGCTCCTGTAGCCTCCTTAAGGGCGTCAACCAGAAACTTGGCGTCTTTCTCCGCTTGCGTATGCGCGACGATTAGCAGTTCCTTGTCCATCCGGTCAATGTCCGGCAAGGCGTGAGAGAGCATCTGTTCCACCGCTTTTTCCTTTTTGCCGCGGATTTTACTCACGGGGATGATGCTGCCGTCGGCCAATCGAAGCACCGGACGAATCTTAAGCAGGCTGCTGATAACATTCTGCATGCCCGAACAGCGGCCGCCCATATGTAAGTAATCGAGCGTGTCAATAACGAACTCGGTGCTGAGCCGTTCTCGGCTCTGCTCCAGCATGGAGACAATCTCTCCTGAGCTGCGGCCGCTAAGAGCCGCCTTCGCCGCCTTCACGGCCAGCAGGGCGATTCCTCCGCATAATGTGCCGGAATCGACTACCTTAACGCGTCCGGGCGGAAATTCCTCTGCGGCAAGACGAGCATTCTGATAGGTGGAGGACAGGGCTGAAGAGAGGCTAAGATAGACGATATCGCGGCCTTCCTCAATCACAGGAGCAAAGGCATTCATAAAGTCGGCAGGCGAAGGGGCCGCCGTCTTAGGCAGTGCGCCTGCTGCCGTCACCTTACGGTAGACCTCGTCCGGCGTGATATCTACACCGTCTCTGTATGTGGCGTCCTCAAACACGACATAAAGCGGAACGACGCCGATATCATAGGATTTTTTCCAGCCTTGCGGCATATCGGATGTGCTGTCTGTAAAAATCTTTACGTTAGGCATGAAATTCTCCTTCACAGGATGATCGGATAACCTTGAATCTGTATACATACCTTGTTTCTACTTAAATTATAGCAAGCTTAAGCGCAATCATAAACCTTAAACCCTCTGGCTGTAGCTACCAGTGTTCTGGAATCAATGGTGCAGCAAAAGAACCGGCCGGACACATAGATGGCATGTGCCCAGCCGGTTTCTTCGTTCATTAAATGTTTGAGTCTGTTAAGATTTTGTCATGACTGGAATCCATATTTCGCACCGGTAATCTTCCGCAGCAGGATCTCCCGGCGGGTACAGCTCGAATTCGGGTCCGCCTGAATGCTCGTAGCCGGTCCCTGGGAACCATTCCTGGAAGATCCGCGCCCATACACTCTGAATCGCGCTCGGCATAGGGCCGACGGAGGTGAAGACCGCCCAGGTTGCAGCCGGAATGACGGTGGTGGAGTAGCCTTTCGGGGCGGGTGCGCCGCTCTCTACGGCAATCCAATAAGTAAGCGTCTCCTGCTCATGATTCATTTCGGCGCATATTCCCAGCAGATCATGGACGCCCCCTCCCAGTTCGAGAAGTTTATCGTAGGTGCCGTCCTTGTTACATTCTAGCCAGAACAGCGGGATTTCCCGCAAATTTTCTCCTTCGCGGCAAGAGGTCTTCATCGTTTTACCAACTACGGTAAACGCTACTTTGTGTACGATACGGTAATCCATTTCTTTGTCTCCCTTCAAGGATAAGTGGAAGGAGAGGTGGGGGAAAGCCTTCAGGACCGTCCCCGGCTCGCGTGCCGCCGAGGGAGTAATGCCGTGTGCTTTGCGGAACGCCTTGGCGAATGCCTCCGGCGAGTCGTAGCCGTATTTGAGCGCGACATCCAGCACCCTGGACGGCGTCATCGCCAGTTCCTGCGCGGCGAGCGTCAGCCGGCGCTTGCGGATGTACTCGGCAACGGTCACGCCGGTCAGCATATTGAACAACCGCTGAAAGTGGAATGGCGAAGAGCAGGCCGCTCTGGCGATTTCATCCATGTTCACTGGTTCCGTCATATGGTGTTCCATATATTCGAGCGCGTCCTTCATGAGGAGCGTGAACTCCTTCCCCAGACGGTTTGGATCGTTGGATATGAAGCTGTAGATTTCCCGGCGGTGCATGTCAGAACGCAGTACCACTAAATAATTGCGGGCGTGTCCTGTGAGGTTACCGTGCCAAGTCCGCCAACGGTGTATTCCTGATCATAGATCGTGATCGCAGCCGGGATCTCGGTTTCGTTGGCAACTATAATTTCCTGGTCGGTAACAGTAACCTTAAGCCGGGAGCCGCGGAACATGATCTTAAAGGAGTACGATGTCCAGTGGCCCGGGTTGGACGGTTTCAGCACAAGCCGGCCGCCCAACACCCGAAGTCCACCGAAGCCATGCACAATCGACATCCAGGTGCCCGCCATGCTGGTGGTGTGGCAGCCGTCCTCGGTATCATTGTTATAGTTATCGAGATCGAGCCTGGAGGTCCGCAAGTACATTTCGTAGGCCTTCTCTTTGTAGCCGAGCTCGCATGCGAGAATCGCATGGATGCAGGGAGAGAGGGAGGACTCGTGTACGGTGATTGGCTCGTAGAAGTCGTAGTTCCGTTTTTTCGTCTCCAGGTCGTAACGGTCGTTTAGGAAATACAGCCCTTGCAGCACATCGGCCTGCTTGATATAGCAGGATCGCAAAATGCGGTCCCAGGACCATTTCTGGTTCAGGGGCAGATGCTCGGGCGCAAGCTCCTTGACCGGAATGATCTGCTTGTCGAGGAATCCGTCCTGCTGCAGGAAGATGCCTTTTTCCTCGTCCAACGGGTAGTGTATTTTAGCGATAATGTCCTGCCATTTATCCGTTTCACTTTCCAAAAGCCCCAGCTTGTCGACCAGCTCGGCATAGCGCGTTTCTTCATTTTCCTGTAAGTAGGTGAGCGCTTCCAGCGTATACTCCATGGTCCAGGCGGCAATCCGGTTCGTGTACCAGTTGTTATTCACGTTGTTCTCGTACTCGTTCGGTCCGGTCACGCCGAGCATGACGTATTTGTCTTTATGCGGCACGTAGTGTACGCGCTCTTCCCAGAAACGGGAGATTTCCACCAAGACCTCAAGTCCGTATTGCCCCAGATACGACTTGTCGCCGGTATAATTTACATAGTTGTAGATGGCATAGGCGATCGCCCCGTTCCGGTGGATTTCCTCAAAAGTAATTTCCCATTCGTTATGGCATTCCTCGCCGTTCATCGTCACCATCGGATACAGTGCGCCTTTGGTGAAGCCGAGCTTACGGGCATTCTCCTTGGCCTGCTCCAGATGCTTGTAGCGATAAATCAGCAGGTTGCGGGCAATGGAAGAATCTGCGGTGCTAAGATAGAAGGGAACGCAGTAGGCTTCCGTGTCCCAGTAGGTGCTGCCGCCGTATTTTTCACCGGTGAAGCCTTTGGGTCCGATGTTCAGCCGGTCGTCCTCGCCGGTATAGGTCTGGTTTAATTGAAAAATATTAAAGCGGATCGCCTGCTGGGCGGAGGGGTCGCCCTCAATAATGATGTCGCTTTCTTTCCATTTATCCTTCCAGGCTTCCGCCTGCTCGGTCAGCAGGGCTACAAAACCGGCATCTCGGGCTGATTGCAGCGCGCTTTGCGCCGCTTCCACAAGCTGACCCAGTCCGTAATTGCGGGAAGTTACGCTTGCTGTATATTTATAGATGACGACCTGCTCGCATTCTTTGACAGGAACCTGAACGATGTTTCCCACATATTTTTCGAGAAGTACCGACTCGGCCTCAGCTTCCAGCTTCTCTCCGGCAACGGCAATATCATACGCCATGGCAGTTGTCACATGAAAATCGAGCTTCTTCGTCTTCAGCGTCAGATAGCCGCCGTTTGGGAAACTGTTTTTCTCCACCGCGTTCCAGAACTTCTCGTCATAGTTGGAGTCCTTGTTCTTGATGTCTCCATCCAGGTAAGGGTTCACGGTAATCGTTCCCGAGAAATTAAGCGGTGTAACGGAATAGCGGATCGCGCCGATCTCCCGGCGGGTCATGCTGACAAAGCGGATGCTTTCGACCTTAACCTCTTTGCCGTTTTCAAGGGCGGCGGTGAAGCTGCGGGACAGCGTGCCTTCCTTCATATTTAGAACCCGCCGGAATTCCGATACGGTTGAAGCGGCCAGATCCAGCGGAGTTCCGTCAATTTCGATATCGATGCCGATCCAGTTGGTGCTGTTCAATACTTTGGCAAAATATTCAGGGTAGCCGTTCTTCCACCAGCCGACCCGGGTCTTGTCGGGATAGTACACGCCGGCCATATAGCTGCCTTGTAGACTGGGCCCGCTGTACTTCTCCTCAAAATTCGCACGTCCGCCCATGTAGCCGTTGCCCAGACTGAATACGCTTTCGGAAATCTCTTGAGTGTGCGGATCGAAGGATTCCTCAATGATTGACCATTCATCGATTTTCAAGTATTGTTTCATACTTATCGGCTCCTTTTAATATCAATTAATGACCTGAATTTAAACGGCGGTAAAAGCTTCTTTTAGCCGGGCAACGCTCATTTCCAGCAGGGAAGGAACAACAAGGGCTGCGGCCCCGAGCGTCTCCGGTGAACCGATGCCCACGCTCGCCATTCCAGCGCGGCTGGCTGCCTCGATCCCGGCTTCGGCGTCTTCAAAGACGACACAGTTTACCGGGGGGATGCCGAGAGCTTCGGCTCCAAGCAGAAATACTTCCGGATCGGGCTTGGCGGCGGATGTCTTGGTTCCGTCAATAATCGCATCGAAATATGGCGTGAGTCCGGTGTTATTCAGGATGGTCATCGCGTTCTTGCTTGCGGAGCCCAGCGCGATTTTAATACCCTGGCTTCGGCAATCCTCCAGAAAAGCCAGAGCCCCTGGCAGAATCTCCGAGCTGTCCATCGCCGAGATATATTCCACGTAACGGTTGTTTTTACTTTCGGCCAGCTTGGCTTTTTCGGCATCGTCCAGATTCAGTCCGCCGATCTCCAGCAGAATATTCAGCGACGCGGCGCGGCTTACGCCTTTCAGGCGTTCATTATCCTTCTCTGTGAATTCAAAGCCGAGGCGATCCGCAAGCTCCTTCCAAGCGATGTAATGATACTTGGCGGTGTCGACCAGCACACCATCGAGATCAAACAGACAAGCCTTAATTTCGGTCATGATCATTCTCCTTTAAGTCAATTTGGTATATTCAATGGAGAGTGCAAACGTTTGTACAAGGCTCAAAAAATAAATGAAGCGCCGAAGTAATGCTTCATTTATTTATTCACTTCTTGCGGGAGAGAGCATGGAAGATTCGCGTACAATCAAGCGATGGGGAATAATGAACCGTCTGGTCAAGCCCGGCTCATTATTCTGCTTCTGAATGGCCTGAATCAAGACCTGGGAAGCCGTGTAGCCCAGATGGTAAATTCCAATATCGATGCTGCTGATCGGCGGGGTGGACAGTTCCGCCAGCGGGATGTTGTTGAAGCTGACCAGCGCCAAATCTGCAGGAACACTGTAATTCAGCTCGTTCAACCCCCGGAGAACTCCGAAGGAAACGATATCGTCTACAACGACAAGCGCCGTGGGGCGGCTCGGCAGATTCATGAAGAAGGACATAGCGCGATAGCCGCTATCCTGCAGAAACTCTCCTTCCACAATCCATTCGGATTTCAGTTCCAGTCCGCTATGCTCCATAGCTTTCCGGTAGCCCTCAAGCCGGTCCCGCGATACAATCAGGTTCGGAGGACCGCTGACGAAGCCGATCCGCTTATGCCCCATGGAGATCAGGTGATTCGTGGCATCATAGGCGGCCATCAGATTATCGGTATCTACTGACAGAATATCATCATACTTGTCGCTGCGTCCCACCAGCACGAAGGGGTACCCATTATTTTTCAAAAAATCGATCACAGCGTCATCCTTCCGCGAGTAGAGCAGAATCGCACCATCGACGCGCCGTCCCTTGAGCAGCCGGGAGACCGCCTCAAGTTCTTCCTTCTCCGTCGCGCCGGAGTTGATCAGAACATCGTAGCCCGACCGGCTTGCCTGTGTGACAATCCCGCGGATCAATTCCATAAAGAACAGATTGGTGAACAATTCTTCAGCCGGTTTTGGCAGGATGATGCAAATGCTGTTCGTCGTTTTCGACACAAGACTCTTGGCCATGATATTCGGATGGTAGCCCATTTCCTCCATAATGCTCTTGACCTTACGGGAGGTTTCCACGCTGATCCTCGGATGGCCCGACAATACCCGGGAAACCGTGGAGGGCGAAACGCCCGCTCTTCTGGCCACGTCCTTGATGGTAACTGTCATAGAGAACCTCCTTGTGAAAACGCTCGCTTAAACTTATCATAATCGAAGTGCATGCAATTGTAAATAACATTCCAAATAATTACAAACGATTTTTAGATTGGATATAATAATGCTTGATTATTTCTAAATCATGTCGATAGTTATCTTGATTATTGTTAACCATTTTTATGTAAAATTCTTCACTGGAGATAGATTTATATACTCTATCCAACAATTCTTGAGTATCCGAATTGGTTTTTTTATAGAATGTATCTATTGAGAGCCTCGTCAAAAACAAGGTTTTGCCACAGAGCCTGATGTACATTTGTCTAAAAACATCGGTATCCGTTTGACATATCTCCATATCTTTGAAAATTTTAGAAAAACCCTCATGCTGCTCTAGTCTTCCCTCGATTGATGCATAGTAAGGAATGGAAATCTCACCGCCGCCAATTTCTACTTCTTCAACTTCGGTTTTTTCTGCCTTCCCTTCAACAACCAGTGCTAGATTCGTGCTCTGGACATTTCCATATTGAGATAAGAGGAGCTCCCAATACATATGGGGATAGTAGAAACACGTGCTATTTTTTATATTTTCTTTAATGTATTCAATCCCTTTATTTTGCTTGAGAAGATTATTGTTCAATATAAGACCTGATATGTAATTGGAAGTCAGCATAAATTGCAACAATGCATCTTTTCCTGGAGTTGCGGTCAGGTTGGATAACTTGTACTGGGAAGCGGAAGATGTCTTCATAAGGGCCAGTGTTTCTTTTGCTTTATGCAAATTGCTCATTATTTGATCCAGTACATCCATATTCAATAAATCTTCATCGCTTAATAATAATATAAAATCGCCTTCTGCCATTTCACATACTTTACAACAATTAATAGCAAATCCCTGATTTTCCTCGAAAGCGAAATATTTTACCCTTGAGTCATCTAAATCCCTAATTTGATCATAGTAGTTCTTAGTGCTATTTTGGGTTCCATTATTGGAAATAATGAGTTCTATCTCTTCATCATAACAGCTTTGTAATAGATGGGTGACGGTATCATATGCCCGGTTTCCTCTATTGAAGCTTGGAATGCAAATACTCAGCAGGATCTGATTGCCTTTTCTATTTTCTTTTCGAATCCGATCATTATGAATTTTCTCAACTATTATACCTTTGTCGTTCTTCCCGGTAAGATCAATAATATTTCTTGGGAGAAATGCACCGGAGCTTTTAAAGTATTCGTTCATGCCGGTATAACCATCGAAAAACAACATATCCGAGACGATAGATTCATCCAGCAAAGCGCCTTGCAGGCATGAAAGAAATATCTCAGGTTTGTTTAGAATGACATATGTTTTTTTGCCCAATTTTCTAATGGCATTTGAACAGGTTAGAATAGAATTCCAATTCCAACCGGTAATTAACAAGTAATCCGCGAAGGCATTTGAAGCAGGTAGCGACTGCAAATTCTGGTGTTTATATAGAGCGATCTTGTCCTGGATAAGTTTTTCTTCTTTATCATACAGGTAATACTCATTCTCGACACCAGTGGGAAGCAACCAATAAGGTAATTCCTGAAAATCTAATATTTTCTCGATATTCATATATTGATTTGAAAGTAGGAACTGTATATTCGTCTCGTAAATATTTTGAAACTCACCTAAATTGGGCTCAATAAAAGCCTCCCGCAGAAATGATTCTATTTCATCTTTTGAGTATCCATACCTCTGCGCTTTGATAAGCATTTCGAAAAAATATTCATATTCAGCAGCACTAAAAAGTAAATAGGCAAAATTTTTATAGACTTCGGCTTTTAAGCTAACTTCAATGTCATATTCTTTGCTCTCCACCGTTTCAATGAGCTCTAAATATTTGGTAAATGCCGCATCGGCGGATTCATTGGCCAACAGTTCATTGATTTGCAGCAGATCGAGGTTGATTTGTTGATTCATATCCAGCTTCTTATTATTTTTCATTGTTGTTTCCTCGCATTTCTATGAAATAAGGTTTTTTTGAAATATTATTAAATTATTGTCGGTCTATGTCGTAATATTATCTATAGGCGGTTGCTTTTATTATACTGTTAATGCAGTATTTAATTCTCAACTATATTGTCGGCTTAATCAGCCGGAATGATGAAGGTTTCACATACCATTTCCAGACCGTTTTCTATATGTGGGAATTGCTGAACAGAATGCTGTTAGATATCGCTATTATGAGAGCCCTGCCTATTATGACTGTTTGCTGTCCTGGTGATCCGGTAGAAGTGAGAGAAATAGTAAAGCAAAGTGTTCAATATAATAGGCCCAATGTATCTTAGATTAGGAAAAAATGGAGAGCATAAGATTCATTCGGAAGATACTAAAATTTGTATCGGTAAAGCAATCGAGGTTACATTCATACGTGAGGAAAAAAGCTTCTCTGTCGTATACGTCAGGAAGCTTTTTTGAGTGTGAAAAACAATTGATTCAAATTCGGGGGATGGGAAATATTACAGCGAGACCGAAAGCAAGGACCGATCCGTCCTCGGGTGGTCTGGAAAGACATGCACCCCTGTAAGACTTGCTCACCGCCCCGCCGTCTCCTTTTTGCCGAAAAAGGTCTTTAGCGCCTGGTACACTTCCTTTTTATCCTTGATGACATAGTACATGAATTGCGGCTGCTTAATGTGTTTGTATGCGGACATGAGGGTGCTGCTGCGGTTATACTGGTTGACCTCGCCGTACCCGAAGATATTGCTTCGTTTCAGCAGCTCTCCGATCAGCTTGACGCAGCGCTCGTTATCGGAGCTTAAGTTGTCGCCATCCGAGAAATGGAAAGGGTAGATGTTGTACTTGGAAGGCGGATAACGCTTATCGATGATTTCGAGCGCTTTTTGATATGCCGATGAGCAGATCGTACCGCCGCTCTCGCCCCGGGTGAAGAAATCATGCTCGCTGACCTCTTTTGCCTCTGTGTGATGGGCCAGAAAGACGATTTCGACCTTCTCATATTGGCGGCGCAGGAAACGGGTCATCCAGAAAAAGAAGCTGCGGGCGCAGTATTTTTCAAACGTTCCCATACTGCCCGAAGTATCCATCATCGCGATAATGACTGCGTTGGAATGCGGAATTGTCGTTTCATCCCAGGTCTTGTAGCGCAGATCGTCGGGGCTGATACCGTGGATTCCCGGCATGCCTCTTCTGCCATTGCGGCGCAGGTTCTCAAGCAGGGTACGCTTTTTGTCGATGTTGGACATCATGCCCTTTTTGCGGATGTCATTGAAGACGATGGACTGGACCTCGATTTCTTCCTTGTCCTTGGGCTTCAAATGCGGCAGCTCGAATTCCTGGAACAAAATGTCCTCCAAATCCTCCAAATCGACCTCTGCCTCCACCAAATCCTGTCCAGGCTGATCGCCTGCTTTATCCCCTTTGCCAGGACCGGCCTGGACCGGCTCCCTGCCAAGCACATCGCCAATTTGACTGTCTCCGTCGCCCTGGCCGACATGCTTCTGCTTGCGGTAATTATAAATGATCCGGTACTCATCCAGACTGCGGATCGGCACCTTGACGATTTGCTTTCCGTCGGACATGATAATGTTCTCTTCCGTAACGAGATCGGGTAAATTGCCTTTAATCGCTTCCCTGACCTTCTGCTGGTGACGCTCCTGATCCTGATGGCCTTTGCGGTGCAGGGACCAATCTTCTTTCGAGACAACAAACGAAAAAGGCTGCGACGATTGTGACAAAGATGACCACCTCCTATGGAATGTAAGAAACGAAATTCACTCGCGGACTGCAGCGGTAACCGATGTTTTACTAGGGTGTGATAATAGCCGGGCCGACGGCAGCTTAGCAGTTGTACCTAAAGTATATTCACGGACGCAAGGGATATGTGCGCTTAGCTGAGCGGAGATGGAGGCTTAGAAAAATGCAAAATGACGGGCTTGCGGCGAAGTTCCGGTTTGCGTTATGTTAGCCTATATTCGAGAAATTGCGAACATTCAGGCAGTAGAGGGCAATGAGGGGGAATAACGATGTCAGGCATTTTATTCACGAACGGAAAAGGAATAAAAGGCGCACAGGCCGCCACGGATTCTATATATAGTGAGAACGGAATCATAGCGGCGATCGGAACGAAGCGCGAGTTGAAGCTTCAACTGGCGGGGCGGGATTATAGAACCGTCGATTGGGACGGGGGCTATGTGCTGCCGGGACTTACAGACTCCCATCTGCATCTTGGAATGCAGGGTATGAAACTGGATATGTTGGACTTTACGGGCATCACCTCTAAGGAAGAAATGTTGAGAATGATTGCGAAACGTGTGAAAAAGACTCCCCCGGGCGGCTGGATTCTCGGGCTTAACTGGAATGAAAATGAGTTCAGACCGGCGGAAGCTCCGCACAAGCGTGAGCTTGATGAAATTACGGACAGGCATCCGGTATTTCTTACACGCACCTGCTTTCACGCCTACCTTGGCAACAGCGAGGCGTTTCGCCTTGCGGGGGTGACGGAATCGACGCCAGATTCCCCTTCCAGCGCATACGGCCGTGATGCGGACGGCAGCCTGAACGGCTTGATCTATGAAGACGCCTCGCTTCCGTTTACGGCGGTCCAGCCTGTGCCGAGCTATAATGTCTTAAAAGCGGCCATGCGGCGGGCCTGTCAGCACGCGCTGTCGCTGGGACTGACCGGAGCACATACCGAGGACCTGCGCCTGCTCGGCAGCATGGATACGATGCTGCGAATTCACCGGGAGCTGCATGAAGAGGGAGTCTATTTCCGCACGCATCAGCTGCTGTACTATCCGTTCCTCCAGGAGGCGGAGGAGCTAGGGCTTCGCCCTGGCGATGGTGATGAATGGCTGCGTATCGGCGCGGTCAAGCTCTTCTCCGACGGCGCGATTGGAGGACGGACGGCGCTGCTTGCCAGGCCCTACAGCGATGCGCCGCATACCTCCGGTATTGCCATTCATACCCAGGAGAGGTTGGATGAGATCGTCGCCGCAGCACGCCGGAGTGCCTTCCCGGTTGCCGTTCACGCTATCGGCGATGCGGCGGCCGATATGACGTTGACCGCAATGGAAAGCGCGCCGCTGCCGAAGGATGCGCCGCTGCCGGACCGCTTCATCCATGCTCAGGTGCTGGACGCGGCGCTCGTTGAACGAATGCGGGCCTTGCGGCTGATTGCCGATATCCAGCCCCAGTTTGTCGCCAGCGATTTTCCGTGGGTGCTTGATCGAGTCGGCGAGGAGAGGAAGAAATATTTATACGCTTGGAGGAAGCTGCTGGCCGCAGGCATTACCTGTGCAGGCGGAAGCGACGCGCCGATTGAGCCTTTGAATCCTTTTCTTGGCCTGCATGCGGCTGTGACGCGCCGCAAACCGGATGAGACCCATTCCGGCTATTTACCGGAAGAAAAGCTTACGGCGGCGGAAGCGCTCCGGCTGTTCACCGAAGGAAGCGCCGCTGCCGCCGGAGAAGCGCAGGATCGCGGATGCATCGCCGTGGGCATGCGCGCCGACTTCACTGTAATTGACCGGGACATTTCGGTCGGCGCGGAGGAAATGCTTGCTGCCAAAGCCCGGATGACGGTAGTTAACGGCAGAATCGCGTACAGCGCTTCCCGCTAGGAGCATAGTAAGACAGGTCTCTGGTTGCACGGGCTGTCATTTACGCTGCAAAGTCCGTCTCGCGTTCTTTTTCAAGTAACTCCGAAAAATTCATTTGCAACCTTGGCGCGGGATGGGACGTTAAAAGGATAAGTGTGCATCGCACGAGAAGCTTAAGGAGGCAGAACTTCATGAAACCACAACGTTCCATTTCGGTCGCGGCTGCTTTTGCCGTATTCTTGCTTGCTCTCACAGCTTGCACAGGAGATAAGCCCGCGGCAGGCCCAACGGATGCGCCCGTCACGGCTTCGCCGACGGCCACGACCGCGGCAATTCCCGAACCGACCACGGCGCCCGAACCTTCCCCCTTACCGAGCGCTCCCGCAGGCGGGGAAACGCAGGCGATTAAGGGAACCGGCGTCTATAATGGACAAATCGACAACCATTCGATAGAAATTCAGACGGAGGAAGGTCCGGTTACCTTTGAGCTCGGAGCCGGAATGGAGAGCATACCGGAAACGCTGAATGAAGAGGACCAAGTCGTTTTTGAATACGTGGAAAAAGCGGTGAATGGCGACGCTTCCCTCAAGCAGCGGGTGCTCACCAAGCTGGCCGCCTCGGGCGGCGCGACAGGAAAGGAAACCGGACTGCCGCAGACGAAGCGGCTGGAGCTTATGCTTGAAGGCAGCCGTGAAGTAAAGACCGCGACACTCGCACCAGGCGACGGATACTCGCTCTATGTGTTCGACATTCTTGCCCTCGACTCGGCAAAGGGAAGACTTTACTTGAAGGCGGACCCCGGCTATTATGCCGACATTGAGAAGCTTTCTTCGGATTTTAACCTTGATGCTTTGCTGGTTGAAGGGCGTGAAGAATTGTCCAAGACCGGAGAAGTCAAGGAGCTGAAGGGTCAAGAGAGAGCAAGTCAGCTGCCAGATGCGCGGCTGCTTCTAACCGCTTCCGGCAATGGCGGAACGAGAAAATATATCGTAACCGAAATTGACGGACAGGGATACATCATTAGAATGAATATTCCGTATGGCGATGCCACGGAAGGTTTTCCGCCGCATGCCTTTGCTTCGCTGAGTACGCTTGTGAACCGGTAATCCATTGTGTAAATTCGCCGCTATAGGAGAGCGGCGGCTCTCTCCTTATTGCAGGGAGCCTGCACTCATCAGAACCACTGCGATAAGCAGCAGGAACACAAGCAGGACTAACCCGTTGATGACCGTGCCGATAATCCCGAATACTTTGCGCCTTCCGCGCAGGGCAAGACCGATGATGCCCACCACTACGCCGATGACATTGAGCGCCCCAAGCGCAAGTATGGCCAGGCCGAGAAACAGGAAGGCTCCGCTTGTTTCGCCTTTCAGCACACCCGTTTCATCTAACACTGGCGCGATTAAGGTTCCGGCGACTATGAAAGAGACGATGTATCCCGCCAGCGCAACCATCGCAATGACAAAAGAAGCGATGCCTGGACCGGAATGCTTGAGGACCCGTGGTTCCTCCCGGTAGGGCGCATAGCCGGAATTGTTGTCGCCGGGAATGGCTGCATTTTGCGGCGCGTGATTTTCCGAGTAATCTTGATCATTCATAAAAATTGGTGCACTCCTTTTCGGATGTTATGTATATATCCAATTGTTCACAAAGCGGCGTTAAATGCAAGCAAAAGGAACAAATATGAGGATACTGGATTTGGAGCCTTCCTATCCGTTATGATGGAAATATACAGTACAAAATAAGGAGTTGTCTTATTTGCAACGTACATTTATCGGCTTAGGGGCTTTACTCGCCATGCTGGGGGTAGCGGTAGGGGCTTTTGGCGCCCATATCCTGAAATCCTCGCTTGGGGAGAGCGCTATGGCTGTGTATGAAACGGGTGTGCATTATCATATGGTGCATGCGCTGGGACTTCTGATTGTCGGCATTGCCGCAGGGCAATGGGGGGAGAGTTCACGGCTGAGATGGTCGGGCTGGCTGCTGCTAGCTGGAATCATTATATTCTCAGGCAGTCTGTACGTGCTGAGTATTTCCGGAATCAAAGTGCTGGGGGCAATAACCCCTCTGGGCGGAGTATGCTTCATTGCAGGCTGGCTGCTGCTTGCGCTGGAGGCCTTTTCCCGTAGAAAGGCATAATTATTTTGAAAAGAAATTCGCTGAAAAGGCGTGTCTGGGCGCTCCGGTGCCAACAATAAGCCATAAGCCCAAAAGGGCGCCTTTAGACTATTTGGTCTAGGCGCCCTTTTGGATTTTACAAAAACTCGTCGATTTCATTCAGCCTGAACGTGTAAACCTGTTTCTCGTCAACGTGGTAGACGTTAAGCGTGGCGGTTGCTTCGTCGAAATTCAGAATACGGCATGGCATGGATATCTGCTTGCCTTGACGGTTGGCTCTTAACCGGACGAGCCGATTGTCCCGGATAAATGCGCGAATCTGGCCGAGAGGGTCGGCATGACTTTCAATCGGCTTGCCATTACCTGGTTCATTGCCGGGATTTGCCGGCGAAACGGGACTTTGCGGCGGTACGGCAGACTTCGGAAGTACAGCAGGGCGAATGCCAGGCTGTGTTCCAGGATGAGCTTGTTCCTGCTTGGATATCGTTTGCAGGGGATCAAGAAGGCTGTCAATGTTTTTTCCCAAGGGCAGTTCCGATTGAATTCTGAAGTCGCTGACAACATCGCTGCTGTTCATTAATTCAAGCAAATATTGCAGTGCAAGCCGATTGGTACGGGCATTTATCAAGATGTCGACATTAAACAAGTAATGCTCGTCTGCACTCAGCATTTTATTGTCCATATATCCCCCAGCTTTGTTCATAGGAATGGTTCTCTGTATATAAACTATAACATTAAACATGAAATAGTTATAGAGTGGAGTTTGAAAAAAAATAGGTCTTATGTCTCCGGTATCTATTGAAAAAATGGGACCATCGTCCACACGCCCGCTTCCCGTCAGGCATAAACATACAACGGGTATGACAATGAGGGAGGTGCCTATACATGGTGACAATGGTTCCAGTTGCAGTTGGCGGTCATATAATGCTTGGAGTTGAAGTGAAGCTGCCCAAAACGACACTGCTGACAATCAGCAATGATAGAGGATATATTATGTGCGGCGCGCTTGATGTCGGGCTGCTTAACGAACGCCTGGCAGACCGGGGCATCATTGCAGGAAGAGCGGTAGGAGTTCGGACGCTGGAGCAGCTGCTTGAAGCTCCCCTGGAGTCGGTTACGGTAGAAGCGGAGAAGCTTGGGATAGTTCCCGGGATGAAAGGGTCCGAAGCTCTGCTTAAGATGATTTAGTTCAATACTGCGGAATGAATGGGGCCGAAAGGCCCTTTTTTAATAGATGCAGGAATAAGTTGCACATTTATGAAAGAAGTGAACGGTGTTAAAAAGAGGATGAGGCGGATAAGCAAGGTCTTCTCCGAGCATTCTACGTTAGAAAGGAACATAGCCTGTGTTTAGACAAAATTTTGGATATTCGATTTTTTAGGGTTTCGCCAAGCCGAGCATAAGGGTAATTGGACATTAGACAGCGGTGCAGGGGCCGGACCGTCAATAACAAGCCGGCTAAAATTTTGGATAAAGGAAGGGATAAGCTATGGCTAAAGCAACGAACAAAGTGAGTTCTACCTCTATCGAGCAAGTGCTAAACCGGCAGGTCGCTAACTTGAACGTATTGTACGTCAAATTACACAATTTCCACTGGTTTGTAAAAGGCGAGCAATTCTTCACCCTTCATGTTAAGTTCGAAAAGCTTTACGATGAAGTTACTGAGAAAATGGACGAGGTAGCCGAACGCCTGCTGAGCATTAAGGGAACACCTGCGGCGACTATGAAGGAGTATCTTGAGATTGCGACGATTCAGGAAGCAACCGGCAAGGAAGACAGCCGCGCCATGCTTCAATCGTTGATTGAAGACTTTACGACTATAGCTGAAGAGTTAACTGAAGGCATTGAACTGGCAGAGGAATCCAGCGATCAGCCTACGGCGGACCTGTTCATCAAAATACGCAGTGATTTCGAGAAGCATTCCTGGATGCTGCGCTCTTTCCTCGGCTGAGATCAAGCTTAGCCGGTGTTATCCACTGCGAAAATCTTTTGCTACTATAGAGAAGCCTCCCTCGCGGAGGCTTTTTCTGTTATTTTTCAGACAACTTTCTTAACTTCAGGGCAGCTCCGGCCTATCCAGGATTTGACGGGAGGTTCTTTAACATCAGCCTGTCGAAATGGAGCGAATGACGCTATAATAGATACATAAGCAGTTAGAAATCAAGGATGGGAAGGAGAGATAAGGGATGAATCTTAACCCTGTCGCTTTAAAAGAATGGGCCTCAGCCATTGATGTTCTTTCCGGGGGAGAGCAAATTATGCTTCTGCGAAAAGGAGGCATCAAGGAAGAAACCCGGCGATTCGAACTCAAGAGCCATTCCTTTTATTTGTTTCCGACCTACGAGCATCAACGAACCCATCTGGTCAAGGAGCCATACCGGGCTTCTGTGGAACGTTCAATTTCGGAAATTGATGCCGGGGCCAGCCATGTGAGGATCACCACTTATGCCGAGGCCGTCGATGATCTTGAGGTACGCGATTTTGAACAGCTTGAACGGCTTAACCCCTATCATATGTGGACCGGGAATTTGGCCGAGGAACGGCTGAAATGGAAGGCGAAGGAACCCCTGCACGTATTGCTGCTCAAAGTATACACGCTGGAGAAGCCTGCCGAAATCGAGATGCTTCCGGAATACGGCGGATGCCGTTCCTGGATCGAGCTTGCGGTTCCTCCGGATAATACTTCGCTAAATCCTGTATTGAGCGATGAAGCCTTCGAAGAAAAGCGAAGAAGTATTAAATTCATATTAGGGCAATAATATGACAATTATCATGAGCAATTCCTGAAAAATCCATGAAAATGAAAATTTCAGTTTGAAAATACGGGTTTATTATAATAAAATGAGTGAAAATCATTGATAATCACTGAGAATCAATTTATAATCATTATAATTTGATAAGCACTATAAAACATGGTGTTGGGATCAGGGCAGCCTGTTACAATATTTCTGATTTCGCAAATCGATCAATGGAGGGAATGAACGTTATGGCAGCAGAATTTGTCATTGAGGGTTTGAAAGCGACGATTGAGGGGAAAGAGATCTTGAAGGGATTTAACCTTCAGATGAAGGGCGGGGAGGTTCATGCCATCATGGGCCCGAACGGCACTGGTAAAAGTACTCTGGCGTCTTCGCTGATGGGTCATCCGAAATATGAAGTGACGGAAGGAACCGTAACCCTTGAGGGTGAAGATGTGCTGGAGATGTCCGTTGACGAGCGTGCCCGCGCCGGATTATTCCTTGCTATGCAGTATCCAAGCGAGATCGCCGGCGTAACGAACTCCGACTTTCTGCGCAGTGCGATCAATGCGCGCCGCGAAGAGGGAAGTGAAATTTCGCTGATCAAGTTTATCCGCCAAATGGAAGGCAAGATGAAGGATTTGGAGATGAATCCGGAGTTCATGCACCGCTATTTGAATGAAGGCTTCTCCGGCGGCGAGAAGAAACGCAACGAAATTTTGCAAATGCTGCTGCTTGAACCGAAAATTGTGATTTTGGATGAAATCGATTCGGGTCTGGATATCGACGCGCTGAGGGTTGTCGCGCAGGGTGTAAACTCCATGCGAAGCGAAGACCGGGGTTTCCTGGTTATCACTCACTACCAACGTCTGCTTAACTACATTAAACCCGACTTTGTTCATATTATGATGCAAGGCAGAATCGTAAAATCCGGAGGCCCTGAGCTTGCCGAGCGATTGGAAGCCGATGGTTATGAATGGGTGAAAGAAGAACTGGGGATCGAAGATGAAACTGTAGGGCAGGAAGCTTAAGAACGCTTGGAAGGAGGAGACCATAATGACTACGCAAACCATTCTTCCGGTGGATGCCGGCCGATTAAGCGAACTGTCGCTGAGAAGCGGCGAGCCGGAATGGCTGAAGGAAAGCCGTCTTAAGGCGCTGGAGCTGGCCGCGGAACTGGAATTGCCGAAGCTGGAGAAGACTCGGATTGATCGCTGGAATATTAACAATTACGGCAGTTATAAAGAAGGCGCGGCGATCGCCGCATTGAACGAAGCGCCCTCCGCCATTGCCGCGCTAGTAGGCAGCTCGGAGGCAGGAAGCCTTATTATCCAACGGAATTCTGGAGCGGTCTATACACGGCTTGCACCTGAGATGGCGGATCAGGGGGTAATCTTCACGGATCTGCACACTGCGGTTAAGGAGCACGGAGAGCTGGTGCGGCGGTACCTGCACACTGCGGTCAAACCGGAGGAGCATTCGGTTGCGGCTCTGCACGCGGCGCTGTGGAACGGTGGCGTATTCCTGTACATTCCGAAAAATGTAGTGGTCGATACACCGGTTCAGGCTGTATTCCTGACAGATGACGCGGAGGCTTCATTTGCTCCCCATGTTCTGATCGTTGCGGACAGCAACAGTTCGGTAACTTATGTTGACAACTATGTATCGGGCAAGAGCGAAGCCGGACTTCACAACGGCGCGGTGGAAGTGTTCGTCTGCGCCGGAGCGAAGGTTCGCTACGCGACAGTGCATCAATTCGGCGCTGATACTACGGATGTAACGTATCGCCGCGCGATCGTGGAGAATGACGGATCGGTCGAGTGGATTGTCGGCGAAATGAACGACGGCGATACAGCCAGCGACACGAAGTCGGTGCTTAAGGGCAACGGGGCAAGCTCCGACGCAAAAGTCATCGCGGTGGGCTCAGGCTCGCAGAAGCTCAACTACACGACGCAGGCGCAGCATTTCGGCAAGAACACGCCAAGCAATATGATTACCCGTGCGGTTATGCGTGAGAACGCCACGTCGATTATCAACGGCATTACCAAAATCGAGAAAGGCGCAACGCGCGCTGACGGCCAGCAAACGGAAAAAGTACTAATGCTTAGCCCTAAGGCGCGCGGCGACGCCAATCCGATTCTGCTTATAGACGAGGATGATGTGACCGCAGGTCATGCCGCTTCCGTAGGGCAGGTTAATCCGGAACAAATCTATTATCTGATGTCCCGCGGTATTTCGCGTTCGGACGCGGAGAAACTGGTTATTTACGGCTTCCTTGCGCCGGTTGTGTCGCAAATTCCACTTGAGGGACTGCGTAATCAGCTTAAGTCTCTTGTGGAAAGGAAGTTGGGCCAATGAACAGCTCTATCCGGGAACTATTCCCTATCCTAGACCAGAATGTTAACGGTCACCCGCTCGTTTATCTGGATAGTGCGGCGACATCGCAGAAGCCGCGGCAGGTAATTGAAGCGATCAAGGCTTACTACGAGCATGATAATTCCAACGTTCACCGCGGCGTCCATACGCTGGGCAGCCGCGCAACCGATGCTTATGAAGGAGCCAGAGAGAAGGTTGCCAGATTTATTAACGCCCATAGTACCAAAGAAATCGTATTTACCCGCGGTACAACGACGGCTCTTAATCTGGTAGCTTCCTCTTACGGGCCTTCCGCCGTCGGCGAGGGCGATGAGATCGTGATTACCCTGATGGAGCACCACAGTAACCTGATTCCGTGGCAGCAGCTTGCCAAGAAGACGGGAGCGACTCTTAAGTTCATTCCGCTGCAAAAAGACGGAACCATTCTGCTGGAGGATGCCGAGAAGACAATTACGGACAACACCAAGATCGTCTCCATTGCCTATGTCTCCAATGTAATGGGCGTCACCAGCCCGGTAAAAGAAATTGCGGCCATCGCTCACCGCCACGGCGCGGTCATGGTCGTTGACGGCGCGCAGAGCACGCCGCATATGAAGGTGGATGTTCAGGATCTGGACTGCGACTTCTATGCTTTGTCCGGCCACAAAATGTGCGGTCCAACCGGCATCGGAGCCCTTTACGGCAAAAGAGCGCTGCTTGAAGCCATGGAACCGGTTGAGTTTGGCGGGGAAATGATTGATGACGTCGGCCTTTACGATTCGACCTGGAAGGAACTACCCTGGAAGTTCGAGGGCGGCACCCCGATCATCGCGGGCGCAGTCGGCTTGGGAGCGGCGATCGACTTCCTTCAAGAGGTCGGTCTGGATGAGATTCACCGGCATGAGATTAAGCTCGCGGCCTATGCGGAGCAGCGTCTGGCCGAAGTTGAAGGAATATCGATTTACGGACCGCGTAACCGGGAAGTGGGCGTCATAACCTTCAATTGGGGGGATGTTCACCCGCATGACGTAGCCACTGTGCT
>NZ_ASSD01000229.1 GCF_000520715.1 Paenibacillus zanthoxyli JH29
ACTCCGGCGAGGCGGAAGATCCGCTCTCCGCGCCGCTGTTATTTCCGCAAGCCGTAAGGCCCGCCGTCAGCAGCAGCACAAATCCCGTCAGCAGTCCCTTTTTCAACCTGTTTTTCATTTCAATCTCTCCCCCATTTGATATTCCTTGTTTTTTGCAAAAACAGACAGTGGAACCCGCCTCGTACGCATATCGGCACAGCGGCCGATGCGTTCCATGACCTGGGTTTCGCCGTCTGTACGGTAAGAAAAAAAATTATTATTCCTACCAGATTAGTATGTTATGAAATTTATAATAATGGGCTCCCCCACTCTTGTCAATCATTTATTTCCGAGCGGAGAACAAGGATTTACCCAACAACCGGAATTCTTAATAACGCAGATGCGATAGATTTGCAGCTCTTTCATGATAGATTTGCAGTTCTTTAAGGAAAGCCGTCCTGGCTGCACTCCTGCAAGTACCACTTGTCAGAGATGCGGCAAAAGACTATTATTGCTACATCTTGCTGAGGAATCCGCTTAGCAGCGAAGCCGGAGGATTAAGAATGGACCTGGAACTGGGGCTGCCGCCCGCGCCGGAAAGACCCGGGCGGTACAGGCGCATTGCGGAAATTGTGGTCAATCGAATCCGGGAAACATATCGCTATGATACCCGTATATGGCGCTGGGGGATTGCCGGGCCATGGTTAGTTAGCTTCGTGGCTTGTTCAGCCCTCATGCTGGGGATTCCCACCGGCCTCGGAAGGCCGGCGGATCTGATGCTGGCCGCAGGAGTTGCGACAGCCATGCTGGCTGCGGCGGGCCACTTGGCAGCCGTGCTGCTCGCGTTGATATCCTTACGTCTTCCAAGGCTGTTCGCGGGATGTCTGCTCGGCAGCGCCGGAATTGTCATGATCATTCTGTATACTGCCGATCTTACCGTCGATGCTTCCGCCGCCGTCGCCGCAGCAGCCGCCGCGCTCGGAGCCATTGCAGGCATCGCCATCGGACTCCTGCGGATAGGCAAAATTCTTCCCGGTCTGCTGGTTATGGCAGCGCTGCTATCCCTTCCGATAGGCGGAATACAGCTTCAACACGGCGGCGCTCCTGACAAGGCGGCGGATCTCGCCCCGGCAAATGGCGCCGCTGCCGCCGTCTCTCTGGCCGCAGCCAATCCGGGGATGCCGGGCGGGTATGCTTACCGTAGCTTCACCTATGGCAGCGGAGGCGACCGGCGCCGGGCCGAATACGGGAGCGGGGCGGCTGTCCGTTCCTCTTCCGTGAACGCTTCATCCTATATGAAGAAGTGGTCCGCGCTCCGAACGCTGTTCTGGGGCTTTGATCCGGAATCGCTGCCGCTGAACGGTCGGGTATGGATGCCAGAGGGAGATGGTCCTTTTCCGCTTGTGCTTATCGTGCACGGCAACCATATAATGGAGGATTTCTCGGACGGAGGCTACGCCTATCTCGGCGAACTGCTTGCGAGCCGCGGGTTCATCGCCATCTCGCTGGATGAGAACTTCCTGAATTATTCGGCCTGGTCGGGCATTCCGGAGGGCGATTACAAGCTGCGCGCCTGGATCATTCTGAAGCATTTGGAGCAGCTTGCCTCCTTTTCAGATACGCCGGACAATCCTTTTTACGGCAAAATCGATTTTGCAAAAACAGCTCTGATCGGGCACAGCCGCGGCGGGCAGGCAGCCGCCATGGCGGCGGGCGCGC
>NZ_ASSD01000230.1 GCF_000520715.1 Paenibacillus zanthoxyli JH29
TATAATACTGAAAAGCAAGCAAAAATTATAGTATCATAAAATCGACGAATATTCAACCTGTTTTTTCAAACCCGTCACAGGGTATGCTATAATCATCTACTGAGACGTTTCTGGAGAATCAGGAAGGAGGTGCCGTCATTCGAAATTCAAATTCCCCTGTTAAAGAAAACATTGTGCTTTTCCCAAAAACGCTGGACTACTATCAAATTCAACTGACCGTTATGCTGGAAAGCGAACGTTACGGAGAAGCAGCTGAGCTGCTGCGCTTTTTGCTGCAGTGCCAGGGGCAGGAAGAACGGCACTATGAGGAGTGGCAATCTCTGCTCGAATGGCTGGAGGCAGCGTTTCCATATGCTTTAGAGGACAAATATAACAACGATTCTCCGGCTTATGAAGAAGATATAGGTGAACAAGAGATGGCCCGGCAGCTGGCCAAGACCAAGCTTCAAGAGGACCCGGAATACGCGAGCAAGCTGCTGCACCGGGTTATGCACGAGCCTTTGTCGGAAGCGACACTGCTCGCTCTGGAACAACTGTCTCATTTTGAAGGGGATGAGGTGGATTACGCCCTGACTGAATGGGTTCAAAATCCGGGAATCCATCCTATTCTTCAATTCCGGACGCTGCAGACGCTTCGCCGGCGCGGTGTACAGGGTGCTGTGGAGTTGAAGCGCGGGCCGCAGAGTATTGTAGTGGACATTGATAACATTCCATTGCAGAAGGAGGATTTCCCTTCACAAATTGTCCAGGTGCTGGAACGGGTTGCGGAGCATACGGAGACGCATGAGCCCACTTTGTATTATTTTGCGCAGGAACTGTGGGAGCAGTTTATCATGTCGATTTACGGTTCTGAAGCCTATCACGCGATTTTGACCGGTGAGGACGGAATTCTGGATCTATGGGCGGGAGCGCTGCATCAGAGGGTTTCCGAGACGCTTAACGGAACAAGAAATGAAGAAGAGACCCGGGCGATGTACGGCATAACGGAGAGTATGCGGTTTCAGTTCGAACAAGCATACCGGATGCTGAACGGCTTTACAGGAAAGCCTCAATAGAAGCCAGATTCCCGGGAAGTAAACCAACACAAGCTACTTGAAAAATATAATAATATTTTATATAATATAATGGTTATTCTGTGCGTGATATGTGAACCAATTTTGGAGGGGAAAGTAAACAATGAAAGCAACTTGGGAAAAAATAGAGAAGAACCTTGGCGTTCTTGAAGTTGAAGTAGACGCTGAGCGTGTAGCGAAAGCTCTCGACAAAGCCTTTAATAAAGTCGTTAAAAAAGCAAACGTACCCGGCTTCCGCAAAGGTAAAGTGCCGCGTCCGATTTTTGAATCCCGCTTTGGCGTAGAAAGCCTGTACCAAGACGCCATCGACATTCTGCTGCCCGAAGCCTACGGCGAAGCGGTTGAGCAGACCGACATCTTCCCTGTAGACCGTCCTGAAGTGGATATCGAGCAGTTCGGCAAGGGACAAACCTTCAAGTTCAAAGCCACGATCACTGTTAAGCCTGAAGTAACGCTTGGCGAGTACAAAGGAATCGAAGTTCCCGCTCAACATGCGGAAGTTACCGACGAAGAGCTGGGTGCTGAACTCAAGCGCCTGCAAGAGCGTCATGCTGAACTCGTTGTGGTTGAAGACGCACCGGCAGCGAGCGGCGACATTGCCGTGATCGATTTTGACGGATATGTCGACGGAGAAGCTTTTGAAGGCGGCAAAGCGGAGCGCCATTCTCTGGAACTGGGAAGCAACTCCTTCATTCCTGGATTCGAGGATCAAGTCATCGGTATGGCTACCGGCGATTTCAAGGATGTTGAAGTAACTTTCCCGGAAGAATATCAAGCCGAGCATCTTGCTGGTAAACCGGCCGTATTCAAAGTGAAACTGCATGAAATCAAACGCAAGCAGCTTCCTGAGCTGGACGACGAATTTGCCAAAGACGTAAGCGAATTCGAAACGCTGGACGAATACAAGGAAGATCTGAAGAAGCAGCTGGAATCCCGCAAGGCCGATGAGCTGAAAGGCGTGAAGGAAAACGCTGTTGTTGACAAGGCTGCTGCCAATGCGGAAGTTGAAATTCCTCAAGCGATGATTGACAGCGAAATTCAGAACATGATCCGCGATTTCGATATGCGTCTTCGTCAGCAGGGCATGAACATGGATATGTTCCTCAGCTTCTCCGGACAAACCCAAGATGACCTGCGGGAACAAATGAAGAATGATGCAGAGCAGCGCGTCCGCAACAATCTGGTTCTTGAAGTGATCGCGAAGCAAGAGAACATTACGGTTTCTGACGAAGAATTTGAAGAAGAGCTGTCCAAAATGGCAGAGACTTACAGACGTTCTCCGGAAGAGATTCGCGGCATTCTTGCAGCCAACGGTTCACTTGACAGTCTGAAGGGTGAAATTTCGCTTCGCAAGACCATCGAGTTCCTCGTTGAGAACAGCATAGAAGTTGAAGCTCCGGCCGAGGCTGCGGAAGCGAAATCCGAAGAAGCAAGCGCTGAATAAATTATCATATAGACTTTAGAGCATGTTAACTAGAGCGGTCCATTTCGGGCCTCATACCCAAGAGATAAGGTGCGTATATTTTGTCTACGTGCCTTATTTTTTTGAAGAGATGCCTTTCTCTAAGTGAAAAAATGACATTGCGCCTTGAACGTGTTAAAATACATCTGAAAAGGCAAGACTAATTTGTATAGAGAAACGAGGTTGGTGGCATGAGTCTGGTACCAATGGTTGTGGAATCGACGAATCGGGGAGAACGCTCTTACGACATCTACTCCCGATTGCTCAAGGACCGCATCATTTTCCTGAGCAACGCGATTGATGATGATGTTGCCAATCTGGTAATCGCCCAATTGCTGTTTCTGGCAGCCGAGGACCCTGAGAAGGATATCAACCTGTACATCAATTCGCCCGGTGGTTCTGTAACAGCCGGCATGGGTATATATGATACGATGCAATTTATCAAGCCAGATGTATCCACGATTTGCGTAGGAATGGCAGCTAGCATGGGCTCGCTTCTTTTGACGGCCGGGGCGCCCGGTAAAAGATATGCGCTATCCAACAGTGAGGTAATGATTCACCAGCCTCTTGGGGGCGTTCAGGGTCAGGCGTCTGATATTTGGATTCACACGGACTGGATTCTCAAGACAAGACAGAAGCTGAATCAAATTTATGTAGAGCGCACAGGACAGCCCCTTGAAAAAATCGAGCGCGACACGGATCGTGATAACTTCATGAGCGCGGAAGAAGCAAAGGCTTATGGCCTGATTGACGAGGTTCTGGCTTCACCGATCAAATCCTAAGGGGTGATTACATGTTTAAATTTAATGATGAAAAAGGGCAGCTGAAATGCTCTTTCTGCGGAAAATCGCAGGAGCAAGTACGCAAGCTCGTTGCAGGGCCTGGCGTTTATATATGTGATGAATGTATCGAACTGTGCACGGAGATTGTAGAGGAAGAGCTCGGACATGAGGAAGAGCTGGATCTGAAGGATATTCCGAAGCCGAAGGAGATCCGCGACATTCTCGATCAGTATGTTATTGGTCAGGAGCAAGCCAAGAAATCACTGTCTGTTGCGGTGTACAATCACTACAAAAGGATTAACAGCCAAAGCAAGATTGAAGATGTCGAGCTGACGAAGAGCAACATTCTGCTGCTTGGTCCGACAGGCTCGGGTAAGACGCTGCTGGCGCAGACAATGGCCAAGATTATCAATGTGCCGTTCGCGATTGCGGATGCTACTTCCTTGACGGAAGCGGGCTATGTCGGCGAAGATGTCGAGAACATTCTGCTTAAGCTGATTCAAGCCGCTGACTATGATGTGGAAAAAGCCGAGCGCGGCATTATCTATATTGATGAAATTGATAAAGTGGCCCGTAAATCCGAGAACCCGTCGATTACCCGTGACGTTTCCGGCGAAGGTGTTCAGCAGGCACTGCTGAAGATCCTCGAAGGAACGGTCGCTTCGGTGCCGCCGCAGGGGGGACGGAAGCATCCACATCAGGAATTTATTCAAATTGATACGACGAACATCCTGTTCATCGTCGGCGGTGCTTTTGACGGATTGGAACAACTGATTAAACGCCGTGTTGGCAAAAAAGTAATCGGCTTTAACGCATCCGAAGGCGGCCAAAAGGAACTGAAGGCCGGGGAGTACCTGTCCATGGTTCTGCCGGAGGACCTGCTCAAATTCGGTCTGATCCCCGAGTTTGTCGGCCGTCTGCCGGTCATCTCGACGCTGGAGCCGCTTGACGAGAAGACGCTGGTGCGTATTTTGTCCGAACCGAAGAACGCGTTGACGAAGCAGTACGCCAAGCTGCTGGAAATGGATAATGTGTCGCTGAAGTTCGAACCGCAGGCACTGGAAGCCATCGCCAAGGAAGCGATCAAGCGCAATACCGGAGCGCGCGGTCTTCGCGCCATCATTGAGAGCATTATGCTTGATGTGATGTACGAAGTGCCTTCTCGCGATGACATCAAGGATTGCGTCATTACGGAGAAGGTCGTTCATGAGAAGGCGCTGCCTGAACTGAACCTCAAGAAAGACAAGAAGCAAGAGGAAAGCGCGTAATAGCTAGCCTTACAATACAGGCCTTATGTCTCCACCTTCTTCCGCCCCCGTCCCCTGCGGGAGTGAGGGGGTGGAGCTTTGGCGTTATGGGGGAGAAATCATGTTCCTTAGACATCAGACGCGTCCAGTAAATGTGGGAGGCATCACAATCGGAGGAAATAATGAGGTTGTCATCCAAAGTATGTGTACCACCAAGACCGCAGATATCGAGGCCACGGTAGCTGAAATTCTCCGGCTTGAGGAAGCGGGCTGTCAACTGGTGCGCGTCACGGTGAATAACGAAGAGGCTGCTGCGGCCATCAAGGAAATCAAGCAGCGGATTCATATTCCGCTCGTTGCGGATATTCATTTTAACTATAAGCTGGCCCTGCTCGCGATCGAGAACGGCATCGATAAGGTGCGAATTAACCCCGGCAATATTGGACGGCGCGAAAAGGTGGAAGCGGTTGTCAAGGCATGCAAAGACAAGGGCATTCCGATTCGCATCGGCGTCAATGCCGGTTCGCTGGAGGCGCATCTGCTGGAGAAATACGGTTATCCGACACCGGAAGCGATGGTGGAAAGCGCTCTGTACCATATCGGAATTCTGGAAGAGTTGGACTTCCACGACATTATCGTGTCATTGAAGGCTTCTGACGTTCCAATGGCGATCGAAGCTTACCGTAAGGCTGCCGAAGTGATTCCTTATCCGCTGCATTTGGGCATAACAGAATCAGGCACCCTATTCGCTGGCACCGTGAAGAGCTCGGCGGGCATCGGCGCTCTCCTCTCCATGGGAATCGGCAATACCGTACGCATTTCGCTCAGCGCCGATCCGGTAGAGGAAGTCAAGGTGGCGCGCGAACTGCTCAAGACATTTGGCCTCATTGCGAATGCGGCGACGCTCATCTCCTGTCCGACCTGCGGACGGCTTGATATTGATTTGTTCTCTATTGCGAATGAAGTCGAGGAGTATATTTCCAAGATAAAAGTGCCGATCAAGGTATCGGTGCTCGGCTGTGCAGTGAACGGTCCCGGCGAAGCTCGCGAGGCCGACATTGGTATTGCTGGAGCGCGCGGCGAAGGTCTGCTGTTCCGATACGGACAAATGATCCGCAAAGTTCCGGAGGCGGATTTGCTGTCTGAGCTGAAGAAAGAAATCGATGCGATTGTATCCCATTATGAAGCCACCGGGGAAATTCCCGGCCGCAAGGCTCATCACGAGTCCATGCAGGGAGCGGGGATATCGGAAGGCTGAGCATTAAGAATCTCATAAGTTTAACGGCTGCGGTCTTTTCCCGCCTGCGGGAAGGGGCCGTGCTTTTTTTGTGAGTCCAGAAGCAAGCTTTAACGCAAAGCCTTCGCCTTGTGATGTAAATCCTCTCCAATGCGTTTAGCCGTTAGGGAAACGGCTATACTACCTAGTAGTACCAATGAATGGGAGGATGACTTATGGAACTGAGTATAGTGCTGATGGTCGTGCAGTTATTTTTTGCGCTGGTCATCGGCGTTTACTTTTGGAATCTGCTCCGGGGACAAAAGACAAGCAAGACGGCGGTGGAGCGGGAGTCGCGCAAGGAACTGGAGAAGCTGCGGAAGATGCGGGCCATCTCGCTGACGAAGCCGCTGGCCGAGAAGACGCGTCCGGCTGCGATCAAGGATATCGTTGGGCAGAAGGATGGTCTGCGCGCTCTGAAGGCGGCGCTGTGCAGCGCCAATCCCCAGCATGTTATCATCTACGGCCCTCCCGGTGTGGGGAAGACGGCGGCTGCCCGCGTTGTGATGGAGGAAGCGAAAAAAAATCCGTACTCTCCTTTCAAGGCGGATTCCAAGTTTATGGAAATCGATGCCACGACGGCACGATTTGACGAGCGGGGCATCGCAGATCCTCTGATAGGCTCCGTGCATGATCCCATCTACCAGGGAGCCGGAGCGATGGGTGTGGCGGGTGTGCCTCAGCCTAAACCGGGGGCGGTAACCAAGGCGCATGGAGGAATTTTGTTTCTGGATGAAATTGGAGAACTGCATCCCATTCAGATGAATAAGCTGCTTAAAGTGCTGGAGGACCGCAAGGTTCTGCTGGAAAGTGCATACTATAATTCGGAGGACAGCAATACGCCGGCTTATATCCACGATATTTTCCAGAATGGCCTGCCCGCCGATTTCCGGCTGGTTGGCGCGACTACGCGCTCGCCTCAGGAAATCTCTCCCGCGCTCCGTTCACGCTGCATGGAAATCTATTTCCGGCCGCTGCTTCCGGATGAAATTTCGCTTATCACCCGGGACGCGATTCAGAAAATCGGGCTAAAGCCAAGTCCGGAAGCGGTTTCTGTTGTCCAGAAGTATGCTACGAACGGGCGCGAGGCGGTTAACATGGTTCAGCTCGCGGCAGGCCTTGCGCTTACGGAACAAAGAGAAACTATAAGCGCGGCCGATGTGGAATGGGTAGCGGGCAGCAGCCAGCTGC
>NZ_ASSD01000231.1 GCF_000520715.1 Paenibacillus zanthoxyli JH29
GAGAGATGCTTCAGGCTCTGCTGCTGGAAGCGGCGTCCGGCGTCTTGCCTAATGACAGGACAGCCTTGATTAACGAAGCGAAAAGGATGAATCGCCATGAGCAATGATAAACTAACGGCCGCCGCTGCCGGAGCGGACATATTTCAGGATACGAAATGGGCCGGAAGGCTGCGGCGCCTGGAGACCGTCGTGTCTACCCAGGAGGAGGCCAAGCTGCTTGCGGAGAAAGGCGCTCCGGAAGGGACTGCCGTCATGGCCGAGGAGCAGACAGGCGGACGGGGAACAAGGGGCCGGAGATGGCATTCCCCTAAGGGCAAGGGCATCTGGATGAGCGTTGT
>NZ_ASSD01000232.1 GCF_000520715.1 Paenibacillus zanthoxyli JH29
CATTCAGCTGACGGATCAGCGCATCCATCACATTGCGTTCGCCTTCCACATTATAAAAGGTAGTGCTGACCGAACCGCCGCGCGGCATTTCGTTCTCGACGAAGGACAGCGACGCCTGAACCCGGCCGGAAATCATCTTGGCCAGCTCTTCCGGGGCCAGAACGCTGTACCGCGCAGGCTCCCCGTCACCGCAGCGCACATAACCCTGCTGGGTCAGGCGCTGGAGCGCGGCATACACATTCGACCTGGAGACGCCAAGCCGCTTCGCCACCTCGTATCCGGAAGATTGTCCGATCGCCGCCAGCTCCACCATAATTTTGGACTCCATTTCCGTAAAGCCCAGACTGCGCAGATGCAGCAGCAATTGTTCCATTCCTATCCTCCCCCCAAGGCCGGCTGAATGTTAGACTAAATCTGTTCCGATCCGCAGCGCGGGCACCACATGGAGCCTTTGGGCAGGTCCGCCCGGCAGATCTGGCATTTTACTATCTCACGGGGGCCGGTATCGTCTTCCGTTTCTTCCCGTTCCTTCGACTGCCAATCCCGGATGCGCCGATCGAGCTCAAGCTGCCGTTCCCGCTCCCGCTCCAGTTCATCGGCGATCCGGCGTTCACTTCTCGGGCTCTGCACGTTCCCGGCGTATTCCTCCAGCGGAATCGGCAACTCCTCCTCCTCCTCACTCTCCATATACATATAGCCATAAGGCTCCTCCGGTCTCTGTTCCGGGGCCGCTTCCGGCTTGTCCGGCTTGACCGGCTGCGCCGGTTCCGGTTCCTCGTAGTAATCCTGGACCGAAGTCTTCGCGGTCTGTTCCAGCTTCTGTCCGCAGTGCGGGCAGAAGTTGGCGTCCAGCCCTACAATATATCCGCATTTGCAGAGCCGCTCATTTTTGAGTTCGGCGATGCGCGAGCGCAGAGTATCAATTTTATCCTGAAGTTTAAGGCAGGCACGGGAGTGCTCAATCATTTTATTTTCGGCCAGCGTTAAATCCCTGGAACGGTAGCCTTCATAAAAGAGCTTGCCCATCTTCATAAATTCCATTTCCATTTCGCGTTCAATATCGGAAATCCCGCTGTTCAGCTTGCCGATCTCCACAGAGTTCTGCGCTTTTTCGCTAACCCGGTTGGCTCCGTCTTTAATGCGCTGCAACAGATTCATCGATAGTTCCTCCTTCTCGTGGGTGAGCCAAAACACAAGCACCGCTTATTAAGAAGAAACGCCTGACGGCGTCTTTTTAAGACGCAGGTACGTTTCTTGTAAAATATAGAAGACCAAACGATAGGTGCTTAGCTTATAAAGTCTTATATTTCCAGAAACGGCTTCACCGCCCATAAGGAGGATATCCGTTTCCATTAAGACTTATGTCAAATTAGCAGACGCATGCGGCGCCGCCTGAAACTATAACTCTATCATACCAAATGTGACGGCCAGATTCATTATTTGTCGTCGGATGTATAATACTGAAATAACTAGAGCTATCCGGCATAAGGCCAATTGGATACGGATGGTATTTTTTGCTTCCAGCCCTTCATTTCGGTTACAATAAAAGAGATCATAAATACGTACATCGGGAGAGTATCCGTGAAAGAACAAAATAGCCAATCGCTGACACTAGATCAACTGCAGGTTCATGTACAGGATTTGGGCCACTGGGAGTTAGATGAAGAACTGTCCAGACAGCTTGGCGAATTCAAGAAAATGCCGGCTCTTTACCGCCTCGCCCTGAACGAGCTGGAGAATAAGATTGAAACACTGAAGACGGAATGGGAAATGCGGGACGGTTACAGCCCAATTGAACATATCAAGCGCCGGATCAAGGAGCCGAAGAGCATCCTGCAAAAATTGGAGCGCAAAGGCTACGCCTTCAGCTTCGAGAACATTGAAAAATATATTCACGATATCGCCGGTATGCGGATTGTATGCGCTTTTGTCAAAGACATATACCGGCTTGCCGATCATTTGAGCAGCCGGGAAGATATCCGCGTGCTGGAAATCAAGGATTACATCGCCCATCCGAAGCCGAACGGGTATCAGAGCCTGCATGTGATTGTCGCTGTGCCGCTCATTCTCTTGGAAGGAACCCGCTGGGTAAAGGCCGAGATCCAGCTGCGCACGCTGGCCATGGATTTCTGGGCAAGCATGGAGCATATTCTCTACTACAAATTCGACCAGCAGCTTCCTCCCCATGTCGCGGAAGAGCTGAAGAACGCCGCACGCGCCGCCGACGAGTTGGACAAGAGAATGCTGCGTCTGCGCAGGGAGATTCTGGAGCTGTCCGAAGGCACAAAGAATAATACAGAGCAGAAATAACGCAAGGCCCCTCGGCATATTCTATCCGCCGGGGGGCCCTTCTTTTTCACGCATATGCCCTTCATTTCGCCAAGTCTTTCGCCCGGCGGGCAGCGGCCTCCGCCGCCCTTCGCATAATAAGCTCAAGCCCTTCGTTCGCGCGGGGCACACCAGGCAGAAGCGGCCGCCAGTCCTCCCTGGATGGCGGCAGGGAAGGAGACATGGGAACAGGACGGTCCCTGACTTCCGAGAATAGAGGACCCGGCTGGTGAAGCGAGCCTTCGGCAGCGGCTTCCGC
>NZ_ASSD01000233.1 GCF_000520715.1 Paenibacillus zanthoxyli JH29
TTTTATACGAAAATGAACTCAATGCTTTAAAGTAACATAGTACGAAATACTAAAAAAGCCTCCTACATTCACATTGTACCAAATTATGGGTTATGCTGGTGCTTCTGTGAGTTCAACCTGGTATCCCATTTCACGGATCTTTCGAACCCAGTAATCGATTGTTTTTTCTTTCGAGCCCAGATAAAGTTCCCCTAACTCCTGGTAAGGAATTTTATCTCGAAGCATCACATAGATGATTCAAATCATGAGATGAGCTAACGCCATGTTGGCTTTTTGCGGGCCGCATCGTTTCAGCAATCGGTTATACACTGCCGATATTCGGGTGTTTTTGGATTTGATGGCGGCCCATCCTGCCTGACATAATACTGATTTTAGACC
>NZ_ASSD01000234.1 GCF_000520715.1 Paenibacillus zanthoxyli JH29
AGCTTCTCCAGCTTGTCGTTCGAATCTTCCTGCTCCTTGCGCAGCCGGGAGATACTGCCCTTTAGCTTGTCGATGTGGCGCTCGGTTTCACTGATTTCGCTTTGGAGCTGTTCCAGTTGGCGTTTGCGTCCCAGCAGACTGGCATTCTTCCGGTGCTGGCTGCCGCCGGTCATCGATCCGCCGGCATTGACGACATCGCCTTCCAGAGTGACGACGCGGTAGCGGTACTGGCATTTGGCTGCAATCTTGTTCGCCTGCTCCAGGCTTTCCGCAATGACGACATTCCCCAGAAGACTGCCGACAATGCTGGCATACTTGTCATCAAAGCCGACCAGTTCGGAGCCGATTCCGACGAATCCCTCCGCTCCCTCGATCATCCCCCGGTCGCTGCCGGTAATCTGCCGCAGCCGGATAACATCAAGCGGCAGGAAGGTTGCGCGGCCAAGCTGCCGCTGCTTCAGAAACGAAATCGCTTGGCGCGATACGGCTTCATTGTCCATGACGATATGCTGCAAAGATGCGCCCAGCGCCGTCTCAACAGCCGTCTCCAGCTTCTCCGGCACGGAGATCAGCTCGGCCACAGCGCCGTGAACGCCGCTAAGCTGCCCTTTACGCGCGCCTTTGAGCACTTCTTTGACGCCAAGCATGAAGCCGTCGAAGTCGTCCTGCATTTCCTTCATCGTCTCATGCCGGGATACCTGGGCTTCTCTCTTCTGCTCCCATTTACGAAGTCCCGAATGGGCTTCGTCCAGCAGCTTCTGCCGGGACACCGATTGTTCGCTCTCAGAGATGTAGTCCTTGCGCAGCTTCGCGAGCTCCTTGCCAAGCGTCTCAATTTGGCCCTTCAGCTTCGCCTGCTCCTGCTGAAGCTCTTTATGCCGCGAGATCCACTTCCCGCTCTCTTCCGCGCTGCGGTTCATCCGCCGCTCCAGGCTTTCTTTCTGCTGGTCGGCATAGCGTATCTCGTTGCGCGCCTGCGCCATTTTATTCATCAGCTCCAGCAACGCGCTCTTTAAGCTTTCCTCTTTACTCTGGCTGAGCCCGTCCGTAACACCTGTCAGCCTGGCTTCCTCGTCTGCGATTTGCTGCCGCAGCTCCGCAAGGCGAGTCCGGGTCTGCATCAAGCCGCTTTCCAGCGCCATTAGCTCCCGCTGGCGATCTTCCGAACGCTCTCCGACGGAGCCAATGGTCTGCACAAGCTGCTCCCGGTTGTTCTCCAGATGACGCCGGCGCTCCTTCAGCAGTTCGCCGAATCCTTCGCTCTTCTCGAATGCTTCGCTGTACCGCAGCAGCTGCTCCTGCAGCTGTTCGATCCGCTCCTCCAATTGGCGAAGCGCGGCTCTTCCGCTCTCCAGCTTGGCGTCATGGGCGGTGACAACCGTCGATAATTGAAGCTGCTCGTCCCGCAAAACTTCAAGCTTGGCATTGCCGTCCTTCCATGCCTCATGAATACCCTCAATCTGGTGTACATAGACGGAGATTTCCAGATTTTTCAGCTGTTCTTTCAGTTCCTTGTAGCGGACGGCCTTTTCGGATTGCTCCTTCAGCGGACCGATCTGGTCCTCCAGCTCGCTGATCAGATCGTGAATGCGCAGCAGATTCTGCTCCGTCTCATCCAGTTTGCGGCCCGCGTCCTTTTTGCGCGATTTATATTTGACGATGCCTGACGCCTCTTCAAATATGCCGCGCCGATCCTCGGAACGAGTGCTGAGAATCTCCTCAATCCGGCCTTGTCCGATAATGGAATAAGCCTCGCGGCCGATGCCGGTATCCATGAACAGCTCTGTAATATCTTTTAGTCTGCATGACTGCTTATTGATCATATATTCGCTGTCTCCGCTGCGGTGAACCCGCCGCGTTACCGTCACTTCGCTGAAGTCCAAAGGCAGAGCGTGATCCTCATTGTCCAGTGTCAGCGACACTTCGCCATAATTGACCGCCTTGCGGGCATCGCTTCCGGCAAAAATGATATCTTCCATCTTGCCGCCGCGCAGCGATTTGGCGCTTTGTTCACCGAGTACCCAGCGGATGCCGTCGGAAATGTTGCTCTTGCCGCTTCCGTTGGGACCCACGACAGCCGTAATGCCGCGCACAAACTCCATCTCTGTTTTGTCGGCAAATGATTTAAAGCCTGCTAATTCAATCCGTTTCAAAAACATACCTCGCCAGTCACCTCCGACCCATTATACCATAGCGTTTCATAACCTAACATAGCACGCTCTAATGAAGCGCAGTATGCAGTAAATATCGCTGGCTGTGAAATATAAAATTGACAGTGCTTGCAAAAAGTGATGTAGTAAAGTTAATCTGATTTCTATTTTTTTCTAGTATAGTTATTTTTCTATATTTTAAATCTTCATTAATAAGGATGATGGAAATGATGCGGGGACCTGAACAGCAAGAACATATTATTCGTTATCGGCAGGGCCGGATCACCAGAGAACCGGATCTTATTGTGACGGAGCATCCGGTCACACTTAAGATTAACGGTGAAGAATTCGTGACCCTGGTATGCACACCTGAATACATTGAGGACATGGCTATCGGCTACTTGGCCTCTGAAGGCATCATTCGGGGAATTCAAGATATCAAGGAGCTGTGGACGCAGGAAGAGGAAGGCTTCGTACACGTCTCCACGGACCGCTGGAATCATCTTCACCGCCAGCTGTACGCCAAACGTTATGTCAGTTCCTGCTGCGGCGGAGGCCGTCACGGTTTCGTTTTTGTTAACGATGCAAGGACCGCCAAAGTAATGGAGGGTGTTCATGTCTCACTATCCTTTGACGATTGTTTCCGCCTTATGGAGGGCGTGCAAGCCGGCGCGGAGCTGTTTCACCGGACAGGCGGAGTCCACTCCGCTGCGATTTGCGATACCAGCGGGGTGCTTCTTGCCCGCAGCGATATCGGCCGGCATAATGCGCTCGACAAGATTTACGGCCACTGCCTAAAGCACGAGATGAATCTGAATGACAAAATCATCGTGTTCAGCGGCCGGATTTCATCAGAAATCTTATTAAAGGCTGCCAAAATCGGCTGTGAGATCATTCTGTCGAAATCCGCTCCCACAGCCCTGGCTCTTGAGCTGGCTGAACAACTCGGCATCACGACAGTCGGTTTCATCCGTCAGGATTCATGCAATGTTTATACACGCCCTGAGCGGATCAGCGACTGTGCGATCTTAAAGAACAAATGAACAAACCTGGGATTTCAAGCAGAAAGCTCATAGTTCTGTATTTTTACTATTGTTACATTATTTACAGGACTATCTATTACAAAAAAAGATGCATCTGTTCAGCTTAGGGAGGGATGTTCAACGGATCATTTACTGGAACGTTTATATGCTCAGGAATCGCTCAGTTCCGAAGAAATTGTCAATCTGCTGGGAAGTTTGGACCCCGCTTCAAGGAGGCGGCTGCATGCTTTTGCGCATCAGAAGCGGGTGGCCCGTTACGGCACAGGAGTGTATCTCCGCGGGCTGATTGAATTCTCCAATATATGCAAACAAAACTGTATGTACTGCGGAATACGCTCTGGAAATAAGACAGTCAGCCGCTATCGGCTTCAGCCAGAAGAAATCATGGACTGCTGCCGGGAAGGATATGAATTGGGCTATCGCACCTTCGTTCTGCAGAGCGGAGAGGACGACTGGTATACAACGGATAAGCTGGCGGGCCTGATTGCCGATATTAAGCGGCGGTATCCGGATACGGCGGTGACGCTGTCGATCGGCGAGCGTGACGACGAGACGTATACCCGGTTATTTGAAGCGGGCGCGGACCGTTATTTGCTGCGTCATGAGACGGCTTCCAGCAGCCTGTATGAGGCGCTGCACCCGACCATGACTTTTGAGAACCGGCGGGACCGCCTGCGTTCCTTGAAGGCTATCGGCTATCAAGTCGGAGCCGGTTTTATGGTTGGATTGCCCGGACAGACGCATGAAGATTTGGCCAAGGATTTACTGTACCTGAAGGAGCTGAATCCGGATATGATTGGCATCGGCCCTTTTTTGCCCCATCAAGCCACCCCATTAAAGGACGAGCCAGCCGGAAGTCTGGAGGCCACTCTAGATATGATTGCACTTGCGCGGCTGTTTGTCCCGGGCGCCTTGATTCCGGCTACCACAGCCATGGGAACCGCTCATCCTTACGGGCGGGAGCTTGCGCTAAAAGCGGGTGCAAATGTAGTTATGCCTAATCTGTCTCCGCTGTCCGCACGTCCAAAATATACATTATATGACAATAAAATTTGTACGGGTGATGAATCGGCGCAGTGCCGGTTCTGTCTGGAGCAGCGGATTGAGGGTGCCGGCTTCCATGTCGATATGGGTCGCGGAGATAGTTTGAACCATCTGTCGCGCCCTCAGACGAAGCAGGCTATTCGGTAAACAATGGTTATTAATGAACCCAGAAAGAAGTGGATGTTCGTGATTCGAGTGAACGAAGGCTGTACGGCGGATTTTATTCAGGACGAGGAAATCAAGGGAGCGCTGCAATACGGGGAGACGGCGGTCAACGACAGCAAGCTCTTAACCGAAATCCTGGAAAAAGCAAGAAAGTGCAAAGGGTTGACCTCTCGCGAAGCCGCGGTGCTGCTGCATGTGGATGATGAAGATACGCTGGAACGGCTGTACCAGGTATCCAGGGAAATCAAGGAACGGATATACGGCAACCGGATCGTGCTGTTCGCGCCGCTCTATGTCAGCAACTACTGCGTTAATAACTGTGTCTACTGCGGATACAAGCACTCCAATTCCGAGTTTGCGCGCAGCCGTCTTACACAAAGCGAAATCGCCCAGGAAGTTAAGGTTCTTCAGTCGCTTGGTCATAAACGGCTTGTGCTCGAAGCGGGCGAAGATCCGCGCCATTGTTCCATCGACTACATCCTGGAGTGTATCCGGACGATCTACGAGACCAAGCAGGGTAATGGCAGTATCCGGCGGATTAACATCAATATTGCTGCTACGACTGAGGAGGATTACCGCAAACTGGCCGATGCCGGGATCGGAACGTATATTTTGTTTCAGGAGACTTACCACAGACCCAGCTATCACAATTACCATCCGCAAGGACCCAAGGGGCATTATGACTGGCATACGACCGCCATGGACCGGGCGATGCGCGCCGGAATAGACGATGTTGGCATCGGCGTCCTGTACGGACTCTATGATTATAAATACGAGACTATCGCCATGCTGCAACACGCCGAGCATTTGGAGCAGACATTCGGCTGCGGGCCGCACACCATCTCCGTCCCCCGTCTGCGCGAAGCGGAAAACGTGAATCTGGACAGTTATCCCTACCTTGTGGGCGACCGCGATTTCGCGAAGATTGTCGCTGTGCTGAGAATGGCCGTCCCTTATACGGGCATGATTCTGTCTACACGCGAAGACCCGGAATTCCGCGATCAGATCATACGGCTTGGAATATCGCAGATCAGCGCAGGCTCTGCCACCGGCGTCGGTGCGTACAGCGTCAATAAAGGCAAAGACGATAAACCGCAGTTCACGGTCGGCGATCATCGTTCTCCTATGGAAATTATTAAGAACCTGTGTCAAGACGGCTACGTTCCCAGCTACTGCACCGCTTGTTACCGCGAAGGACGGACGGGGGATCGTTTCATGCAGCTGGCCAAGTCGGGGCAAATTCATAATGTATGCCAGCCGAATTCCTTGATGACCTTTCAGGAATACCTGCTGGATTACGCCGACGAGGAAATGCGTGCTATCGGCGAGCAGACCATTCGCGAAAATCTGGAGCGCATTCCCAAGAAATCGGTCAAGAAAACAACGATGGAGCAGTTGCAGCGAATTCATGCGGGCGAAAGAGACCTGCGATTCTGATAACAGGAATTTGACGAACAGGACATCGCAAAAAAATGCACCCGGAACCTTGAAAAAAAGGAACCGGGTGCTTCTATTTTAACGCAACATTTTAACTCCCTTCCTCCGCCCAAGCCAGCATCGCGGACGGAAACATTTCAATCGCCCTTGGGAATACGCCATGGACATAGGCAATAAATACACCATAATTGACAATCGGTACTCCCGCAGCCCCCGCTTCCTCCAATCGATGCAGCATCGCTTTACGATTCAGGATGCACGCTCCGCAATGAATAATAAGGGAATACTGTTCCAATCCCTCCGGGAATTCACTGCCGGCGGCATGCTCGATTTGCAACTGCCTGCCCGTCTTTTCCCGCAGCCAGCGGGGAATCTTGACGGTGGCGATATCATCGGACTGCCGGTGATGCGTACAGGCTTCTGCAATCAGCACCCGGTCGCCGTCACGCAGGCGGCTGATCGCCCGTACCCCGCGCACAAGCTGCGGAAGATCGCCTTTATAGCGGGCGAACAGGATGGAGAAAGAGGTTAATGGCACATCCTTCGGCGTGTCGGCCTGGGCTTTCAGAAACGCCTGCGAATCGGTAATCACGATTTTTGGCTTGCGCCCCAGTGACGACAGTGTATGCCGTAGTTCCTGTTCCTTGGTCACCACAGCTACCGCATCACATTCCATAATGTCGCGAATGGTCTGCTGCTGGGGCAGAATCAGCCGACCTTTGGGCGCGGCCTTGTCGATCGGGACGACAAGAACGGCCAGGTCACCGGGACTTAACAGGTCGCCGACGATCCGGAACTTGTCCTCTGCTCTGGGCAAGGCAGCTGCAATTGCCGTCTTCATTTCGCCGATTCCACGTCCGGTGGCGGCGCTTATTGGAAGGGGCATAAGGCCAAGCTTGGCTTCCGCACGCGCTGCCGCTAAGCCTAAGCCGGCCTCTTCTTCATTTCCTTCAACGGCAAGCAGATCGGCTTTGTTTAAAATAACAATGACCGGAATCTCTCTGGCGGCAATCGTCCGCAGCAGCTCCTGCTCAAATTCGTCAACGCCATGGGCAGCATCAATCACAAGCAGCGCCACATCGGTTTTGTTCAGGATGCGCATCGTTTTGTGGATACGGAGCTGCCCCAAATCGCCAACGTCATCCAGTCCGGCCGTATCAATAAGCACTACCGG
>NZ_ASSD01000235.1 GCF_000520715.1 Paenibacillus zanthoxyli JH29
TATGAACCCTCTTCCGCGCAAGGCGGACTTAAGAGGGGGCGCTTGTTGGGGGCTTGTGCCGCCGGTGCTTTCGCTCGGCTGTTACTCCTCGATTTTCTTCGAGGGTGAAGGTGACAGCTTCGTGCGGTACACCCAGAGCGCATATTCCAGCGGCCGCTGAAGCGCTTTGTGGTAGGTGTCCCTTTCGCCGGCTCTTGAGAACACCTCGCGGGCCGGTTTGGGGTTGACCTCCAGCACGAAGACTCTGCCTTCCCGGTCGATAGCCAGATCAAGCGCCAGCTCGCATAAAGTGCCGAAGCTGTCTTCCAGAAATGAAGCGGCATCCAGTCCGAGCC
>NZ_ASSD01000236.1 GCF_000520715.1 Paenibacillus zanthoxyli JH29
CGGTTTCTTGTTGTTTTGGGTTTTAAACGTTTTGGCTGCGCCCGCTTGAAAAGCGCCCGGTTTCGAGTTGTTCTGCTGCTTCTTCTGCTCCAGCTTTTGCCGGATGGCATCGGCCAGGTTGATTTTGGGCTTGTCACTGCTCTCGGTCATTTGCGTTAATCCTCCTTGAAGCTTGTAATGAGAATATTTTAATGGTTTTTGAAAACGCCGACAAGGGATACTTTGAGGCGGTGAAACCTAATTATTAACATTTCCCGCCAAATCCAAGTAGAAATCAAGACTATAGACCTGTCATTTACCATGAATTGTAATTTTGATTTGTGAAATTTGGTGCATGTTCCCATATCCGGGGGAGCCTATAATGATTTCAGAAAACAATAACGGCGGCGCCACCTTTGTTGATTTCTGATCATATCCATTCGGGGGACGGTATGAACCAATTAACCAAGCAGCTACTTGCCGCGTTATTATTGTCAACCGCAGTTTACGCTTCTTCGGGCGAGTTCGGGGCTAATTCTGTCCATGCGGCTGAGAATTCGGCCGCTATACTGTCCAGTGCCGCCTCGCAATCGGCCGTCATTCAGTCAACGGTCCGGCTCCGCAGTGCGCCTTCCGCAGGCAGCAAGGTGCTCTCCTATTTAAAAGAAGGGGAGAAGGTGCTGATTCTGGAAAAGACGAATGCTTATTTCTATAAGGTCCGTAACAAGGACGGAGAAATCGGCTATTGCAGCTCTCAGGACAAGTATATTGCTCTGACGACGGCTGAAGCGGCTCCGCAGCCTTTACCGGCTGCTCCTGCGGCAAGCACAGCGGCAGCGAGTATCGAGTCTGTCATTGCTAGAGGGATGTCCTATCTCGGCACACCTTACGAATTCGGGTCGAGCCGCAGCGACACATCCACCTTCGATTGCTCGGATTTTGTCCGGCAGATTTATCTTGAAGCGGCGAATATCAGGCTGCCGGCCGATTCCAGACAGCAGGGGAAATGGGTCAAGGAGAGCAGTTCAGCCGTAACGGATATATCGGGTCTCAAACGGGGCGATCTGATGTTCTTTATGAGCTACAAAGGAAGCTCAGCCGCCGCTTATGCCGGGATTGACAAGTCGGCGGAAAGGATTACGCATGTTGCTCTGTACTTGGGAGACGGACAGATTTTGCATACGTATTCCGTATCTTCCGGCGGGGTCAGAGTAGGTAAATTAAGCGCTTCTTGGACCAATCGGTTCCTCTTCGGAGGCTCGGTTATCCACTGATTATACAGCTTGCCTAGTGCGGAAGCGACAGCAGTACAGTTTGTGACGGGTGCAGTATATGAAAAAAGGGTGTTTCCATCGGCGGGTGCTAATGGGGATGCCCTTTTTGCGCTGGGGGCAGGCCGCCCGGTATACTAGAGATAGTTAGAGTGGAACGCTACTGGACAACGAAGGGAAGAGAAAATATGCCTCATCACCATAAAAAAAGTACGCCGGGCAAAATCCTTTTCCGGGCGTTTGCCGGAATTGTGCTGCTCCTGCTCCTTATCGGAGCGGCCGCCGCCTGGTACGTTGCGCCGGTGAATAAGCTGGATCTGTCTTATGACCGGGTAGATTTTGATCCGAAGCTGCTCCAAATGGTCAGAGACAGAAGCCCTGTGCTGACGCTGACCGAAGACGAGCTGAACAACCTTTTTAAAAAAGGGCTGAACGACTATCTGTCCGAGCATCCGTCATCCTTTGTCCGGATTACCGGAGCCCGGTTCCGGCAGAGTGGAGACCGGCTCGCTGCGGATATTAACGGGCTGGCCGGTCCGGTGCCGTTCGGTGCGGAAGTCGGCATGATCATGGAGGCTTCACCGGAATCGGGCGGGACGATTACGCTGCGTCACGACTATACATCGATCCGGAACCGGAAGGTGCCGAAAGGCGTGCTGTCCTTTCCGCCGATTTCGGTCCGCCTGCGGGAGCATATGCCGTTTATGGTGGAGGTCCGCAAGATTGAACTGTTGGAGAGCGGAATGCGCGTCTCCTTTGCTGTAGATTGGAGCAATCTGCTCCGTTCGCTGATGAAGCTGAAGTAAGCCCGGGAATCCGCCCTTTACGAGAGAGCTCGTCCGGACTTGCTTCAGCTTATTTTGGTTTGCCGAGCAGCCTTATGCCCTTTTTTTCAGCATACGATCATACAATTACATTGACCGCCCCTGCGTCAGACGTCTGCCTGAACGGTTGTTTCGGCTGTAGACCCTAGGGGTAACTATGCAATATTAAGGCAGACTTGAGGCCGATAATATTACGAATCGGAAGGAGTTTATACCCATGATCATTAGCCTCAGCGTGGCGCTTATAGCTGTCGCATTCGCAGTTCTCGTGTTCTTTCTGATCAAGACTCTGAATTCCGCCAAGGCTTCTCTCGACAAAGTGAGCCAAACGCTTCAGGAGGTACAGAAGACGGTCGATGAACTCACTTATGAAGTGAAAGCCACGGTAAGACACGCCAACAAGATTACGGCGGACGTGCAGGGTAAAATAGAGAAAATCGATCCTATTATGGACTCGGTCCAGAATCTGGGCGAGGTGCTCAGCGAGCTGACAATGACCGTGAAGCAGGTATCGGTAACGGTCATTGAGAAATTCCGCAAAAACCGGGAGTTGAAAGAGAAAGCGGAGCTTGTAGCGGTCAACAGCGCAAAGGTGACCCCTGCTGAGGAGCGGACGGTAAATTCCTACAATGCGGTAAACAGCAAGAAGGGGAGATTGGACGCCGTCCTCAAAGGAGTCGATGTCGCCGCCGGTCTCTGGCAGAGATACCGGAAATAGCGTCCAGGCATCCTTATGAGAAATCGTCCAATAGCGCAACCTCCAGCTCCACTGTGGGATGGGGGTTACTTTTAATGGGAACACGCCCTTTTGTCAATCAAAGGAAAGAAAAGGCGATGCCTGCAAATGTTGCGGATGGAAAATACCCGGCAAAATATCGTATCATAGTATTATGCGTATTTTGGATTTTTCGGTCGAATTATGAGACTGTGAGGTGAAGTAATGAAAATACTAATTGTTGACGACAATCCTACCAATATTATCATCATCCGTGAAATCCTAAAAAAAGAGGCTTATCGCAATGTGATTACGGCGGCTTCCGCAATTGAAATGCTGGAGCTGCTCGGAGCCCGCGGCGAGAATCCCGAGCTTAGGCCAAAGCATCCCGATGTCGATCTGATTCTTCTCGATATGATGATGCCCGAAATGGATGGGATCGAGGCCTGCCGGATCGTGCAGCAGTACGCGAATTTGAAGGATATTCCGATTATCATGGTAACCGCCGTCGGCGACTCCAAGAAATTGGCGGAAGCGCTGGATGCCGGCGCGGTCGATTATGTAACCAAGCCGATCAACAAGGTCGAGCTGATGGCGAGAATCCGTTTGGCTCTGCGGCTGAAAGCCGAGAAGGATTGGCATAAGGAAAGGGATCAGCGTATTCAGTACGAATTGAAGCTGGCGGCGCTGGTTCAGAATGCGGTACTCAGTCTGCCGCTGAGAGAAGAATTGTTCGAGGTGCACGCCATTTATCAGCCTTCGTTTGAGCTGGCTGGGGATTTGTATGCCTGGTACGCGCTGGGAGACGGGCGGTATGGGGTCATTTTGCTGGATATGATGGGACACGGCATTTCATCTTCACTGTTCTGTATGTTCATCGCTTCTGTGCTCAAGGATACGGTCACGACTTACGTCGAGCCGGAGAAAGTCATTCAGGAACTGAACCGGCGCTTCAACCAGCTCTATATCGAAAAGCAGCTTGTACAATACTATTTTACAGCCATTTATCTTGTCATTGATACCAAATTGCAGCGCATTGACTATGTGAACGCGGGCCATCCCCCTGCCCTGTTCTTTGAAGGGAACGCCGCCGAACCGGTGCTGCTGGAGAGCAACTGTCATCCGGTAGGAGTGTTCGACCGAATCGAGGCTTCGCCTCAAACGATCACTTATGAGCAGGAAGGCCATTTGGCGATGTATACCGACGGGCTTCTGGAGATGGTAGAGGGGGATCAGGAGGAACAGCTGAAATTCCTGATCGGCGAGCTTGCGGGAGAGCATGAGTGGCGGGAAGAGCCGATGAAGGCTGCTTTTTTCGATGACAAGGCCCCGGGAGAGCGTGATGACGACAAGTGTCTGGTGTGGATTTCACTGAGAATTCATTAATGCGGATATGCCAGTATTCGTAATTCCAGATTTAGGGTAATAGCCTTACATGCAGAATAATCAGCCGTTTGCTAAGAAGACGGCGTCGCAAGGGAGCTTGGAATCAATGACTACAACAGAACGAAGAAGCGATGAGCAGCCCCTTGCAAGAACCGATAAGGACGAGCTGGAAAATATCGAAATCGAGCTTCTGCTCTGCGGTATTCATCGCCTATACGGATACGATTTTCGAAACTACTCGCTGCCTTCCCTGAGGAGGCGGATCTGGCATCGTGTTCATGGGGAGAATCTGTCCAGCATCTCCGCGCTGCAGGAGAAGGTGCTTCATGACCGGGCCTGCTTCGAACGTCTTATTTACAGCCTTTCCATACCGGTCACGGAGATGTTCCGGGACCCCAGCATGTTCCGGACTTTCCGCCAGAAAGCCGTTCCGCTTCTGAGGAACTACCCGTCTATCCGGATCTGGCATGCCGGCTGCTCTACGGGCGAAGAGGTGTACTCCATGGCGATTCTGCTAAAGGAGGAGGGTTTGTACAACAAAGCGCGTATTTATGCCACCGACATAAACAATAGATCGCTTCAGCAGGCCAAGGAAGGCGTGTACGAAATCAGTAAAATGCAGCAGTACAGCCAAAACCACATGGAGGCGGGCGGTAAACGCGCCTTTTCGGAATATTATACAGCGAAGTCTAATTCGGTCATTTTTCAGCCGGAATTGCGCAAAAATATTACTTTTGCCGAGCATAACCTGGCGACCGATACTTCATTCAACGAGTTCCATGTTATATTTTGCCGGAATGTCATGATTTACTTTAACGATGAGCTTCGAGAGCATGTCCACCGCCTGTTTTTCGAGAGCCTCAGCCGATACGGATTGCTTGTTCTCGGAGCCAAAGAGTCCATTCATTTCAACAGGTACAGTGACAGTTACGAGCCGCTGGGTAGAGTGGAAAAGATCTATCGTAAAATCAAATGATGTGTTTAGGATTTAATTAAAGCAAATTCCGGCGAAGAGGCCCTGCGTTGCTAGCCGGAAGCGGCCTTCCGGAGAAGGGAACCGGTTCCTCACTTTGCAAGGAAGAGCCGTTTTGCTGACAGCACTCAGCAAATTTTGTCATGTTATTCCTGTGGGGGCAAGCCTGTACCCCGGCCGTGATACCACGGTCAACCCCGCATAATCTAGCAATTTCCAGAGTATGAAGTCCGGTTTTTTTGTTTCATGAGCGTGACTTTAGGGTTATTGGTAAAGAAAACATGAATCAGGAGAGATTGTCTATGAATACACATAAGAGCGAAAAGTTTCATGTAACGACAAAAACCGAGGATGGCGTGTGCACAGTCTACTTGAGAGGCGAGCTCGATTTGTCAGTTGCTGCCGATTTTCGGTTGGTGATGGAGCCGCTTGTGGAGGATACAGCGCTAAATCTGGCCATTAACATGAAAGAATTGAAATATATCGACAGCACGGGCATCGGAATCCTTCTCTCGATCCTCAAGGCAAGACACGGCTTGGCTGTCAAATTCACCGTGGAGGAAGTTCCGCCGCATATACAGAAGCTGTTCGATATGACCGGTATCGCCAAATTTTTTGCCTCCCAAGAGAACTCCCATTAGGAAAGGACCGAACAAAGAATGAGTGATGATATACAAAAAGTGATAATCCAGTTGCCTGCCAGTGCAGAATATGTCGATATTGTCAGACTCAATTTATATGGAATTGCCTCGAAAATGGGCTTTTCGTACGAAGATATAGAAGATATGAAAGTAGCGGTTTCCGAGGCCTGTAACAATTCAGTTCTCTACGCCTACGAGCAGGAGGATGGATTAGTCGACGTCATCTTTGAAGTAAGTCCGAATGCCTTGTCGATCACCGTCAAAGACGAGGGGGAGAGCTTTGACAATGTAAAAGCATCCGGAGAGCGCATGACCCTGCATGACAAGGAACTAAGCGATGTTCAAGTCGGGGGGCTCGGCTTCTATTTGATGCAGGCGCTTATGGATGAGGTTAACGTCATAAGCGAGTCCGGGAAGGGGACAGTCGTAACTTTGACTAAAAAGCTTCATCTCAGCGAGGAGAGAGTATGAATGAGAGAGTGACTCCCCCAGAGTCCTTGGACGAATCCGTCTCTCTAATTTGGGAATATCAGCAGACCAAAGATAACGATATTGCCACCGTATTGATTCATAGATACGAGCCGATGGTCAAGATGGCCGCAGGCAAGATTGCCCGCAACCGCCCCGATCTTTATGAAGACCTCTATCAGGTCGGTCAGATGGCTCTGATCCGCCTTCTGCAGCAATACGATATCAGCCTTGGCATTCCCTTTGAACCCTATGCCATGAAGAGCATGATCGGGCACATGAAGAATTTTCTCCGCGATAAATCCTGGTACATACAGGTTCCCAGACGCATCAAAGAAAAAGGCGCATTGGTCCAGCAGGCGATTGACGAACTGACCGTCAAGCTGGAGCGTTCACCCGATGTGGGCGAAATTGCGAGTTACCTTGATCTGTCTGTGGAGGAAGCGGTGGAAGTTCTTGCCGGAAGGGAATGTTACCATTACGTATCGCTCGATTCCCCGCTGTCTCAGGAAGAGACCGGCGCCACCCTGGGCGAACTCATCAGCTCGGATGCGAACGACTATGATACCGTAGAGCGGCGCATGGACCTTCAGCAGGCGCTTGGACAATTGAAGGAGCAGGAGCAGAAGGTGCTGCTGCTGGCCTTCCAGGAAGGGCAGTCTCAGCGGGCGATCGCCCAGAAGCTCGGTGTATCGCAGATGAGCGTATCGCGAATTCAGAAACGAGCTACCGAGAAGCTGAAACAGATTATGTCCAATTCGGCTTATTGATGGACGATCTTCTCTTTAAAATAGGATAGGGCATGGAACCGCAGGAGCGGAACCATGCCCTTTATTCGGTGCGCCCTTCAACTGTTGGCGTCAATGTACTTCTTGATTTCGGCGAGATACTCGCCGATGACCGGCACATTAATAAACAGGCTGACGATATAACCCAGTATGCCCAGCACAATGAAGGTGCCGAGAGATAGACCGAGCCCACGGGAAATACCGGCCATGAGATTGGTAATGATCCGCTTCTTGGGATCGGTATAATTCTCGAGTATATCCTTGATCTCTGATTTCTCCAGTAATTCGGCGATTTGGTCCAGCCGGGTATTGAGCCGCTTCACTTCATGGCGGAGCTCGAACGGGTGATCGTTCACTTCGTAGTCCCTTGTCTTTCCTGTCAGCTTTCCCATAAAGTCCTCCTGCTTTCTTATAGCGGAACGGGCCTTGGCTGCTCTGGGAATCAGGCGTCATGCATACCGGCAGCCAGCTGATTGCAGCTGACTGCCAGCTGGAGGGAGAATAAAGCTTAAATCAACCGCGATTTCAGGCAAGCCGCTTAATAGCCAGCTTTGACCTCATCTGAAGCGTTCTTTGCTTCTTCGGAGATATCCTTGGAAGCATCCTTAACATCCTCGCTTATCTCTGTAGAAGCTGCTTCGGCCGTATCCGAGATTTTCTTACTGGTTTCCTGCAAGGTAGCGGCAATTTCCTGCTTGCTGTCGCTGACGCTTGTCCTAATGTCGGATGCTTTGGACGATACGGTACTCGCCAAATCGGAAACCTTGCCGGATACGGTGCCGGCCAAATCGACAACTTTTCCACCGACTGCCGTGGCAAGTGATTTCGTCTTATCGGTAACCGTACCGGAGAATTCTTTGGTCTTGTCGGTTGCTATGCTCAGCTTATTGGAGAGGTCGCTGCGCATTTCGCGTCCCGGCTTGGGTGCGAAGAGGAGGGCTGCCGCCGCTCCGATCAGACCGCCAATAAGAAGACCTTTCGCGAAGGTTGTTCCGTTTTGCGTAGGATATTCCAGTTCTTCTTTACTCATCACAATCACTCCTCAGGTAAAATAAAGTGAATCCAAAGTCAGGCGGCGCGTCGCATGAGTCTGGGGCAAGACCCGATTCCCCGTAACGAATCGCCCCCATCGTTTGGAAGTCGGTATTACGATGAATTTAACTTGGGCTTCTTACTTCGTATATAAACTTTGGCGTATGCCCTGAAACAGCAAGAGCGTATGGGAAAGACTGGTGGAGTATAGCTGTCAAAAGAGAAGAACGGATGCGAAAGTATAGAGTAAATCGTATTTTTTGACCCTTTACAAAAGTCATCACTTAACTGCTAGATTATATAGTTCTTTCAAAACTAGATGGTTTAAACAGTTTCTATAATTATAGAAAAAACACATAGAACATAAGGGAGAGAGCAGCATGGAGACGGTTTTGGTAAAGGAGTATCGGGCCAATCTGATGGAATGCGCCCACAGCGGGCATATTGCCATAGTAGGGGAGAATGGAGTGTTAAAAGGATATGCGGGGGACCCTGGCTTTGTTTCCTTTACCCGTTCTTCGGCGAAGCCGCTGCAGGCGATTCCGGGCATTCGCGGCGGAATTATGGATAAATACGGCCTGAGTGCGGCCGAAATCGCCCTTATGACCGCTTCGCATCGCGGGGAGAGCTATCATCTTCAGGCCTTGGAGAGCATTGCGGCCAAGACGGGTGTAACGGAAAGCTGCATGATCTGCGCTTCCAGCTATCCGCTTGACGAAGGAAGCCGCGAGGAGGCAATTCGCGGCACAGGCAAGCGAAAGCTGTACCATAACTGCTCCGGCAAGCATCTGGGGCTGCTGTCTTACAGTAAATCGAAGGCACTGCCGCTGGAAGGATACGCGCAGCCGGACCATCCGGTTCAGCAGGAGATTCTCCAGACGGTCGCCTACATGGCCGGCCTGGCGCCGAAGGATATCCACCTCGGAACGGACGGCTGCGGCTTGCCGGTGTTCGCTCTCCCTCTAACCGGATTGGCCCACGCCTATTTGAAGCTGGCCTGTCCCGAACTGATCGAAGATAAGGCGACGAGAGAAGCGGTAAAGATCATCACATCGGCCATGCATGCCCATCCGGAGATGGTAGCTGGATACGGACGGCTGGACTCCATACTGCTGGAAGACGACAATATCGTGTCCAAAGGCGGCTTCAAGGGTGTGTACTGCTTCGGGCTGCGGAATGAACGTCTCGGATTTGCCTTTAAGATACTTGATGGCTCCGAAGAAGAATGGGGTCTGATTGTACGCGGCATTCTGGAGCAGATCGGATATGCGAACCGGTCGACATTAAGTAAGCTTGCGGCGGCTTTCCCGGGCTATATCGAGAATGATGAAGGAACGCGTGTCGGTCATGCGGAGACGGTATTCAAACTGGAGTTAATTTGATTGTTCCAAGCACAAGACACAGGCCCCTCCCACCCGAACCTTATTTTCACGGATCGATGGCGAGGGGCCTGTTCGCTGGTTGTGCCGTTACTATTTCCGCAAGCGTCCCAATTCGGAGACGAGAGCCTCCACCTGCGAGATGCTGAGTCTGTCGCTATCCATAACGACTTCGTAAATATCCCGGATGTCTTCATACTTGTCCAGCGAGAAGGCGGAGGACTGCATGGCGGCGGCGCTGGCCATTTTCAGTTTAGTCTTAATGCTTTCGATCATATATTCCACATTGCTCTGGCTCGGGGTCGATAGATCCATAAAGTTCACGTTCTTCCTTTCTGCGCGTTAATCTATGTATTTTACCATGGTTAACGCTGGGGACACCATATTTTGTCGATGAAATTAATTTAATGTAGAATGGATGGAAAAAGCGGCTATCTGCTAGAGCGGTGACGCGGTGACGGAGGCTTGCTTCCATAAGAACACTACCAAAGGGGGGGAACGCAGACATGGCAATCAGGGAACAGGGGCAGGGGAGCGGGAAACGAAAGATGGATGCCGAGGGCCTGACTGCTTTCTTTCGCGAAATCGGAGGGCTGCATAAGCCGGAAGAGATTACCTTCTTGTGCGTCGGCACCGACCGTTCCACCGGAGACTCGCTTGGACCGTTAACGGGAAGCCGGCTGCTGGAATACGGATTTCTCCATGTGATCGGCACGCTTCCGTTCCCTTGCGATGCGGATAATCTGACAAAAAGGATAGTTGAGATTCCTTCCGGGCATGTCGTGATCGCCATCGATGCCTGCCTTGGTCCGCACGCGGCCGTAGGCGATTATTACACCTCCATGGAACCGCTGCATCCGGCTAAATCCGTAGGACTGACTCTGCCCGCAGTCGGGCATTACAGCCTGGCCGCCGTCGTTGGCGCAAGCGGACCAAAGCCGTACCTGACGCTCCAGACAACGCCGCTGCATCGTGTGATGGGCATGGCGGGGACCA
>NZ_ASSD01000237.1 GCF_000520715.1 Paenibacillus zanthoxyli JH29
GCTTCTTATCGGATATTCCTGTCAGTTGAAACGACGTTCGCTTGTCTTCATGAGATCAGCGAGGCAAAAAGGTTCATTTTGGGGCAATGCGAAAATAAGGGGCCGGCTCCTGGCCGCCCCCTAAATCTGTATTTTCATTTCTTATTGAAACCATTTCAACAGGCCGTGCGGCAAATAGTTGCCAATCCCAACTCTCCCGCTCGGGCTCACCTTAACCCCTATACCTCCTGCGAACTTAGTGTTGTCCGCTTCCAGCTTGCCGGCCTGAATTTTATCCTTGGAAAAACGAACTTCTAGTTCACTTCCATCCTCCAGGATCAAGGCCGCTCTGGCCTCGGCGCCGATTTGCAGCTGGTAGACCGGCCGGCCGCTATTCTCTCTAACCGCCAACACACCGGGAACGGAATTAACGATATTCGAATACGGACTGCCGATGGGTTCATTCTTTAAAATTTCGAACACCGGATTATCCTCCTGATGATGCAGAACGCTGACCTTGAGACCATCCGGGGCCGATTCCAGAATAAAATAGCGATTCGCAAACGACAACGGTATTGAGTACTCCTCGAATTGATAGCCTAAAATGAGTGTCATCCTAATGTATCCCTCCTAAACAATCACAATTCGACACAGAAAGGAGGAACCCTTCTTTTTTCACATATGAAAGACCCCCCAATCTGGGGGATTCGCGTAGATTAGGAGGTTCGTTTGAGGTTAGCTTATTCCTCTTCCTCTATGATCTCGTGAAGCTGTCTGCGGTCCGCTTCCTGCGCCCGGTCAAGAGCCTTGATGTCGTCCCGGTCCGCTTCCGCAGCGGAAAATTCCACATCTTCATTCTTGGCTTCGAACAGTTTCTTCAGCTTCTCATTCTTGGACATCAGATCATACCCCCGGCTTCCTCAATGATGGATAGAGCCTGGTGGAAGGAGGCCTCATCAACCACGACGGTCAGCAGAATATCCCGCCCTGTCGGCCCTCCCGACCCTCCATGGCTCATCCCGCTCGCGCTCGGATCGGCTGCGGCCATTACGCCCGCGTCAGGATATCCGGTAGCAGCGGTTCCCAGGCTTGTGATTAAACCATTGGCCGGAATGGCCTGGGAAGTGAATCCGCCTCCGTAACGGCTGAAACGGTCGATAGATATATCAACGACCCGCAGCGACTGAAGCTTGCGCGAAGCGCCTTCTGCATCCTCCGGACTTTTGAAATAGGCGAGTATATTTTTTTCGGACATAATCTCGTCGCACGCTCCTCTTTGGGTACGGGTGATCACCCGCCGTGTTTCAGGCTTAGAGTGTGCAGGTAAGCATTAATTTATCCCTTGACGCTGCCCGTCCCCAGAGAAAAGGACAGCGCATTCAATCGCGCCATCCTCTTTTAAAGGAGATCATTATTAATCCTCGAAAAATACATGAACCTCATGCTTTATTTTCATTTCAGGCATGATTGGCAACCGCATAGTTCACTTTCATAATCCGGTCGTTGGCTGCGGTTACATTTCCGGATGCAGTGATGCTAAAATCAAGCACGCCTTCAATTCCATTTGGAATAATCATAGGAGTAACAGTGGACAGTCCCGCTCTGCGGATCGTTTCCGTGTCGAATTCGACCAGCAGTTGTCCCGCCTTCACCTGATCGCCGGTGTGAACGTTCAGCACAAATCCTTCGCCTTTTAAAGCTACGGTGTCGATTCCAATATGAATCAGTACCTGCACCCCGCTGGCATGCTCCAGAATCACCGCATGTTTGCTCTTCTCCATGACATGTACCACGACGGCGTCGAAAGGTGCATACACCTTCCCTTCGTCCGGCTGAATCGCAATGCCGTCTCCCATCTGTTTCTCGGCAAAGGCCGGGTCGGGCACCTGTCCCAGATCCACCAGTGTTCCGCTTATAGGCGACAGCATAGTGAGCGTTCCGGGAGCATCTACCAATATAGCGCGGTCTTTGGCAAACACCGGTACCTTTGTTGGTTCCGCAGCCTGACCGGCGGTGTTCCCGGAGGCTTG
>NZ_ASSD01000238.1 GCF_000520715.1 Paenibacillus zanthoxyli JH29
ACTTCAAGTGTTAGCTAAGTGGGGGAGTGTTCAATGTTGTCCTTGGTCAGATTAAGTGTGTGAATGAGGGAACTGTATCCCTCCGTCGTCTTGATCGCATCCGGAGAGGATACACTGCTAATAAAGTCCCTTACAAAAGCATTAGCGCCCAGCAGCTCCACACTGCCGCCGGCCGGCATGAACAGCTCATTCACTTCCGAAGAAATCTGCCGTTTCTCATAATCGAGCGCCTGACGCAAGTCATCGACGATGAGCTTCTTCGTGTTGCTGTAAATGACACCGGCCATGATGGAAAAAATAATAACGATGGACACGATGACAAATAGAAACAGCTTGCCCTTGATTCCCATATCCGAGAGGCGGTGCAGCAATTTTCCGTTAGAGCTTGTTAACCTTGTCGCCGCTTCCGTCCCTTCCCCCTCTTGCACGGTCTCCGCCTCGGGCTCAGACGATTTGTCCGGCTGCCGCCTGTTCAGCAAGAGCTTCTTCCGCTTTGACGGGAACAGTCCCTTTGACCATGGCTTACACTTGTCTGGCGAATGCTTCTCTGTAATCTCCTTGGAATCCGCCTCGAATTCTTCGTTAGGTGTCAACTTCTGTACCATGATGATCCCGCCTTCAATATGAATATACCTTTTACCATGCTATCGGATTTCAGCTTGGAGTTATTAAGGGGACTGTTAGATTTCATGTCAAAATAACAGATTTTATTATTTATCATGTCGAAAAATAGACATTTTTGCAGCAAAAAAGCCCTCATTCCCCTATTTTCGAGGAATAAAGGCTTTGACTTGAATCTTAGGCTTACCTTACTGCTTAAGCATCCACTTCAGCAGTTCCGGCACGCTCGCCCACAGCCGCGAGTGCATGATCACGTACTCGATCGCCTCATTGGCATCGCCCCTGCCGATATAATCGGGCAGATTGTGCGGAAGCATTTTGGCGCCCAGCAGATAATCCGGCACATGCTTGTTCACTCCCTTGGCTACGCGATACAGCATTTTCAGGCGGGAGGTAACGCCATGCCGTTTGAATTCCAGCACCATCCGGTCATAGGCAAACGAAGCGGACCCCTCGTCATCTTGGTAGGCTTTCAGCAGTTCCTCCGCCTCTGCCAGCCGGTCCATGAATAGATAGACGGCCAACAGCAAATAGCGCGCTCCCATGTTGTCGCCGGGATTAAGCTCCAGAATATGCTCCAGTGTCTTGGCGGCCTCTTCCGGGATTCCACCGAACCAGCAGGATTCCGCATAACTCCTGCAGACGCGCAGGTAGGGCCGGGTCTCGTGGATCAGCCAGAAATGCCCTTTATTCGCGGCAAAGAACTCCTCGCCCAGCTCCCGGCTGCCCGCTTCCATCCCGGATCGTAGCAAGGCCCGTGCTTCCTGCTCATTCTCGGCCTCCTCAGCCAGCACAAGATAAGCTCCGGAGTTATCCGGGTCCAGGTCCAGCGCCGCTTTGGCCAACTGTATCCTGCTCTTCGGATTGCCCGCCTCCATCGCTTTAAGCACTAGCAGCTGCGCTTTCTCTTTAGCGCTTCCGGGCAGCGATTTCACGAGCAGCTCCGGCGGGAGTAAATCCTCGCCGCCGCCGATTCCATGCTCCTCGGCATACGCACGCAGTTCTTTGACCCTGCGCGCAATCGCCCCCGTCGTCACCTCATATTTCCCGGCCAAATCGCTCTGACTAAGCATGAAGCCGTATTCCTCGGAAAGTATGTATTCAATCGCTGCGCAGAACACGCCCTCCTTCTTTATAATCGGCTTCACTGTCCGTGAATAGCCGTTCCACAGCATCAGCGCTTCCGCTATCAATTCTTTGTCATATTCATATCTCATCTGCTCGATCAGCGTAAGACCAAGCTCCTCATGCGCCGGGCTCTCCCACTGCAAATCGCGCGAGACTAATTTTCTCAACTTGGGAAGCGTCAGCTTACTCCCTTGGGAAGCCGGTTTCTCCCCGGAGCCGGCATGATTCTCCGCAGAGGACTGCACAATCGTTCCGGGCACCGTTGTTCCAGTTGACGAACCCACCAGGCTAAGCGCGGGAGCCTCGGCGCCGCGTTCCTTTCCGATACAGCATTTTTTATATTTTTTTCCGCTTCCGCATGGGCACAAGTCGTTTCTTCCGATCTTGATCAAAACCTATTCCTCCTTAAATCTGCAGCACACCCAAAGTAAACAGCCTGTCCGCATACGGGCAGCATGCACTGCCAGACTGTCCATGTCGGTATTATAGCATTTTTCAGCATTTAAAAAGGGCCTTTCCGCTATTGGAAAGACCCTTTTATTCTGTCTATATCCGTACATGTTCCCCCGTACGAGTTGTATTATAGCACTTGTTTCACAGCCTGTCAGTCTTTTTTTAGGACATTTAACATAAAAATTTGTGAATTATCCCGAACGAAAGTCGGATTCAAGCTTATTGCAGCGCTTTGGCCGCGATATCAGTGCGGTTCTGCTTGCCGTCAAAGGAAATCCGGTTCGCATTCGCGTAAGCCGCATTACGTGCTTCAGCAATTCCTGCGCCGAGCCCGACAACGCCAAGCACCCGCCCGCCATTCGTCACGATACGTCCATCCGATCCAAACGCGGTACCGGCATGAAAAATGAGCCCCTCTTGGCCGGCCTCGTCCAGCCCGCCGATCGGCACGCCTTTGGCGTAAGAACCCGGGTATCCCTGAGAAGCCAGCACAACGCATACCGCAGCCTCGCTGCTCCATTCAATATCGATATCGGCAAGTCGTCCCTCCACCGCCGCAAGGAAAATCTCCAGCAGATCGCTCTGCAGCCTTGGCAGCACGACTTGAGTCTCCGGGTCGCCGAAACGGGCGTTGAATTCGACGGTTTTGGGGGTGCCGTCCGGTGAAATCATCAGTCCGGCGAACAGTACGCCCCGGAAAGACCGACCCTCGGCAACCATCGCTTTGGCCGTTGGCTCGACAATCGTCTCAATCGCTTGGCGGATGATAGCATCGTCGATATGCGGCAGCGGAGAATAGGTGCCCATCCCGCCGGTATTGGGTCCTTTGTCGCCGTCGAAGACCGGCTTGTGGTCCTGCGCCGCAGGCATCGGACGAACCGTGTCGCCGTCCACGAAGGCCAGAATCGACATTTCCTGTCCCGCCAGAAATTCCTCGATCACAACCTGGCTGCCGGACTCGCCGAATATGCGGGATACCATCATGTCCTCCAGCGCCTTCTCCGCTTCCTCGCGCGAGTAAGCTACCGTTACGCCCTTGCCCGCAGCGAGGCCGTCCGCCTTGATGACGATCGGCAGCGGCTGCTCCTTTAAATAAGCCGAAGCTTCGGCGTAGTCGGTGAACTTCCGGTAAGCCGCCGTCGGAATATTGTATTTATGCAGCAGATCCTTCATGAACGCCTTGCTGCCTTCGATCTCCGCCGCGTTCTTGCGCGGCCCGAACACCTTGAGGCCTTCTGCCTCAAGAACGTCTACAATGCCTGCGGCCAGCGGATCGTCCGGTCCCACGACGACTAGGCCGACCTCTTTTTCCTTCGCGAACGCGGCCAACTTATCGAACTCGAACACGCCGATGGGCACGCACTCCGCAACCTGCGCGATCCCGGCGTTGCCGGGCGCGCAGTAAATCTTATCCGCTTTGGAGCTTTTGGACAGGCTCCAGCATATCGCATGCTCCCGTCCGCCGCCGCCGATTACCAATATATCCATTCTTAATAAAACCTCCGGTCGGTTCTAGTGTTTGAAGTGACGAACGCCGGTAAAGACCATGGCGATTCCGTGCTCATTCGCAACCTTGATCGATTCCTCGTCCCGCACGGAGCCGCCAGGCTGAATAACCGCCGTAATGCCCGCTTTAGCTGCGATCTCAAGCGTATCGCCCATCGGGAAGAACGCATCGGACGCCAGCACCGATCCCTTGGCTTTCTCTCCGGCCTGCTCGATGGCGATCTTCGCAGCGCCTACGCGGTTCATTTGTCCCGCGCCCACGCCAACGGTCATGTCGTCCGCCGCAAGTACGATAGCATTGGACTTCACATGCTTGACGACCTTCCAGCCGAACAGCAGCTGCTTCAGCTCTTCTTCGGTCGGCTTGCGGTCCGTTACAACTTTGAGATCATCCGGATTGATGGAGTGAACATCGCTTTCCTGCACGACCATACCGCCCTCGACCGTCGTGACGACAAAGCTGCTCTTCCGCGCTGCGGTCGCGCCAAGCCCTCCGATTTTCAGCAGGCGGATGTTCTTCTTCTTCGTGAGAATCTCCAGCGCTTCATCCGTAAAGCCCGGAGCGAGAATGATTTCCAGGAAAACGTCCTTCAACAGATTCGCTGTATCGGAATCAATATACCGGTTCGCTGCTACAATGCCGCCGAAGATGGAAACCGGATCGGCGTTATAGGCTTTTTGGTAAGCCTCAAAAATGCTCTCGCCGACGCCGACGCCGCAAGGATTCATATGCTTCACTGCCACCACGGCAGGCTCGTCGAATTCCTTGACGATTTGCAGCGCCGCGTTGGCATCGTTGATATTGTTGTAGGACAATTCCTTGCCGTGCAGCTGCTCGGCACCGGTCAGCGTGTCCTGAGCCGCCAGCGGTGTACGGTAGAATGCCGCCTTCTGATGCGGGTTCTCGCCATAGCGCAGATCCTGAATCTTCTCGTAAGTTACCGTGTAGCGCTCCGGCAGCGGTTCGCCGGTCACATTGGACAGATAGTCGGAAATCAGAGCGTCGTAAGCCGCCGTATGGCGGAATACTTTTGCCGCAAGCCGTTTGCGGGTCTCAAGCGTCGTGTCGCCGCCCGCGCGCACTTCTTCTAGCACCTTGGCGTAATCATCGGCATCCACCACTACGCTTACAAACGCATGGTTCTTCGCCGCCGAACGCAGCATGGTCGGTCCGCCGATGTCGATGTTCTCAATCGCTTCCTCGTAACTCACATCAGGCTTGGCGATTGTCTCTGCGAACGGGTACAGGTTCACGACCACCAGGTCGATGTAATCCAGGCCCAGCTCGGTCATCTGGCGCGTATGCTCTTCGTTGTCCCGTACCGCCAGCAGGCCGCTGTGAACGGCGGGGTGCAGCGTTTTAACGCGTCCGTCCATGATTTCGGGGAAGCCCGTCACGTCGGAGATACCGATTACCGGCACGCCTTCTTTCGCCAAAAGGGTGCTCGTTCCGCCCGTGGAGATGATTTCTACGCCCAATGCCGACAGCTCGCGGCAAAAATCCACGATGCCCCGTTTATCCGATACGCTGACCAGCGCTCTTTTGATACTCACTTTGTATAGTCCTCCTCCGTATTGTCTTGTAGTTTAGTGGATGAAGCATTGACTGCATGAATAGTTAAAGGGATTGCCCGAATGCTCCTGCAATATCCGCAAAAGTCCCTCGAAACCGCCGATTTTCGCATACCCACATAGTACGTACTATTTTCACAGCTAATCCGCCCGTTTATTCAACACTTCTCGCCACTTGTGCATTATTTCCCGAGAAATATCTAATTCCCGGAACCGCTTGTCGATTGAGTTAACAGAAGCCGATGTACGGCTATTTGCGAACCTTCACTTTTCTTCCGTCCAGACTGATTTTTCCGGCTGCAAAAGCGGCAACGACCTCGGGATACAGCTCGTACTCCACCTGGTGAATACGTTCCGCCAGAGCATCAGCCGTATCGCCGTCCTCCACCGCGAGCGCGCGCTGGGCAATGACAGGACCTGTATCCATGCCGCCATCGACAAAATGCACCGTAACTCCCGTCAGCTTCACGCCGTAATCCAGCGCCTGTCCTATCGCATCCTTGCCGGCGAAGGCCGGCAGCAGCGACGGGTGAATATTAATGATGCGTCCCTCATAAGGCGTCAGCAGCACCGGTGTAATGAGCCGCATATACCCGGCCAGCACAATGAGCCCGATCTCGCGCCGCTGAAGCTCCTCTATAATCCGCTTCTCGTACTGCTCGCGGCTGTCAAAATCCTTGGGCCGCAGCAGCAGGGAAGGAATCCCGGCCTCCTGAGCCCGCTGCGCCACAGGCGCTTCCGGTCTGTCGGACACCAATAGTTCGATGGCGCCACGGCCCAACCGTCCTTCCCGCTGCGCCTGCACCAGCGCGGCAAAATTACTGCCCTGCCCCGAGGCAAACACGGCGATCCGGCTGTAATCCATCATACATCCGCTCCCGTAAAGGTAACCTTACGCTCTCCCTCTGTCACCTTGCCGATCACATAAGCTTCCTCGCCGCTGTCCTTCAGCAGCTGCAACGCTTTGACCGCGTCGTCTGCGCCCACTACCAGCACCAGACCGATTCCCATGTTGAAAGTCGTGAACATGTCACGGTTGGTCACATTGCCTTTACGCTGAAGAAGTTCAAAAATCGGCAAGATCGGCCACGAGCCGTAATTGATGTCCACATTGACGCCATCCGGCAGCACACGCGGGATGTTCTCGATGAAGCCGCCGCCCGTAATATGCGCCATGCCTTTCACCGGAAGCTGCTCCAGCAGCCCGAGAAGCGGCTTGACGTAAATTTTGGTCGGCGCCAGCAGCACATCCGCAAGCGGCGCACCGAGCTCCGGCAGCACTTCACCAAGGCTATAACCGCCTTCCCCGTCCAGCAAAAGCTTCCGCACCAGCGAGAACCCGTTGCTGTGCACGCCGCTGGATGCCAGCCCGATTACCGTATCGCCAGGCGCAATCTGCTCTCCGGTTACCAGCTTGGCCTTATCGGCAACGCCCACGGTAAATCCGGCGATATCATACTCGCCTTCCGCATACATGCCCGGCATTTCTGCCGTCTCTCCGCCGATCAGCGCGCAGCCCGCCTGATGACAGCCTTCCGCTATCCCCGAAACGATGGCTTCGATCTTCTCCGGCACCACTTTGTCGCAGGCCAGATAATCGAGGAAAAAGAGCGGCTCCGCGCCCTGTACAACGATATCATTAACGCACATAGCAACCGCGTCGATGCCGATCGTGTCATGACGGTCCGCCGCGAAGGCGATTTTCAGCTTCGTGCCGACTCCGTCCGTTCCGGATACCAGCACAGGCTCCTCGTATTTATCTTTATTCAAGCCAAACAGCGCACCGAATCCGCCGAGCTCCGTCATGACCTCGGGGCGAAACGTGCGCTTCACATGCTTCTTCATTCGTTCTACCGCTTCATTGCCCGCCGCAATATCGACACCGGCGTTTTTGTAAGCTTCGGACACTTGGACACCTCTTTTCATGTAGTAAAACCCTGGGGATTGGGGCCGGCTGTCATTGCGAGAAACATTTGGGCTTCCGATCGCTGTTATGCTCAGATTTCCTGATTGAACCGCTTAGCGGTTGAAATCCGAGCATAAAGGCGAACGCTGCCGCTTCTCCAGCTCCAAATTTTCTCTTCATGACAGCCTCCCCAATCGCAGGGTAGGGGAAGTAGGGAAGGCCGGGCGCCTATAGAATCGGCGCCCGTGCCTTAGGCGAGACCAGCCGCGACTTCGCAGAGCGAACAGCACGGGGCGG
>NZ_ASSD01000239.1 GCF_000520715.1 Paenibacillus zanthoxyli JH29
GGAGCCAACCCGGGCGCTTTTTGCTAAACAACCATGCAAGGACGAGATTGCACGTATTTCCTGATTTTTGAGACATTGAGCGTTCATGATAAGCTATACTGGAAAAGAAGTGCAAGAGAATCCAAAGAGCGGGGAGGAAGAGTATGCTGCAGGAACAAGTGATATATAGAGTACTTACCGCCGCGCTTGAAACGGGCGCTGATTTTGCGGAAATCTTCGCCGAGGATAAGACAAGCGGACGGCTCGAGATGGTGGGTGGAATGCTGGAAAGCTCCCTGTCCGGCCGAGATTACGGAGTAGGCATCCGGGTTTTACAGGGTAACTTTTCCGTCTATGCGTATACGAACGACAGCAGCGAGCAGAATCTGATCGACACGGCCCGTTCGGCGGCGGCAGCCATC
>NZ_ASSD01000240.1 GCF_000520715.1 Paenibacillus zanthoxyli JH29
GTACAACCCTGAGCATAACCAAGCCAACGAGTACAAGCAACTGGCTGATAAAATCCTGCACAACGAAATGATGAACATCCCGACTCCGATCGAAATGGACGAACTGGAACAACTGCTGATCGATTTCGGTGTGGTAGAAGACGAAGAAACAGCTCTGAAGAAACTGGCAGAAAAAGAAGCAAGCGGCGCTTAATCGGAAAGAATATCTGCGATTGCCCATAGATTAATGACAGGCTTGTAAAACGGCTGATCAGCTGTTTTACAAGCCTGTTTGTGTTATTTACCGTTCTTTCGGACGGCAGTCTTACAGCTGCCCCGCCTAAGGTCCAGTTCCAAAAACCGTCCCCGGTCCGTTTTGGGCGGACTGGTTTCAGCCTACAATAAGAGCATAAGGTGAAGGACAACGAAAGGCGGTGAAAAAAATGCAAAGAAACAGAGGAAACGGTCTTGCGGTTGTACTGATTATCATCGGCGCTATCATGCTGCTGGGTATTGCGCTTCCGCTGATCCACGGGATTTTCAGGCTGCTGTTCCCGGTACTGCTGGTTGTTCTCGGTTACTACGGAATTAAGAGCGGACGCAAGGTGATCGGCTGGATCGTAATGTTTATCGGGGTCATGTCCCTGATCGCCAAGCTGTCGTGGCTGATCGGACCGCTGCTGGGTATTGCGCTGGTCGTATGGGGAATATCCGTACTTAAAGGCAAGAGAGGCACCTATTACTAAAGCTTTAGAGAATTCAAATTAAACTAACGGCAAGGAGGGAGCGGCACACTATGAGCGTTTTTCGTCGCATGCGGGACATTACCGTAGCCAATTTAAATGAAAAGCTTGAACAAAGTCAGGACCCCGTGAAGCTGATTGATCAATTTCTATACACGACCCGTGAGGAAATCAGCGAAGCTGAAAGATTGTATCAGCAGTACGCGAACCATACGAAGCAGCTTCAGCATCAGGTCGACCAGGCGACTTCCATGAGGAATAGACGGGAGGAGCAGGCGCTGCTCGCGCTGAAAGCGGGCGAGGACAATCTGGCAAAGCTGGCTCTGCAGGAGAAAATCATTTACGAGGAAAAGCTGGAGCAGTACGGCGGTCTTCTGGAGCAAAGCCGGCAATCTCTGCTGGAACTGGAGCAGCAGCTCGGCGAACTGAAGATGGAGTATCAGTCGGTCTACAGCAAGCGCCAGTATTATGCGGCCCGGATGGAGACGCTTCGGCTGCAGCAGCGGATGAACCAGCGGGCGGCCGCTTACGGCGGCGGCGACATTCCAAAAATGTTCGGACGCTTGGAAGACCGGCTTACCGACTGGGAGCTCGAAGCCAAAAGTCTTCGCGACCTGCGGCGAATGGGCCAGGAGTACGCGGTTCAGGCAGGCGAGACGGTCGCTACTGTTCTGGAGCGGGAACTGGCCAAACTGAAGGAGAAGCTGAACAAAGATGGAAAGGAGTAGCGTTATGACGAGGTTATATCGATCTACCCGCGACAAAGTGCTTACAGGACTCACCGGCGGATTGGCGGAGTCGGTCGGCATCGACTCCACGCTGCTGCGGATACTGCTGCTGATCAGCATTCCCTTTACGGGCGGCGCCGTTATCCCGGTATATTTCATCGCAGCGCTGATCTTTCCGAAGGAGCCGGGGCCTTATCCGCCGTACGGCTTCGGCCCTGAAATGGCGGACGGCGGGTATGGTCCGCATTATAGAGGCGAAGACGGATACGGGCGCCGGGGCTGCGGTCCGCGAGGTCCATTCGGTCACTCCGGTCCATTCGGTCCATCCGGATCACGGCCTTATGGCCGCAGCGACCATTATGATCCGCGATACAGCAAAGCAGCAGGCTATTCCGCGCAAGACTCCGGTCTGGACGATATGATGAAAGACATCGAGAAGAAAGCGATGCAAAAAGAAATCGAAGAGCTGAAACGCAAGCTTGCCAAATACGAAGACAAGAAGGGAGAAGTGTAACATGGGAGTTTTTAAAAGAATTAAAGATATGACCAAAGCATCCGTTAACGATCTGCTGGATAAGGTGGAAGACCCGATTATCATGCTGAACCAGTATTTGCGCGACATGGAGGGAGAGATCCACGAGGCGGAAGTTACGGTTGCCAAGCAAATGGCCAATGAACGCCGGATGAAGCAGCGTGTGGACGAAGCCGAGAAATTGTCCGGCCAGCGCGGCGCACAAGCCGAGCTTGCCCTGAAGAACGGCCAGGAAGAAGTGGCGCGCAAGCTGCTTGAGGAGAAAATTTATTTCGACCAAAAGTACAGCGAATACAGTGAGCTGCATACTCAGGCGGATGCCCATGCCAAGGAATTGGTTCAGCAGCTGCACGACATGAAGGATGAATTCTACAAGCTGCGCAACAAGCGCAATGAGCTCGTATCCCGGGCCCAAATGGCGAAAGCGAAGAAGCAAATGTCGCAAATCAGCAGCGTTCACAGCATCGAAAGCGGCAGCGCTTCGCTCGGGTTCCACCGCATGGAAGAGAAGATCATGCAGCTTGAAGCCGAAGCCGATGTGCTGCGCGCTCCTTATCGCCCGGCGGCCGCAGCTCCGTACAGTCCGATCGACGCCGAGAAGCAGCTGAAGGTGGAGGAACAGCTGAACGCGCTGAAGAGCAAGCTTAACGGCTCTGCCGCTCCTTCCGTGAGCAAGGAAGAATAAGGCGGAATAACAGTTGGCAGGATAATGACTGTTCCATAAACACAGGCTGATGTGATATGCTGAAGCGAGGATAAAGCCATACGGATGGACCACCATGCCGTCATGGCTTTTCCGGCCGTTTGGTCCCGGACTTGAGCGGGAGTGTCCGAACTATAATACATTAGGAGGTGCGAGAATGGAGAAGCGAAACCGTTTGATAGCCATAGGACTGATTGCTGTCGGATGCTTAATGATTTTTGGCAGGTGGATCGGTTTTTTTTCCATTGTCGCCCTTGTATTTCTGCTGCTGGGCATTTACCGGACAACGTCGGGGAAGATCAAACAGGGCTATACGCTGCTGGGAATCGGCGCGGTGCTGCTGCTGCTGGATCATCTGGTGCTGGTGCTGGGAATCTGTCTGATCTCGCTTGGCATGTTTTTTGTCAAATCCAAAGGGCTGCAGCAGGGGAGAAACCATCTTCAGAAGCAGAATTTCTCCTCAAGCTTTAACTGGGACCGGTCGCCCTGGATGATGCATAGCCTCAGCGCCTGGCATGTGCTGGGAGAAACGGATCTGGACCTGTCGCTCGCGATGGCGGAGGATAAGGAAACGATTATGCTGTTTCATGGGATTTTTGGCGATATGGACCTGCATCTGGCGGATGGCTACGGCGTGGAGATCGAAGCCTTCGTGCTGTTCGGCTCCATTGAATTTGGCAGCCAGCGTGATGCGGGCATGCTGAACCGGTTGAACTGGAAATCGCCTGGCTATGAGAGCAGCGAACACCGGGTGAAAGTCAGCGTTTCCTATCTGATGGGAGATTTGGATGTAAGAATGCCATAGCGGATAAGGAGGGGAGAACTCCGGATGGATCATAAAAAGAATGCCAACATCATATCGCGCAGTATGGGCGAGGGAGCCTTGTTCTCCTTCGTCCTGCTGCTGGTTATCCTGTATATAATGTATACATATGGATTTATGCGCCCTTTTGAAAGTTGGAGCTATGGGCTGCAGACGGCTTCGGTCGTGCTTCTGCCGGTCGGTCTGGGCGTGGGCTTCGGATTCTATCAGAGCTTCCGCATTAAGCGCAGGCTTGAACGAATGCGGGAAACACTGCTTCTGTGGGAAAAAGGCAATCTGACACTCTCCATGCCGTCGCTCGGCGAGGACGAACTGGGCAGGCTCGCGGAACAGCTCAACGTGATCGGCGGCAAGTGGGAGAATCAGGTGACGACGCTTCAGCGTCTGTCGACAAATAACGCCCAGCTTGCCGAGCAGGCGAGGCTGACGGCAATTGTGGAGGAGCGGCAGCGTCTGGCCAGGGAACTGCATGATGCAGTCTCCCAGCAGCTGTTCGCTATTTCGATGACGGCGACAGCAGTCGGCCGGACGCTCGAAAAGGACTTCGACAAGGCCCAGCGCCAAATCGCCCTGATTGAGGAAATGGCTGCCGTGGCCCAGTCGGAGATGAGAGCGCTGCTGCTGCATTTGCGTCCGGTCTATCTGGATGGAAAGGGGCTGGAACAAGGCATTCGGGAGCTGATCAAAGAGCTGAAGGTGAAGGTGCCGATAGAGATCCTGTTCGAAATGGATTCCGGCATACAGCTGGTGAAGGGCGTTGAGAACCACCTGTTCCGCATTGTTCAGGAGGCCATTTCCAACACGCTGAGGCATGCCAAGGCGGAGAAGTTGGAGATTCGCGTCCACCGGCGCGGCGACACGGTTCGGATGACCATTCGCGATGACGGCATCGGCTTTGAAATGGATGATTCCAAGCAGACGTCGTACGGCCTTTCCAATATGCAGGAGCGTATTACGGAAACGGGAGGGTCGATCCAATTCATCACGGCGCCAGGCAAAGGTACCCGTATCGAGATTACGGTACCGCTGCTCAGCGAGGACAAGGGGATCTAGCTCAAGCATGCTCGTGCTCACAAACTTTTGGGAGGGGATTGGCCATGGAGAATGGCGAACCGATTAAAGTGCTGCTGGTGGACGACCACGAAATGGTCAGAATCGGACTGGCTGCGGTGCTTGGGACTGAGGAAGGAATTGAAGTGGTCGGTGAGGCCGGAAGCGGGGAGGAAGGTATTCGCTTGGCGCAGGAGTACAAGCCGGATGTTGTGCTCATGGACCTGGTGATGGAAGGAATGGACGGCATTGAGACAACAAGGCAGGTAATGAGGCTGTACCCCGAGTGCAAGGTGATTGTGCTGACAAGCTATTTGGATGATGAAAAAATGTACCCGGTCATCGAGGCCGGCGCTTTCAGCTACCTGCTCAAAACCTCGCGCGCCAGCGAAGTGGCGGATGCAATCCGGGCGGCGGCCCGGGGACAATCGGTCCTGGTCTCGGAGGTCGCCTCCAAGATGATGAACCGGTTCCGCAGCAATGCCCGGATTGAGGCTCCGGCTCATTCGGAGCTGACGGACCGGGAGATGGAAGTGCTGAAGCTGCTTGCGCAGGGCAAGTCCAACCAGGATATTGCCGACCAGCTCATTATCGGCATCAAGACGGTGAAGTTCCACGTCACGAACATTCTCGCCAAGCTGGGCGTGGAAGACCGTACGCAGGCGGCCATTTACGCTTACAAGAACGGACTGGCCGAGTAGTATCGCCGGACAGGCGGCCGTTGGAATAGCGCGAGCCGGCCATTAACTGGACGGTTGACGCAATGCGGACCGGCGCTTTCATCACGAGTATCAACACTGCTGTGATATCCGCAGTACCGGGCAAGCTTACGTAACACCCGTTAATGCCGTCAGCCAGAACGATTATATTTCTACGGGAAACGCACTTGTGTCCTTCAGGGACGCTGTCAGGCGTTTCTTTTTGCTTCGGTATAAAATCTCTCAAAACGGTTATCCTGTCTAGTAGATTGCTAGAACGGAACCGAGAGGGAGAGAGACGATGGAAAACCGGGGAAAGAGCTCAAACAAGGGAACGCTGCTGATGGTTGGTCTATGCTGTGTGGTACTGCTGCTGGCGGGATTTCGGAACGGAGTGGAGGCCAGTCCCGCAGCTGGGGTCTATTCCAAAGCTCAGCAGCCAGACAGAGCCGGCCGGGATTCCGAAGTCCGCGCGGAGCTGGCGGGTACACCGTCCGGGGCGGTCTCGCTGCTAACGGATCTCGGCCGCAGTGTGACAGAACCGGGCTCACCGATACGGTTTGTCTTTAAATGGCAGGGCAGCTATACAGGGGATGCGGGCAAAGCATTCTCTGCCGCAAACTCCCTCTCGAAGTCGCTCGGGCTTCCAGCCGTTGTCGGGTCGGAAGAAGAGGGCCATGCCGCTTACCGTTCCTCCTTCAAATCTGGAGCGATGAAGACCTCATTATTCTGGAGTGAAATGGGGGAGGGGGAGAGCTACGTCATCGTAACGGTGGAAACGGCCGATCTGTCCCGTACTGCGGGACTGGCCGGGTCTATTCAACAGGCCGGGATGATGATGACATCCGCAGGCGTAGCCGCCGACTGGAATGTCTCCCTGCAGGGAACTGCCAAGGAGGACGGGGATGCCAGTCAGGCGCTGAAGCTGACGGAGCGTATGCTTGCAAACCAGTTGCAGGGCATGAGCGCTGCCGAAACTTATGAGGACGAGACAACCGCCAGCACCTCCTATACGGTGCCATCCATTCTGCATACGGTGCAGAGCGGAGCGCATCGCCTGGCCGTACAGGCAGCGATTCACAAAGACGTTGCCAAAAGCAGCAGCCGGGTGACTCTCGGGTTCCCGCTGATTACGATTGAATATTGATTGTTTCAGCTTATATAAGCTCAATTATAGAGAACGATAAGAAACAGTAATCAAACTTTACCAAAATCCGAGGGAAGCTGTCAGGAATGTAATGGCATCCTTTTTCGGAATATGATAAAATGACATCACGTCGTTATAATCTTTTTCTAAAATAGACGTGAGAATGGATTTTAATAAACTATATTATAGAGAAAGATGAGGAGCCATGGCTGAAAATCAAACCTTTGACGAATTGAATACACCAGGTGCTGTTTTTTTTATTTTTGGTGCGACTGGCGACTTGGCCCGGCGTAAGCTTTTTCCAGCAATTTACAGCTTGTACCGCGAGGGAAAGCTGGCTGAGGATTTTGCGGTAATCGGCGTGGCGCGCCGTCCCCGGACTCCGGAGGAGTTCAGAGATGATGTGCAGGCCTCGATACGCGAGTTTAGCCGTTATCAGGCGATCGACGACAACGAATGGGCAAAGTTCGTTAATCATTTTGAGTATAAATCGCTCGATATCAACAATGTTGACGGGTTCCGCGAGCTGAAGGCGCAGACGGAAGCGCTGGAAGAGCGGTTCCGCATTCCGGGTAACCGGCTGTTTTATCTGGCGCTCGCCCCAGAACTATTCGGCGGCGTCTCCTTCAACCTGAAAGCTGGAGGAATGCTGGACGGACAGGGCTGGAACCGTCTGGTGATTGAGAAGCCGTTCGGCTACGATCTGGAATCGGCCGAGAAGCTGAACGAGCAGATCCGCCAGGTGTTTAAAGAAGAGGAAATTTACCGGATCGACCATTATCTTGGCAAGGAAATGGTGCAGAACATTGAAGTGATCCGGTTTGCCAATGCTTTTTTCGAGCCGCTCTGGAACAAGCAGTATATTGCCAACGTCCAGATTACGCTTGCTGAAACCGTCGGCGTTGAAGAGCGCGGCGGCTATTATGATCATGCCGGTGCGCTGCGGGATATGGCTCAGAACCATATGCTTCAATTGTTAACCATGATTGCAATGGAGCCGCCAAGCCGTCTGCTGCCGGAAGATATCCGCGACGAGAAGGTCAAGGTGCTGCGTTCGCTTCGTCCGTATGCAACCGGGGAAGAAGTGCGCCAGAATGTGGTGCGCGGGCAGTATACACAGGGCCTGTTCAATGGCAAGTCCGCGCCTGCTTACCGTCAGGAAGACAAGGTGAATCCGGAATCCAATACGGAGACGTATTTTGCGGCGCGCGTATTCGTGGATAATTTCCGCTGGGCGGGCGTACCGTTCTATATCCGTACGGGCAAACGGCTGCCGGCGAAGACAACCGAGGTTGTCGTGGAATTCAAGCGTATGCCTACCAATGTCTATTTGGGTCAAAAGCATAACCTTGAACCGAACCTGCTCGTCATCCGCGTTAACCCGATGGAAGGCATTTATGTGAAGATCAATGCCAAGAAGCCGGGTTCGGAGTCGGAGATTCAACCGCTGGCGATGGACTTCTGCCAAAGCTGCCTGGTCGGCATCAACTCGCCGGAAGCCTACGAGCGCCTGCTGCATGACGCCGCGCAGGGCGATTCCACATACTTCACCCGTTGGGATGAAGTGTCCTCGGCCTGGTCGTTCGTGGACCACATCGCCAAAGCCTGGAAAGAGGATGCCGGTGATCTGGCTTCTTACCCGGCAGGCACCTGGGGTCCGGTTGAAGCGGCTCAGCTGCTTGAACAGGACGGCTTCCACTGGTGGCCGGTCAACGGACAGAAAGAAAGCAATGTTGTATGGTCAGTGAACAGTTAATAAGGTTAGCCGGATAGATATTCAGAAATCTCCCTGCCCTAGAACACTAGGGCGGGGAGATTTTTTTCTCGGAGCTTGTATTTAGGTAGATAATGCCGCTCCGATTTTGATATACTTTAAAGGATACCCGCTTTAATATGTCCTTCGGCTGTAAGAGATGAGGGCTGACAGGCAGCGGGAAAGGACGGTTAACTTAACGATAGGAGCTAAGAATATGGCCATTCAGCCGATTTGATACAGTGTTATTTTTAAGACGATAAACAGAACGTGAACATTTCAGATATGAAGGGATATGTGCAATGAGTCAAACGATGGATCAGAATTTGCAGCAGGAAGTGGATAAACGCAGAACATTCGCAATTATTTCCCACCCTGACGCAGGTAAAACGACACTCACGGAGAAGCTGCTGCTGTTCGGCGGCGCGATCCGGCTGGCGGGAACAGTCAAGGCCCGCAAGGCAAGCAAGCATGCGACAAGCGACTGGATGGAAATCGAGAAGCAGCGCGGAATCTCCGTCACTTCCTCGGTGATGCAGTTCGATTATGAAGGCCACAGGATAAACATTTTGGACACCCCGGGTCACCAAGACTTCAGTGAGGATACCTACCGCACATTGACCGCCGCCGACAGCGCGGTCATGCTGATTGACGTCGCCAAAGGCGTCGAAGCGCAGACCATCAAGCTGTTCCAGGTATGCGCGAAGCGGGGCATTCCGATCTTTACGTTCATCAACAAGCTCGACCGCGAGGGCCGCAATCCCTTTGAGCTGATGGAGGAGCTGGAGCAGGTGCTGGGCATCCGTTCGGTGCCGATGAACTGGCCGATCGGTACTGGACGCGAGCTGTGCGGGGTCTACGACCGCATGAAGAATCAGGTGGAGCTGTTCCAAGGTGACGACCATTCGGTCATTAAGGTGCAAAAGGTGGAAGACTACAGCGATCCCGTCATCCGCGAGATGGCGGGTGACTATCTGCACGATCAGCTGTGCCAGGATCTGGAGCTGCTGGATGTTGCGGGTGATCCCTTCGATTACGAGAAGGTGCTGCGCGGCGAATTGACGCCGGTGTTCTTCGGGAGTGCGATCAACAACTTCGGCGTACAGACGTTCCTGGAGAACTTCCTGCAGCTTGCTCCGAAGCCGGAACCGCGCCGCAGCACGGCGGGGGTTGTGGAGCCAACAAATGAGAAATTCACCGGTTATGTCTTCAAAATCCAGGCGAATATGAACCCGGCTCACCGCGACCGGATTGCTTTTCTGCGGATCGTCTCCGGCAAGTTTCAGCGGGGCATGAGCGTAAAGCATGTGCGCGTCGGCAAGGACATTAAGCTGTCCCAGCCGCAGCAGTTTCTTGCCCAGGACCGCGATATCGTCGAGGAGGCGTATCCGGGAGATATTATCGGTCTGTTCGACCCGGGCATTTTCCGCATCGGCGATTCGCTCAGCCAAGCGGGCGATGTGGTGTTCGATGAGCTGCCGACCTTCTCCCCCGAGATTTTCGCCAAGGTCAGCATTAAGAATGCGTTGAAGTCGAAGCAGTTCCAAAAGGGAATCGATCAGTTGACGGAGGAAGGCATGATTCAGGTGTTCCGCACGGTCAGCTTCGACGATATTCTGCTGGGTGTCGTCGGACAGCTGCAATTTGAAGTGTTCGAGTACCGGATGAAGGGCGAGTACGGCGTGGATGTACTGCTTCAGCGGATGCCGTATCAGTTCGCGCGCTGGATTGTGGACGAGAACAAGCCGGACCCAAGCAAGTTCCGGATCAATTCGACGCTTGTTACGGACAAAAAGGGGAATTTCGTTGTGCTGTTCGAGAACGAGTATGCGATGCGGACGGCGATTGAGAAGAATCCGACAGCGAAGTTTCTGGAAACGGCGCCTTAAGTTTAAGATAACCGGCAGGTGCTGCCGGAATGAAAGCGGACAAAAGCCTCCATCTCTCGCGCGTTTGACGCAAGAAGAGACGGAGGCTTTTTTCCAATACTTCAACTACCGATGGTAGGCGAGCCCGGAGCGGAGGACTTCAGATGTTCGTGCAGCATCGTGACGACATTATCTTTTTTAGCGGGATCGAGGTCTTTCCAGATGATTTCAAATACGACGCCAAGTCCCGGCAGCGCGGTTTCCGGACCGTCAATCGAACCGTCGATCATCTCCCGCAGTTCCTCTTTGGAATGGCCCTGGACTTTATGGATAACCGCCTGGCGCAAATCGAGCATAATGGACATTTGGAGGGCTCCTTTTTCAAAAGTGTGTATATTCTGAACATAATATGCCCTGCCCCGGGGCTTAAAATTCAAGTTTAATTCGCCTTGTGCTATACTGTTTTGAGACAATCGACTGCATACGGGGGGGAGAGCAGATGGCCAAAAAGCAATTCGCCATTATCGGAATGGGCCGGTTCGGTTCCAGCGTCGCCAAAGCGCTCAGCGGTATGGGCTATGATGTGCTGGCTATTGATTCGGACGAGCAGCGGGTGCAGGAAATCTCCGCAATCGTAACGCATGCCGTATCGGCGGATTCGACGGATGAGGAAGCGCTGCGCGCGCTGGGCGTCCGCAATTTTGACGTGGTCGTGGTGGCGATCGGCGAGGATATTCAGTCCAGTATTCTGACCACGCTCATTCTGAAGGATCTCGGCGTGCCGGCCATTCTCGTCAAGGCCAAGAGCGAACTCCACGGTAAAGTGCTGAGCAAGATCGGAGCCGACAAGGTCATTTATCCGGAAAGGGATATGGGGATGCGGGTGGCGCATCATCTGGCCTCGCCGAATATTCTCGACTATATTGAGCTGTCGCCGGATTACAGTATTCTGGATATGAAGGTGCCTGCGGCAATGCTCGGCAAAAATCTCATGGAACTTGACATCCGCGCCAAGTACGGCTGCAACGTAATCGCAATCCGCCGGGGCGACCATATGAACATTACCGCGAACGCAGATGACCGGCTGACAAGTGACGATGTGCTCGTCATTGTCGGACACAAGGATAATCTGAACCGGCTGGAAATGGCCTACCAATAAGAATGAATGGATCGGAAAGGTTGAATTCGATGGAAATTATGTCCCCGCAAAATGCGCGGGTTAAAGAGTGGGCCGGATTACTTGAGAAGAAACACCGCGACCGGAGCGGAAAATACATCGTCGAGGGCGTTCATCTTGTCCAAGAGGCGCTGATGGCGGAGGCGGATGTTGAAATTCTGGCTTACGATATTGATAAAGGAATGCCTGCGGAGCTTGGCGGTCTGCCGCAATCCGCTGAGGGCATGGAGACCATCGCGGTCTCGGCGGCGGTCATTACCAAATGCAGCAGCACCAATACGCCGCAGCCTGTATTCGCGGTAATCCGCAAAGAACGAGATGGAGCGGAAGCGGTCCTGGACAAGCCGGACAGCCTCGTTGTTGTGCTGGACGGCGTACAGGACCCCGGCAATGTCGGCACCATTATCCGCAGCGCGGACGCGGCGGGAGCGGACGGCGTCATTCTGGGCCGCGGCTGCGCCGATCTGTACAATCCGAAGACCATCCGTTCCACGATGGGCTCGATGTTCCATCTGCCGGTTGTGGAAGGCGATCTGGCGGAGATTCTGCCACAGGCCCGGCAGCGCGGCGTGCTGCTGGTCAGCACTTCGCTGCAAGGCGTGGACTCCTGCTACAGCCACGATTTCCGCAGCGGCAGCCAGTGGCTGGGGGT
>NZ_ASSD01000241.1 GCF_000520715.1 Paenibacillus zanthoxyli JH29
TGAGGATTTGGCGCCGGGCATGGAGCTGCAGGGTACGGTGCGCAATGTCATCGACTTCGGCGCCTTCGTCGATATTGGCATCAAGAATGACGGGCTGGTGCATATTTCCCAGCTTAGTTCAAGCTTCGTCAAGCATCCGATGGACGTCGTATCCGTTGGCGATAATGTGACCGTCTGGGTCCTCAGCGTCGATCTCAAAAAAGGCCGGGTCAGCCTGACCATGCGCCCGCCGCGCGGCGAATAAAAAAACCTCCGGTTCGCTCCGGTCCAACCAGCAAGAAGGTTGGACCGGGAAGCGTTCTGGAGGTTTTTTTGATTCCTGACGGGAAAAGTCCCGGACCGGAAGGAAAGCTGCCGCCACTACCACCTTCCCGCAAGCTTGGTACGGAGTCTCAGAACTGCGGAGAGTCCGGCTCCGGCGGCGTATACGATCCGGGCACAGGCTTGGCGCTAGCCGAATAGCCTTCCGGCAGATAAGCAACGGCTGTCGCTTTGGATATTACCTGTGCATACATGCCCGGTCCCGGCTTGGTGACTTCATAATAAATGACAGCCTTTTTCCCCTCGCCAAACTCGATTTTTGAAATCGACAGGCCGTAGCCCGGGTTGGGCAGATTGCCCACCGTTATCGACACTTTGTTCACGCCGTCAGCCGCTTTTTCCACCTTGATGTCTGCGGGCGAGCTTACGGAATCGTCTCCATTGTTGGCCGTTCCCGACATGTGCTGGACAAAGGCCCTCGCATCATGCACCCAGGCGGCTGCCTCCGAACGGGTAACGGCGTCATCCGGACGGAATTTGCCCCCATTTTCCAGCGAAATAATACGCATGTTGAGGAGCGTCTGGAGACTGCTGCTTACCTCCGCGCTCAGCTTGCCGCCATCGGCGATATCGACATACATTAGAGTTACCGGAAAATCGCCCTTGGCCTTCAAGGCCGCATCCAGCAGCTGTGCAAAAGTGGCGCGGGAAACCGCCGCATTCGGATTGACCGTCTTGTCAAGCGGCAGGCCATTCTGGACGGCAATCAGGAAGGAAGAGGCATACCATGACTTGTCCTCGACCTTGGCAAAATAATCGCTGGCCTTGGACGGACTGCCCGGCACCGGATTTGGCTTAAGCGCAAGCCCGCTGACGATTAGCTGGATGGCTTGGCCGTATGTCATTTTGGACTTGGGAGCAAAGAGCTGACTGGTCACTCCGTTAATCACCCCGGATTCATGCAATGCGTTAATCTTGGCTTTAGCTGGATCTCCCTTCAGGTCGGAAAAAGCGAAAGCCGACGCCCCGAATAACACCGACGCCGCCAAAATCCCGCATGCTATGGTCATTTTTTTGGCATTATGCCTAAATGTGTATCTACTCATCATTATTCACCTCTTATCTTCATAGATGCCCAATACGGCGAAAAGGTTGCAGGGAGGTGAAAGATTGTCCAACTTTTAAGTGCGAACCCCAAGTGCACATGAAAATCCCGGGAGGTTCGCACCCCTTGCGGGACAAGGGATTTCGCGGTATTTTGTATATATTGGGCCGCTTTATTTTGCCCCTTACAGAGGTTCGCACTTTTTGGGGCTGAACCCCTTGCGGAAAGGTTTTTTGGGGTACCTGTCGCTCCCCGTGGTGAATTCACAGATTGAAATACCTATGTAGGCCAACTGTGCCATCGATAGGGAGGGATATTTTCACTTGAACGCGATTCTTGGGCTATCCCATGTTGTGTTCCGTCAGAGCAGCCGTGGACGCTTAGCCTCTAAATTGTCAGAAAATTCTGAGAGAATTCAAGTTAGTGAAGCCGTTTTGCTGCCGTATTAATAAAATGGGTCTTCTGTCATCCCCCTTAGAACGGCAGAACAAGGCTGTTCTCCCTGTTAATGTTCGGGAGCGGCCTTTTTTTCTTTGTCGTCGATGTGCGAAAGGCACTTTTTTTCAAACTCTATGTGTTATTAAGATATAAAGTTAAAGGGGGCTTCATTCGCCAAGCGAAATATTGGAAAGCACCGAGTTGGAATCATTGATTGTTAGGATTCAAGAAGGAGACACAGCACAATATTCGCTGATTGTAAGAGCATACCAGCAGCAGATTTTCGGCTATTGTTATTGGTTGCTCGGCAATAGGCAGGAGGCGGGGGATGCGAGGATGCGGTGCAAGATATATTGGTCAAGACCTTTCGTGCTATTGGGCGTTACAAGATTACTGTGAATTTCTCGGCCTGGCTCTATCGCATTGCATATAATCATTGTCTTAACTTGTAACGGAGGCAGAGGCTGCATCGAAAGCTTATACCCACTTTAGGTTCGGGAAAGGAGACGGTGGGACCGGAACAGGAACTGGAGGAACGGGATATTCTTATGCTCAGGGAATTCCAAGAGAAGAGCTATGTAGAGATGAGTGATATTCTTAATATAAGTGCAAATGCACTGAACAAGCGGATGAAGCGAATCATTCGAAAGGTCCGGCAGGAAATGAAACCAAAGGGGGCAGTCCATTTGAGAAGAGATGTCGGTCATGAATACCGAGATATAATTCAAGCTTCAGTCGACACGAAGCGGATACCTCAAATTGATGTGGAGGAGCAGGTCATGCAGCGCATTTCGCGGTTGGGGATTAAAAGCCAAGCACCGCTCACGAGGGGTGGAAACAAATCGGATATTTCCTATTCTCGTTATGAAAAAATGCTTACTTGGAGGGAAAGAAATGGAGTATATTGCCCACATCCGGGAAAGTGACAAGAAGGTGCAGACTGTTGCTGAGCATTTATTAGGAGTACAAGCATTAGCAGAATCGTATGGTGACAAAATAGATGTTAGACATATTGCTGGACTCGCTGGCATGCTTCATGACTTGGGGAAATACACAGAAGAATTTAAGAACTACATATTAATGGCTGTGAATAATCCTAATGCTGCACCGAAAAGAGGCAGTGTGGATCACTCCACCGCAGGCGGAAAATTACTATTCGAGTTATTCCATGACCCATCAAAAGACAATTCAAGTCGAGCGGACAGCATAAATAAGGTAATTTTGGCTGAGGTTGTAGGGAATGCGATCATATCTCATCATTCTTATCTTCAAGATTTTTTGAATCCCGATTTGGAATCTAACTATCTACAGCGCGTTCGTGACAAGAAGCTTGATGAATTTGATCGGGCAAAAACTAACTTTTTTAAGCTTGTCATTAATGAGGCGGAATTTAGTCGATATGTTGATAAAGCTGCCGTTGAATTGGATGCATATCTTAAGAAAGACTCTTCGACAAGCAGGGAACATCAATTAATGCTCCTGACAAAATTTATTTTTAGTGCCTTGGTAGATGCAGACCGGACGAATACCCGTTGTTTTGAAGAAAACAAGCTCGATGAATCTGTGAATCAAGAAGAATTATTTAAAGTATATTACAAGAGATTGATGGCAAAAGTCGACTCATTCGCGGAACAAGACGGTGCCCAATCGCCTATTAATCTTCTAAGAAGAGAAATGTCGGATCAGTGTGACCTATTTGCGTTGAGGTCCTCTGGCATTTATACCCTGTCGATACCCACCGGCGGAGGAAAGACACTGGCAAGCTTGAGGTATGCACTACAGCACGCCATCCATTCTCAAAAAGAACGCATTATTTACGTCGTGCCCTTCACAACCATTATTGAGCAGAATGCAGAAGAAGTACGTAAAATATTATTGGATGAGGCTCACATTCTAGAGCATCACTCCAATGTGGTAGAAGAAACGAATGAGGATGATGAGCAAGAAGATGGTGTAATAAATTTACAACTAAAATTAAAATTGGCTAAAGATAATTGGGAAGTGCCGATTATTTTTACGACGATGGTTCAATTTTTGAATGTGTTTTATGCCGACGGAAGCAGAAATATTCGAAGGCTGCATAACTTAAGCAAGTCGGTCATTATATTTGATGAAGTACAGAAAGTTCCCGTTCCATGTGTTTCTCTGTTTAATCAGGCCGTAAATTTTCTGAAAACCTATGCTGATTCCAGCATCGTACTTTGTACGGCCACTCAGCCTGAATTGGATTTTGTCCAATATAAGCTGAATATTGAACCGGAGACTGAAATGGTAGGAAATTTGAATCATGTCAATGAAGCATTCAAACGGGTGGAAATTGTTGATAAGGCAACGGGTGAGCAGGTTGACAACGATAAGCTCGCGGATTTCATCATGGCGAAGATCAGAGAGGTTCAGAGTGTACTGGTCATCCTAAATACGAAAACGGTCGTAAAATCATTATACCGTCAACTTAAAAAACAAGAAATGTCCATTCCTGTTTATCATTTGAGCACGTCAATGTGTGCGTTTCACCGGAAGCAAATTCTGACAGAAGTAAAAACGCATCTTGAAAATAGAAGTCCTGTAATCTGCATCAGTACACAGTTAATCGAAGCTGGGGTCGATGTGAGCTTTAAATGTGTTATTCGCTCCCTGGCCGGATTGGATTCGATTGCTCAAGCGGCAGGCAGATGTAATCGGCATGGCGAGGAGCGGATACAACAGGTTTATATTATTGATCATGAGGAAGAAAATTTGAACCGTCTGAAAGAAATCAAGGCAGGTAAAGAGATTTCGAGGAAAATTCTCATTGATTTAAAGCGGGATCATACCTGTCATGGAGGGGAAATTCTGTCTGTTGATGCCCTGAAAAAATATTTCCAAGAGTTTTATACAGCCTTTGAATCGAGCTTAAATTATTCTATTCCCAAACTGGGCAAGGAAATGACGGAGTTACTGTCATCCCAAAAAATAGACAACATGTACTATCAAGCTTATTGCAGCCAGTATAAGAAACGGCCGCCTTTGTTTTTAGCCAATAGTTATAAAACAGCAGCCGAGCACTTTCGTGTCATTGACGATCATACTACCTCAGTTATTGTCCCTTATGGGGAGGGCAAGGACATTATTTCGGAATTAAACGGACAGCGAAGCATTCAGGACCTTACACGTTTGTTGCGAAAGGCTCAGCAATACACAATTCATCTATATAGCTATGAAAAAGAGCAATTAAACAATAATGATGATTTGGTCTCTTATCTTGATGGGAAAGTGTTTGCTTTGAAAGAAGGAGCCTATCATCAGGAATATGGTCTAAACCTTGAGAGTGATAGTCCATTTGATTTATGTTTTTGCTAATGTGTTCCATAGTGACGATTTATCATGACTTAGGTCTTAAATCTATAAGACCTTTATACCAATAACTATATTGACAGAGAGTAGTACGCAGGAATATTATGGTTATAAAGACACTTTTGAAACATATAAGGAAGGGGGCGGAAGAACTGATGAGGAATGGGATTGAATTCAAAGTTTTTGGAAAATACGCACTATTCACCGATCCTCTAACTAAACTGGGTGGGGAGAAATTGACCTACAGCGTCCCGAGTTATCAGGCATTGAAGGGGATCGTGGAAGGGATATATTGGAAGCCTACGCTGCTTTTTGTGATCGATGAAGTCCGTATTATGAACCCCATACGCATGGAATCCAAAGGCATTCGCCCTATGGATTACGGAGGGGGAAATACACTTGCCAATTATACCTACTTGAAGGACCCTTGTTATGAAGTTCGCGCCCATTTTGAGTTCAACTTGAACCGTCCTGAGCTTGCGCATGACCGCAACGAACACAAGCATCACAATATTCTTAAACGTGCTCTTCATGCTGGAGGAAGAAGAGATATTTTTTTAGGCTCCAGTGAATGTCAAGCTTATGTAGAGCCTTGCGTTTTCCAAGAGGAACCTGGATTCTATGATGGTTACGGGGATATTCATCTGGGGAATATGGTGCATGGCATCAATTATCCCGATGAGACCGGCAGAGATGAGATGGAGGTACGGCTATGGAATCCGGTTATGAAGGACGGTATTATCCGATTCATCAGACCGGAAGAGTGCACCCAGGTTCGCAAGATCGCTGATATGAAACCGAAGCTGTTCGATAACAACAATGTCCAGGCGGCGGATGAACTGCTTTCGCAAATAGAAGCGGGGGGGAATTCATGAACTGGCTATTAAACTTGTATGAGACCTATGAATCCAATCTGGATCGGGTTGGAGCCATTGAAAAAAAATATAACGATCGTGAGTATACGCTACTGCCCCTCTCTCACACCACACAAAACGCGCATATCGCGGTTGAGATCACGGAAGCTGGCGAATTTCACTCCGCAACGGTAATAGAAAAGGGCGATGCAAGCACATTGATTCCTTGTACGGAGGAATCAGCCAGCCGAGCTGGATCGAAAGTAGCACCTTATCCGCTCCATGATAAGTTAAGTTATGTGGCCGGAGATTTTGTAGCATATGGCGGAAAGATAAAAAAAGAAGAGCCTTTTGGAGCTTATATTAAACAACTGGAGGAATGGGCGCACTCACCGTATGCTTGTGCCAAAGTAAAAAGTATCTATAGCTACCTAAGCAAGCGGCAATTAATAGAAGATTTAGTGGCTCACAACATATTGTATCTTGATGCAGACGGTTACCTCATAGACAAATGGGAGAAGAAGTTTGAAGCTTTACATAAAGAAAAGCCGCCTATATTCTCATTGGTTTCCGGTGAACAAGAAAGCGCCTTTATTCGATTTAATGTATACTCACCCGATAAAATTCTAAGCAAGGTTTGGAAGGACCCGGAGATGTATGATTCTTTCATTCGATACTACAGTCATTTATTGGGTAAAGATGATTTTTGTTACGTCACAGGAAAGATGCTCCCAAGCACAGAAAGGCATGCGAACAAAATCAGACATTCGGCAGACAAGGCGAAGCTGATATCGGCTAATGACACCAGCGGGTTCACGTTTCGCGGGCGTTTTACTCAAAGCGGCGATGCCGCTAGTATTAGCTACGAGGTATCTCAGAAAGCGCATAATGCATTAAAATGGCTGATTAATCGTCAAGGAAAAATAATCGATCAGCGGGTATTTTTGGTATGGGGAAATGATGATCTCGACATTCCGGACCTTACAGAAGATTATTATTCCTTTGATCCTGAGCCGGCAGAGGTAAAAGTACAAAAAAGTTATACAAACAAAGAGTTTGCGGATGAAGTGGCTAAGGCTTTGGATGGCTACAGGAATAAACTGTCTTCCGAATCAAAATCAGATGTGAATATTCTCGTTCTTGATTCCGCAACAACCGGACGTCTTGCCGTATTATATTATCGCAATATGGATAAGGATCTTTATTTGGATAAGCTTACTGAGTGGCATTCTACTTGCGTGTGGCTTCACCGTTATCGTAAGAATGAACAGGATGAGCGGATTGAATTTTACGGAGCGCCAGCTACAAAAGACATTGCCTTTGCCGCGTATGGCCCGAAGGCAAATGAGAAAGTAGTCAAAGGGCTAATGGAACGTATCCTTCCTTGTATAGTGGACGGTCAAAAAATTCCGCAGGATATTGTCAAAAGCGCTTTTCATCGGGCATCTAATCCTGTAGCGATGGAGAAATGGGAGTGGGAAAAGACACTCAGCATTACATGTGCCTTGATTAATAAACAGGAGGGTTACAATATGCCGCTAGACACAGAAAATGATGATCGTGACTATTTATTTGGACGACTACTGGCTATTGCCGATGTCTTGGAAAGACGTGCATTAGATAATGATGAGAAGCGTTCCACGAATGCCATACGGTACATGAATTCTTTTTCCAGGCATCCCGAAAGAACCTGGAGAACAATACAAGCGTGCTTACAACCGCACCAGGCAAGACTTGGAGCCAGAGTAACATATTATTCCAGCTTAATTGATGAAGTGGCTTCAAAAATCTCGATCAATGATTTTAATAATAAGCCCTTATCCGGAAAATATTTATTGGGCTTTTACAGTCAGCGGCATGAACTCTATAAAAAGAAGGAGAACTAGAACATGACCACTTTAGATCACAAAATCGATTTTGCTGTTGTACTATCCGTTACGAAAGCAAACCCTAACGGCGACCCTTTGAATGGCAATCGTCCGCGGCAAAACTATGACGGTTATGGAGAAATTTCGGATGTTGCTTTGAAACGGAAAATAAGAAATCGTCTGCAAGATATGGGACAATCCATCTTTGTTCAGTCCAATGATCGGAAGTCTGATTCATATAACAGCCTGAGGGAACGCGCCGATGCCAATGCCGAGTTAGAGAATATACTAAAATCTAAAACCGGATCAAGTGACGATTTCGCCAGGATTGCCTGTAAAGAATGGCTGGATGTACGCAGCTTCGGTCAAGTCTTTGCATTCAAAGCAGATAAAGGAGCTGGGGTTTCAGTAGGAGTAAGAGGTCCCGTATCCATCCATACAGCAACAAGTGTGAGTCCAATTGATATTACAAGCATGCAAATTACAAAAAGTGTGAACTCCGAGCCGGGGAAAGACAGAGGATCAGACACGATGGGTATGAAGCACAGAGTGGACTTTGGTGTTTATGTTTTTTACGGAAGCATTAATACGCAGCTAGCAGGGAAAACCGGTTTCACCTATGAGGATGCAGAGAAGATCCGCGAGGCGCTGGTTACCCTGTTTGAAAATGATACTTCCTCGGCGCGTCCGGACGGCAGCATGGAAGTCAATAAAGTCTACTGGTGGGAGCATAAGTCCGGCCTAGGGCAATATTCTTCTGCCAAGGTGCATCGTTCTCTTCGAATTCATTTAAATGAAGGCGTTGCTCAGCCCAAATCCTTTGAGAATGATTACACCTGCACCCTTCAGCCGCTGGATGGACTGGAAGTGCGGGAATATGGCGGATTATAACGAAGATGACTATTTGCTGCTCTCGGGAATTCAGCATTTCAACTTCTGCCGTAGACAGTGGGCGTTGATACATGTTGAACAACAATGGGAAGAGAATGTCCGCACGCTGGAAGGTACATACGTTCATCGAATTGCGGATCAACCTCTTCATCGTGAAAAAAGAGGGAATAAACTGATCGTGCGTGCATTGCCCGTCCATTCCGGGACGCTGGGCATTACGGGGATATGCGACGTGGTGGAGTTTGTACAAGATCCGGCGGGAATACCGCTTTCGGGGGAGGAAGGTCTGTATCTTCCGTATCCGGTTGAATACAAACGGGGCAAGCCTAAGAAGAATGATTCGGACCGCTCCCAGTTGATTGCCCAACTGATGTGTCTGGAGGAAATGCTGGCCTGCGACCTTTCACTCGGCTATCTCTACTATAATGAAACCAAGCACCGGGTTGAAGTGCCCGTTACTCTGTCAGACCGTGAGCAGGTCAAGGCGGTTTTGCAGGAAATGCATCATTATTTTGCGAAAAAACATACACCTAAGGCAAAGTCAGGGCCGCATTGTCAAAGCTGCTCCCTGCATAACGTGTGCCTGCCGGAGATGCTGAAGAAGCGGTCCGTTGCCAGCTATATTGAAAGCAGGTTGAGCGAATGAAAAAACTGCTGAATACGTTGTTTGTGACGACACCGGACACTTACCTGTCACTGGACGGTGAGAATATTGTCATCCGGCAGGAAGAGAATATCCTGGGGCGCTATCCTCTGCATAATCTGGAAGCTGTCTGCACATTTGGGTACGCGGGGGTAAGTCCGGCATTGATGGGTTCATGCGCTGAGCGAAGTATCGGTCTGACTTTTATGACCCGCAACGGGCGTTTCTTGGCTAGAGTGACCGGTGAGAGCAGAGGTAATGTGGTGCTCCGCAAGGAACAGTACCGGATATCCGACGATGAGCGCCGAAGTGCGCTGGTGGCGAGGAATTTTATTCTCGGCAAAATCTATAACGCCAAATGGATACTGGAGCGTGCCACGCGGGATTATGCGCTGCGGCTGGATATTCCACGAATCAAGAAGGTGTCAGCCGCTCTTTCCGAAAGCATGAATCTGGTTCATAGCGTAGAAGATTTGGATATTTTGCGGGGAGTAGAGGGTTCTGCGGCGGTTCAATACAACTCGGTATTTGATGATCTGATTTTGCAGCAGAAAGACGATTTTTTCTTCCGTGGTCGGAATAAGCGGCCTCCGCTGGACAATATCAACGCCCTGCTTTCATTTGCGTATACCCTGCTGTCGAATGATGTGAGGTCGGCGCTGGAGAGCGTTGGTCTTGACGCTTACGTTGGTTTTCTTCACAGAGATCGACCGGGGAGGGCTTCGCTGGCGTTGGATATGATGGAAGAACTGAGAGGCGTTTATGCGGATCGGTTTGTTTTATCCTTGATTAATAAAAAGCTTATCAATACGAAGGGATTTTACCGGAAAGAGAACGGCGCGGTCCTTATGGACGATGACACCAGGAAGCAAGTAATTAAGGGTTGGCAGGAGCGAAAGCAGGAGAAAATCATTCATCCTTACTTGAACGAAAAGATCTCCTGGGGACTTGTGCCTTATTCACAAGCGCTGTTGCTGGCGAGGTACATTCGGGGAGATCTGGATGAGTATCCTCCATTTTTATGGAAGTAGGTGTTTTCAGATGCTGGTCTTGATTACGTATGATGTAAGTACAAAAAGCGCGGAGGGCAGAAGACGTCTGTCGCAAGTCGCCAAGAAGTGTCTGGATTACGGGCAGAGGGTCCAAAACTCCGTATTTGAATGTATTGTGGATACGACGCAGTTCCGCCGGCTAAAGTTTGAACTGAAAGAACTGATCGACGAGGAGACGGACAGCCTGCGCTTCTATAACCTGGGAGACAAGTATAAGACCAAAGTCGAACACATTGGCGCAAAAAGCTCATATGACATGGAAAGCCCGCTGATTATTTAAGGTGCGAATGTCAAGCTCCCATGATTTCCCCGGGTCCTTCGCACCTCGAAATCTGTCGAAAAGTAGAAAAATTTCGGTTTGTTGAAAAAAGTCAACCCTGGAGTTATACTTCTTTTGCAACATCTTTGGCGGAAATAGAAGGAACTGATGCCATTCTCAGGTCAATCTTAATCATTTTCGCCGTCGCACCCCATGCGGGTGCGTGGATTGAAATCCACGAGTTTGGATGCTTGATACAAAGGGCGATACGTCGCACCCCATGCGGGTGCGTGGATTGAAATCGTCAACCAAGCCAACGGCATGTACAAAGACGTTGTCGCACCCCATGCGGGTGCGTGGATTGAAATACCGTCCAGGCTAACTACCGGTTACGGCGAAAATGTCGCACCCCATGCGGGTGCGTGGATTGAAATACCAAGAGCAGTTTTGCCACTTGGGCTGCCAACCGAGTCGCACCCCATGCGGGTGCGTGGATTGAAATCGTGGTCATCATAAGGCAACTACCCGCAGGCCCTGTCGCACCCCATGCGGGTGCGTGGATTGAAATAATTAACTGCTGATGAGGTAAAAGAAAAACTAAGCGTCGCACCCCATGCGGGTGCGTGGATTGAAATGGCAGTATTTTGAAGCTGACCTGCAGCCCTAATGCCGTCGCACCCCATGCGGGTGCGTGGATTGAAATATTCGCCCGCCCGAATATATCCAGCTTCGTAATCTCGTCGCACCCCATGCGGGTGCGTGGATTGAAATTGTATCCCTCCGAAGGATAAACGGCAAGGCTACCATCGTCGCACCCCATGCGGGTGCGTGGATTGAAATCCCAGGGGATGCGGTTTATATCCATAATAAACCCGACGTCGCACCCCATGCGGGTGCGTGGATTGAAATCAGAGCGTCGTCCCGTTCGGCTGCTGTACAGCAAAGTCGCACCCCATGCGGGTGCGTGGATTGAAATCTCCCCCTCAAGCATGATTTATCCCATTCATTTCGTCGCACCCCATGCGGGTGCGTGGATTGAAATGGCAATGCGGCAAGCACGTCGTCAGCGGCAGCTACGTCGCACCCCATGCGGGTGCGTGGATTGAAATGATCAGCTCAACACCTTGGCCAAGTCAACGGCGGGTCGCACCCCATGCGGGTGCGTGGATTGAAATACAAATGAATACAGCGCTGGTGCTGCATCTGTTGATTGTCGCACCCCATGCGGGTGCGTGGATTGAAATCCGTTATCATACATCTTTCGTGGACAAATCTTGCGTCGCACCCCATGCGGGTGCGTGGATTGAAATATGATTGACCTACCGTTTGTTCTCAATGATCGTGACGTCGCACCCCATGCGGGTGCGTGGATTGAAATAATCGGACTTTTACGATCTCAGCGCCGACGCCCAAGTCGCACCCCATGCGGGTGCGTGGATTGAAATATTCTCCATTCTGGATTAGTTTGTCTTTCATGTAGTCGCACCCCATGCGGGTGCGTGGATTGAAATATCTTGTTCGTCGTCTTGATCGTCTTACTCAAGGTGTCGCACCCCATGCGGGTGCGTGGATTGAAATAGCTCCCGGTCCACTTGCATGACGATGCCCTTAGGTCGCACCCCATGCGGGTGCGTGGATTGAAATGCTTTCCCCCGCCCTCTCTCTTTGACAAAATAAAGTCGCACCCCATGCGGGTGCGTGGATTGAAATTGTGAGCTAAGGAACCGAGACCATTTATGGCTATATGTCGCACCCCATGCGGGTGCGTGGATTGAAATCTGCCTTCTTTCTTGCTTTAAACCACGCAGAGGGCGTCGCACCCCATGCGGGTGCGTGGATTGAAATCAGATGGTAAGATTGGATACTTATTTGGTAGAGAGTCGCACCCCATGCGGGTGCGTGGATTGAAATATTGGCTGACGTAGCGACGGCCGTTGGTAACTGGTGTCGCACCCCATGCGGGTGCGTGGATTGAAATCCCTCAGCAGAGAATTCGACTATATATTTGTAATGTCGCACCCCATGCGGGTGCGTGGATTGAAATTATGTCGCCTAGGCGTTGACTTAACAATAAATCAGTCGCACCCCATGCGGGTGCGTGGATTGAAATCTCTAGGAGACGAACGAGTGCTGGAAGCGAAGGTGTCGCACCCCATGCGGGTGCGTGGATTGAAATCGGTTGTTTGCCGAGCAGGTCAACGGAGGTCTGAGTCGCACCCCATGCGGGTGCGTGGATTGAAATCTACATTACAGGATTATAACAACTTCAGTGCTTGGAGTCGCACCCCATGCGGGTGCGTGGATTGAAATGCGCCGTCCTTGAAGGCGTAGTACATCCTCACAGTCGCACCCCATGCGGGTGCGTGGATTGAAATGTCTTGCGGTGGCTGCTAGACACGATCTGGAAACGGTCGCACCCCATGCGGGTGCGTGGATTGAAATCTCGATGCGCAAGAACAGGCAGCAAAGGAGCGCCTGGTCGCACCCCATGCGGGTGCGTGGATTGAAATAATCCTATCTGGATCGAGCGGCCGTCAAGGTAGAGTCGCACCCCATACGGGTGCGTAGATTGAAATATCCGCAGTCTCTGTTAGGCTTAGCAAATACACACCGTCGCACCCCATGCGGGTGCGTGGATTTAAATTCGTAAAACCTAGCTGTATCATGCTCTTACTGAGTCCCACCCCGCACGAGTGCACAGACCACCACTAATAACCAAAGCTTCTAACAAGATGACGAACCCTGGCTTTTTATAAAAGTAAACTGAAAAAATCATTTTCTATACGCTAATGTATAAAAAATAAACCGACTCGCTACCACGACATGGGAGCAAAAAGTAAGCGTTCACAACTTTGTAACGAGGCTTGAAGAATTTTGATGGATTTTGGATAATAATGATTGTTTTTTGCTTGATTTATGTTACTATATGGTCAGTTGGAGGAATGAAGATGCTGACTGAAGAACGCCACGGAATGATAATACAGCGCTTACAAGAAAAGGGCGTCGTCAAAATGCAGGAGCTGACGGAAATGCTCGGGGCTTCGGAATCGACGGTACGACGGGATTTAGTTGATCTTGAGAGCCGTAATTTGCTGAAAAGGGTACATGGCGGAGCTTCGCTGCTGCCTCATAAAAGCCAGGAGCTCGGCATGGAGGAGAAAACCTCCAAGAACATTCAGCAAAAAAACTCCATTGCCTCTTTAGCCGCTGCTCAACTGCTTGATGGTGAATGTATTTATCTAGATGCGGGAACAACAACGTTAGCAATGATTTCCCATATTGACGCTAAAGGTGTGACCGTCGTGACCAACGGCTTGTCCCACATTGAAGAACTGGTTAGGAAGCAAATCCCCAGTTACCTTCTCGGCGGTATGATGAAGAGCCATACCAAAGCTGTAGTCGGAAGCATTGCGCTTCAGAATATGGAGAACTTCCGTTTCGATAAATGCTTTCTGGGCACAAATGGCGTAGATGCCAAAATGGGTTATACAACGCCTGATCCCGAAGAAGCGCTGATTAAGAGACGGGCTCACCAGTTATCCGGCAAAACTTACGTGCTTGCGGACTCCAGCAAATTTGGCGAAGTCGCTTTTGCCAAACTGTTCGACTTGCAGGAAGCTGTTGTGATAACGGATACCGTTCCGGAAAGGCTGCGCCAATCCATCGCAAGTAAAACCAAAATAATTGAGGGGTAAATTATGATCTATACTGTAACGCTTAACCCTTCCATCGATTATATCGTGGAGGTTGAAGACCTGAAGCTCGGCAACTTGAACCGGATGAAGCGGGATTTGAAGCTTCCTGGCGGCAAAGGGATTAACGTTTCCCGCGTGCTGGACCAACTGGGGGTCGAAAATACGGCTCTCGGATTTCTCGGGGGGTTCACCGGCCGGTTTATCGCGGACAAATTGCGTGAAGACTCGATCAAGAGTGATTTTGTGTTCGTAGCGGATGACACCCGGATCAACATTAAGCTCAAACACGGGGACGAGACGGAAATTAACGGCCTTGGTCCTGTAATCCGCGACGAGGAGGCGCAGCAGCTGCTGGACAAACTGTCCCATCTGCAGCAGAACGACATTGTCATTTTGTCAGGAAGCGCCCCGCCTTCGCTTGGAGGAGATTTCTATCAAAAGCTTACCCGTGCCTGTGGACAGTCCGGAGCGGAGTTCGTCATCGACACAACCGGCAAGGCTCTTATGAACGCTCTGGTTCATAAACCGCTGCTGGTTAAGCCGAACCATCACGAGCTGGCCGAGTTGTACGGCGTTACGATTAACTCTGTGGAAGAGATCATTACGTACGGCCGCAAGCTGCTGGAAGAAGGCGCGAAGCATGTGCTGATTTCCATGGCCGGCGAAGGCGCTTTGCTCATTACCGAACAAGAGGTGTACCGCGCTACGGTGCCGTCCGGGACGGTGAAAAATTCAGTAGGCGCGGGAGACTCAATGATAGCCGGATTTGTCGGAACGCTGTTTCTTACGGGAGATCCGATTGAGGCTTTTCGTGCAGGAGTTGCCTCGGGAAGCGCCACTGCATTCTCCGATGACCTGGCAACGAAGGAGGAGATTGAGCGGCTGCGCCCGCAGGTTCAGATCAGTAAGCTGTAACTAGTTGGAAAGTCATTTGCAAGACGTGTGATGCACACCTATGAATTCAAGGGAGTTGAACTTATATGAGAATTACGGACCTGATGATCAAACAGACAATGATCATGGATTTGAAGGCTACAACCAAAGAGGCGGCAATTGATGAATTGATTGCCAGCCTTGCCGCAAACGGCCGGATTAACGATCCGGTGCTGTTTAAGCAAATGATTCTGAAGCGTGAAGAAGAGTCCAGCACGGGTATCGGCGGCGGGATTGCCATGCCTCACGCCAAGACGAAAGCCGTCAATGAAGCGACGGTTGTATTTGCGAAAAGCGCCGGCGGCGTGGATTTTGAATCTTTGGACGGTGAACCGGCGCATCTGTTCTTCATGATCGCCGCTCCGGAAGGCGCGGCTAATACGCATCTGCGTACGCTTGCCGCCTTGTCCCGTCTGCTGATCGACGTTGAATTCATCGACCAACTGAAGAATACCAAGACGCCGGATGACGTAACGGCACTCTTCGACGCCAAACAGGAGGAGCAAGAAGCGGCCAAAAAGGCGGAAGAGGAAAAAGCCAAACAGGAAGAAAAAGCAAAAGCAGAGCAGCCGGCAGCAAGCGGAATGATCGTCGGCAATCCAAGTAATATGGAAGCGTTTGTAGTCGCCGTTACCGCGTGTCCGACAGGCATTGCCCACACCTTCATGGCTGAAGATGCTCTTAAGAAGAAAGCCAAAGAGATGGGAATTAATATCCGCGTCGAAACCAACGGTTCCGAGGGCGCGAAGAATGTGCTGACCCCCGATGAAATCCGCCGGGCGAGCGGTGTTATCGTGGCCGCCGACAAACAGGTGGAAATGGCCCGTTTCGACGGCAAGCCGCTGCTGCAAAGACCGGTTAGCGACGGCATCCGCAAGCCGGAAGAACTGATTAGCAAAGCGGCTGCTGGCGATGCTCCGATCTACCGCAGCCAAGGCAAAGCCGCTTCGGATGCGGCGCCTGCGGGCAAGCCCAGTGTCGGCAGCAAAATCTATAAAGATTTGATGAACGGTATTTCCCATATGCTGCCCTTCGTGGTCGGCGGCGGTATTCTACTCGCAATTTCCTTCTTGTTTGAACAGATTGCAAGTGTAGATAATCCGATTGTTAAGCTTCTGCAAACCATTGGCGGCGGAGACGGAGCATTCCACTTCCTGATTCCGATCCTCGCCGGTTTCATTGCAATGAGCATCGGTGACCGTCCTGCATTGATGCCCGGTATTGTCGGCGGCTTTATGGCGGCGAGCTCCAATGCCGGTTTCCTTGGCGGTCTTGCCGCCGGTTTCCTGGCCGGTTATGTTGTTCTCGGATTGCGCAAGGTGTTTGCGGGCATCCCCAAGACGCTTGACGGTCTGAAACCGATTCTGCTGTACCCTGTATTCGGTCTGCTGGTTACCGGCGCCATTATGTACTACTTGTTCGATCCGTTCTTTAGCTGGATCAACACGGGCCTCATCGAGGTTCTGAACAATCTTGGAACTGGTAACGCCGTTCTGTTGGGGCTTGTCCTTGGCGGCATGATGGCGATTGACATGGGCGGTCCTTTCAATAAAGCTGCTTATACGTTTGCCATTGGCGTCTTTACATCCACCGGCGACGGTGCGATGATGGCGGCTGTTATGGCGGGCGGCATGGTTCCTCCGCTGGCAATCGCACTGGCTACCACACTGTTCAAGAATAAATTCACGGAAGATGAACGGAAATCCGGCATAACGAACTATGTGCTCGGCCTGTCCTTCATCACGGAAGGCGCAATTCCGTTTGCGGCTGCCGACCCGATGCGCGTTCTGACTTCCTGTATCCTGGGTTCGGCCGTTGCCGGGGGATTGACTCAATTTTGGAAAATTAATATCCCGGCTCCGCATGGCGGCATCTTCGTAGCCGCACTCGCAAACCATGCACTGCTATTCCTGCTGGCGGTTGCCATCGGCGCGGTAATCTCCGCTCTGGTATTCGGAGTGTGGAAGAAGCCGCTTGTAGAGAACCAGGTCGAAGTAAATGCTAAACGTTCTTTGGTCTAATATAGAGCGAGAAAGATAATGGTTTCATAATAAAAGCAAAAGAACGGTCCGGGAGAATCCGGGCCGTTCTTTTGTGATATAAGAAAGTATAAGCTGCAAACTGAAGCCGCTCACTGTTCCGCTTTCTTCCGGGCCCGGAAACGGCGGACCTTCATCAGATTGCCGCAGGCTTTATCGTCACAGTAGCGTTTGGACCGATTGCGCGTATCGTCATAATAGACCCAGAGACAGTCGGGATTCTCGCAGATGCGAAATCGCGAAGGTTCTTTTTCTGCCAGGGCAGAGGCAAAAGAAGCGGCGATCTCCGCCATCACCTGTTCCCAGTCAGCTCGCAGCGGCATCAGCGACACTTTAATTCGTCCATCATCGTCTCTTGCCGCTTGCCTCATGACGGGACCGGCCGCCATATAATGGTTCAATTTTTCCGGCAGACCGGCAGGTTCTTTGCCCTCCACTACCTCCCGGACGGTATCGAAAAGATAGCCGCGCAGCTTCTTAAGTTCATCCAATTGCCCGGAGTCCGGCATAGGCAGAGCAGGCAGTTCATGTGCGGACAGCCAAGGCTCCACCCACTGGGGATCTTCCAGACGGTCCGTGTCCTTGCTCTTGTCTCCCGTTCTCCAATCCCGCCAGTAGCTGTTAATGAAATCATCCCACAGCATCATCGATCCTTCCTTTCCTACAGCTACATTGTAACAGTTAAAAATAAGTTTTGCTAGTTACTTGTATTCTGCCCGCTTCGTATGTTACAGTTCTTTTGTAACCATTGTTACTATTTTAGACAGTTACAATTAAGGAGGAAGCTTTACATGCAAAATAAAATTAGTGAGGTTCTGCTCCAAAACTGGGATTATGCGATGGATCAGGAGGATTGGGCGCCGCCGCTGAAGGATGCGCTGGATGGCGTGAGCAGTGAGCAGGCACTCTGGAAGCCCCAGGGAGAAGCCGCCAACTCCATTTGGGAGACGGTCAATCATCTGACTTATTATAAGGATCGGCTGCTGCGGAAGCTGAAGGGCCTGCCCAATCCGCCGTATTTGGAGAGCAATGATGCTACATTTACAGTAACGGAAAGCGGTGAAGAAGCATGGGGGCAGGCGGTTTTCCGTCTCAAACAAGTCCATGCCGACCTGCGTGAGATTATTGAAGCGCTGGGGGAGGGTGTATATGATTGGGGCGGTTCGGGGCATGCTCCCGGGGAAGAAGTGATGAGCCTTATTCTGCATGATGCTTATCATACGGGACAAATTGTGCTGGTTCGCAAGCTGCAGGGCTCCTGGCCATCCAAACGAAGCTTTAATTAGAAAACCCGGCTTGTCCGTAGATCACGGCATGCTTCCGTTAACAGGGTATCCAAACGGGTAACTGTCTTATAAGCCGCACTTCCGCTTCCGCCTGCATCCAGGGAACAGCGGGGGCGGCTGTTTGTTTAAATTTAAATATCTCCGGGTAATGAAGGCTAAAAAGAAAAGGAGCGATCGATCATGGACCCGCGTTACCAACACAGCAGTATGGAAGCGGAACATCTGGAGACTCCAAAGAAAGCAAACTCCAGCCTTATCGCCTCCGCCTTTATCGAGTATGCCGCATACTTTATTATTTTCTTGGGATTCCTGTACTTTCTGGTCATGTATCTGTTTCCTAAGTTCTGATTTCTTCATAAGAACAAAACAAAATCCATCCCTTCACGAAGGAGATGGATTCTGATTGAAAGGCATTTCTAAGGCTTGCCGGGGGCAAACCGGTAACGGCTATCGGACCGTGGGGCGTCGAACCAGACTCTGGCCTAACGCTTTACTGCGGAATCCCGGTAAAAGAACCAGCACTCGTTCAGCAGCTTGATCTGTCTCCGGTCCTTTTTGTAATAGGCTTTCATAAGCTGATGGCTGAGCCATTGCGGCATTGGAATCCCTCCTCTGCGTGCTTGCGTAGGTTAGCATATGTGCAGAGGTAGGCAATGGTGCGCCATGAGCTGAAGATGGTATGAATACCGCCGCAGTCCGGAAGGGTTTTCGAGACCAGACGCTACAGGTGATTCTCTTGCATGCGGATCTTAATGAGCCCGCTCTTCTTCCTCTTCATACCACTGCTCAAGCTGCGCCTGAAGCGCCCGGATTTCCGTCAGCAGGGAGATAAGCGGATAGTTCTGTTCTTGAATGGCGGCAAAAGCCCGCTCCAGCCGATTGATATAATCAAGCCCGGACTCTAATGAATACTGCTCGCGCAGCAGCTCCAGGGAATCGCACTCGGCCACCGCAAGCGGTAAATCGGGCACGTTCTCGGCCGTCAGCTTGTCGATCTCTTTATTCAGTCTAAGATTGAGCGCGCTAAGCTGATACGCATAGTCCTCCGGCATTTCCACGAATTGAAGCTCCTGATTCTGCTGCAAAATTACATACCGCATTTTCGGCATAGTCATTCTCCCTCCGTCCTTGTCTTCCTTCTTGAAGTGTAGCGTATGCGCAAGTTACAATTCAAGTACAGATTGCAGCAAGCGCCGGATGGCGCGTCAAAGAACGGAGCCGGCCAAAATGATGAGCATGACCAACGAAGAACTGCAGCGCTGGATTGAGCGGGTGTCGCGGGAAAGCTTCGGATTACCTTTTCGCCATAAAGCGTCTTTTAACAGCAGACTGTCCTCTACGGGCGGACGTTATTTTATGAAAACCCATAACATAGAGATTAATCCTCATCAGCTTGCGGCGTACGGGCCAGAGGAAACGGAGAAAATTATTAAGCATGAGCTCTGTCACTACCATCTCCATCTGGCAAAAAGAGGGTACCGCCACCGGGACGCCGACTTTAAATCGCTGCTTGCTCGCGTAGGAGGCAGCCGGTACTGCCGGAACCTTCCCGGAGCGAAAGTGCGGAAGTCGATGCCTTACCGCTATAAGCTCATTTGTACGCAGTGCAGCGCGGAATACCTCCGCAAGCGTAAGGTGAATCCGCTGCGCTACCGCTGCGGGAAATGCGCCGGTCCGCTGAAGCTTGCGGTAATTGAAGGGGCCGAGCCCAAAGCGAAGCGATAGAGCGGCAGTGGGCGCTTTTTTAATGGAATATAAACGTTCGCTGCCTATTTTACCTGGCCTATAGCGAGGCTCAACTTATAGTTGCCGTACTTTACCAGGCGGTCGAGCAGCGCGTTCAGCCGTTCCGGGCTCTCTGTGCGCACCCGCATCCAATAGCAGCCCTCGCCGCTGACGCGGTATGCCTCTTCAATCTCCTCCTCGGATGCGACGAACTGCAGGAATGTCTGATGGGCGCTTCCTGAATTCAGGAATACCGTGATCAAGGCATGCACGTTCAGTCCCAGCTTTTCCGGGTCCCAGCCTATCGAATAACCTGTAATTACACCCAACTCCCGCAGTCTGCGAATTCGCGCCCCGACGGCTTGCCCTGTCATATGCACCGCCCTGCCAATCTCTTTGTGGCTGAGTGTGGAGTCTTGCATCAGCTGCCGCAGAATGAGCAGATCGATCTCGTCTAAAAGCGTTTGGCCCATCTTTAAGTGATTTCCTTTCCGAATGAAAATAGATACGCTGTAATCCTTTCACCGCATTATGTACTCCAACCCATGCAGAAAATTATACTTTAATTGTAGCAGAACTCATAAAAAAGAAGGAGTACATCCATATGAAGCTTCAATTAATAAGACATGCGGCTCTTTGGCTGGAGTACGGGGGTTCCGTCTTCCTGATCGATCCAATGCTCGGTGAGCCCGGAGCCTACCCGCCGATTATAAACAGCGACAATGAACGTCGGAATCCGCTCGTCGGCCTTCCCGGCCCAGTGAACACGTGGCTTAAACCGGATGCCGTAATTGTAACCCATTTTCACAATGACCACTGGGACACAGCTGCTGCGTCTCTGCTTGCAAAAGACATTCCGCTATTCAGCCAGGAAGAGGACGGGGAACGGATCAGCGCACAAGGGTTTACTGCGGTTGCTCCTATCCATGAGCAGGCGGAATTCCGCGGAGTCCGGTTAATCCGTACAGGAGGCAGACATGGTACCGGAGAGATCGGGAAGCTGATGGGACCGGTGTCCGGCTTTATACTCCAAGCGCCTGGTGAGCCCGTGCTTTATATCGCCGGAGATACGATCTGGTGTGAAGAGGTGCGGGAAGCGCTGGACCGGTATCAGCCGGGGACCGTGGTCGTAAATGCGGGTGAAGCGCAGTTTGTGAGCGGAGACCCCATTACAATGAATGAACAAGATATAACAAGCCTGTGCGTGCATGCTCCCGCGACGAAAGTGGTGGCCGTCCATATGGATGCGATCAACCACTGTCATCTGACCAGAGATAAACTGCGGGAACGGCTTGAAGCGAGAGGAATACTCGGCAGGGTGCTTATTCCATCGAATGGGGAGGTTCTTGCGCTTGACTGAGGGATGAAATCATGATAAATTATTTCTTGTTCACATCAAAATGTTCCCTGATAGCTCAGTTGGTAGAGCACTCGACTGTTAATCGAGTTGTCACAGGTTCGAGTCCTGTTCGGGGAGCCATTTTCTTGGAGAGATACCCAAGTGGCTATAAGGGGACCCTCTGCTAAGGGGTTAGACTGCGTAAGCGGTGCGAGGGTTCGAATCCCTCTCTCTCCGCCACAATTCTTCTGAATTGTGCGGCTGATTTTTATAATAGAAGAGACAGCTCCCATAAGGGGGCTTTTTTATGTTGGGTACATGTTAGCTTTCGGCTTAACGGCAGAACGACGGTCAGATTTATGATCACTAATTGAAGAAATATGACGTATTAACTCTTTATTTATTTGAAGAATTGATGCGTTAAAGTGAAAAATGTTATATTAAATGTTGCATAATAAAGCTTTGTATTTACTCAGGCAATATATTCCACGCTATTTATACCTTCGTTTTTCTTTCTTTTACGCCATATTCCTCCACTTTTCTAGTTATAGGTTACATTATGTAACTCAATTGTTACATATTAGGTTAGTAATTATAACATCGAATTTCGAATTTTCTTGGAACCCCTCAAAATTTTAGTGACGAAAAAAAGGACATATGTTAATATAGGTAACATCATTAAAAAGAAAGAATGAAAGAGAGAAGAGGGAATAACAATGAAAAAGGGAAAAGGGGATGGCAATGGAGTATTTTATTCAGCAGTTAATTAACGGGATTTCCGTAGGCAGCATTTATGCGCTGATCGCCTTGGGTTATACCATGGTTTACGGGATCATTAAGCTGATCAACTTTGCACATGGGGATGTGTTTATGGTTGGTTCGTTTATTGGACTGTTCAGCGCCAGATATCTGGCATCAGCGGGTCTTCCTCCGGTTTTGGTCCTGATCATATCTCTGATTTTTTCCATGACGATCAGTGCGCTGCTTGGTATCACCATTGAACGTTTTGCCTACAAGCCGCTGCGCAAATCCACACGGATTGCTGCGCTGATTACGGCAATCGGCGTATCCTTTTTGCTCGAATATACCGGCGTACTCGTGCTTGGACCGCAAGCTCAAGGGTTCCCTGATATTCTGGCGAAGAAGCAGTTCCAATTGTTCGGGACTTCCATCCAGGTAGAATCGAACCAGGTTATGATTTTGATTACAACGATTATTCTGATGATTATTTTGCAATATATTGTACGTTATACGAAGACCGGTAAAGCGATGCGGGCGGTATCGTTCGATATGGAAGCGGCGCGTCTGATGGGGATCAACGTGGACCGTACCATTTCGGCAACCTTTGCCATCGGTTCGGCGCTTGCGGCTGCGGCCGGTGTCATCTTTGGCATGACCTACAACTCTGTAGACCCGCTTATGGGCGTTATGCCGGGACTGAAAGCTTTCGTCGCTGCGGTGCTTGGAGGCATCGGAAGCATTCCGGGCGCACTTGTGGGCGGCTTGCTGCTGGGTACGGTAGAGACTGAAATTTCCTCGCTCGGATATTCCTCCTGGCGTGACGGCGTAGCCTTTGCCGTATTGATCCTGATCCTTATCTTTAAACCATCCGGGCTGTTCGGCAAGAATGTCCGGGAGAAAGTATAGGAGGGAAGCGGCGTGAAGAAGATAAATCAGAAATTCTGGCTGGGCATTATCGTCGCCTTGGCCTTATATGGGATCGTGCAAGTTCTGCTAACAACGGGAGTATTGGATGATGTTCAAAGATCGATGCTCCTTCTGATCTGCGTCAACGTTATGCTGGCGGTATCGCTTAACCTGATTAACGGCATTACCGGGCAGTTCTCTATCGGCCACGCCGGGTTTATGTCCGTCGGCGCCTATACTTCGGCAATTCTAACTCTTGATTATGACGTTCCGTTTATCCTTGCTATTCTTGCGGGGGGGATACTTGCTGCGATTTGCGGCGTACTGATCGGGATACCGACGCTTCGTCTGAACGGCGACTATTTGGCGATCGCGACACTCGGATTCGGGGAAATTATCCGGATTATCTTGCTCAACACGGAATACGTCGGCGGTGCTTCGGGTCTCAGCGGTATTCCAGCCAAATCGACATGGACCATCATGTTCTTCTTTATGTTAATTACGGTTGTGCTGATTAATAACTTCATCCGCTCCACTCACGGGCGGGCTTGTCTTGCCATCCGTGAAAATGAAATCGCTGCGGAAGCCATGGGCATCAATACGACGCTGTACAAGGTCATTGCCTTTACACTCGGCGCTCTGTTCGCAGGGATGGCCGGAGGTCTGTCGGCTCATACGTTCTACGTTATCACTCCGGGCAGCTTCAACTTCCTGAAGTCGTTCGAAATTCTCGTTATGGTCGTTCTCGGCGGACTCGGAAGTACGGCCGGTTCGATTGTCGGCGCCGTATTTGTCACCCTGCTGTATACTTACCTTCGGGATTTCCCGGAATGGCGTATGATTATTTATTCGATCGTTCTCATTCTGATGATGATTTTCCGTCCGGGCGGTCTGCTTGGAAGTACGAAATTTTCTCTTAAGAAGCTCGGCAAAAAGGAGGCGAAGGCAAATGGCGGCATCAGCGACAGCAGTGCTTCTTGATGTTAAGGAAGCCAGCCGTTCCTTCGGGGGACTTAAGGCGCTCAGCGAGGTTTCTCTTCATATTAATAAAGGCGAACTGATTGGTCTGATCGGACCGAATGGCGCCGGCAAAACGACGCTGTTCAATCTGCTGACCGGTGTTTACCCGCCTTCCACAGGCAGTATTATCCTTAACAATGAGTCGGTTGGCGGCATGAAACCATACAAGATCAACCACAAGGGAGCCGCGCGCACCTTTCAGAATATCCGTCTGTTTACGGCAATGACGGTGCTGGAGAACGTTAAAATTGCCTTTCACCAGCATGCCAAGCACTCCATGTTCACCTCCATGCTTCGTCTGCCGAAGCACTTTAAGGGGGAGAACGAAATTACGCAGAAGGCGCTGGATATTCTGAAAATATTCAATCTTGATGATCAAAGCGAAGAGCTTGCCGGCAATCTCAGCTACGGCAACCAGCGTCGCCTTGAAATCGCGCGGGCGCTTGCGGCCGGACCGAAGCTATTGCTGCTCGACGAGCCGGCGGCCGGCATGAATCCGAATGAGACGCGTGATTTGATGAATCTCATCGCCTGGATCCGCAAGGAGTTCGACCTTACGATTCTTCTGATCGAGCATGATATGTCGCTTGTTATGGGAGTCTGCGACCGGATTTATGTTCTGGATCGCGGAATGCTCATCGCAAACGGTACGCCGTCCGAAATCCGGAGCAATCCAAAAGTTATCGAAGCGTATTTGGGACAGGAGGCGTAAAGGCTATGCTTAAAGTACAGGGAATCAACGTTTACTACGGAGCCATTCACGCTCTGAAGGACCTCAGCATCGAAGTCAATCAAGGCGAAATCGTCACGCTGATCGGAGCTAACGGCGCCGGAAAATCGACGCTTCTTAAGACGCTTTCGGGATTGCTTAAGCCGAAGACGGGAAGCGTTGAATTTTTGGGTAAATCCATTACGAACCAGAGCGTGCAGGGGATCGTCAAGCAGGGATTGATTCACTGCCCTGAAGGTCGGCGCGTATTCGCAAATATGTCTGTAGAAGAGAACCTGGAACTCGGGGCTTATTTGCAGGATTCCAGCAATTTAGCAGCCGATTTTGAGAAAGTCTATAATACATTCCCGAGACTTCGGGAACGCAAGAAGCAGCAGGCCGGAACACTGTCTGGCGGCGAACAGCAGATGCTCGCTATGGGGCGCGCAATTATGGGGCACCCGAAGCTGCTACTGCTGGATGAGCCGTCCATGGGCCTCGCCCCGCTGCTGGTACAGGATATTTTCAAGATTATTCAGGAAGTGAACGCGGCCGGAACGACCGTACTGCTGGTTGAACAAAATGCGCACCAGGCACTCAAAATCGCCCACCGCGCCTATGTACTGGAAACCGGCAGAGTCGTATTGGAAGGAGACGCCAAGGAATTGGCGGATTCGGAAGAAATCAAAATGGCTTATCTTGGGCACTAACACGGTTATTCCTAATCAGGGCATCACAGAAACAACATATAAATTAAATTATCTGGGAGGCTAGGAGAACAATGAAGAAAATCGGGGCCATTATTTTG
>NZ_ASSD01000242.1 GCF_000520715.1 Paenibacillus zanthoxyli JH29
ATGTGGAGCCGTTGATGGCGGACATTATGAGGTATCGCTTCAGCAGCGGGGAGGGTCTTGCCGGACACAGTCTCGGCAATCTGATCTTAGCCGCGCTTACCGATATATCGGGCGATTTCGTCACAGCCGTCCGCGAGCTGAGCCGGGTATTCGCCGTAAGGGGAAGGGTGCTTCCGGCAGCCGGGGAAGCGGTGGTGCTGAATGCGGAAATGACGGATGGCCGCATCGTGACCGGAGAATCCAAAATTCCGGAAGCCGGCGGCAGGATCAAGCGGGTCTATCTGGAGCCGCCCGATGTTGAGCCGCTGCCTGAGGCGCTGAAGGCAATCAGGTCTGCCGATGCGATACTGCTCGGTCCAGGCAGCCTGTATACCAGCATTCTGCCGAATCTGCTTGTACCGAAGCTGGCGCAGGCGGTTGTCGCCTCCAGTGCGGTCAAGATGTTTATCTGCAACGTGATGACCCAGCCGGGGGAAACCGACGGCTACACGGTAAGCGACCATTTGCAGGCGGTGTACGATCATATCGGAATGCACTTGTTCGATTATGTCATCGTTAATAATGGTGAAGTTCCGCCCGAAGTGCAGCGCAAATACGCCGAACAGGGCGCGCGCCCGGTCGAGCTGGACATGAAAGCCATAGAAGATCAGCGCTATAAGCTGATTGCCGACAAGCTGGTTTTATTCCGCACCTATTTGCGGCATGATACGGATAAGCTGAGCCATCACATTTATCAGCTGGTTCAGGATTGGATAACACGAAAGAGGTGAGAACCTTGTCTTTTGCGGCACTAACCAAAAAAGAACTGACGATGGTCGAGAGCGGGCCCTGCTGCGAGAAGGCGGAAATGTCGGCGTTGATTCGGATGAACGGATCGGTGCAGCTTTCTAACAAAAGGATTGTTCTCGACATCTCAACGGAGAATGCCGCGATTGCAAGGCGGATTTATTCCTTGCTTAAGAAATATTACCACGCTCATACGGAGCTTCTCGTGCGTAAAAAAATGCGTTTGAAGAAAAATAACGTATATATCGTCCGAATCCCCGCTGGCGTTGAGGAGATTCTGAAAGATCTCAAAATCGTCTCGGAGGGCTTCGTATTTACAGACGGAATTGACAAAAGCATTGTCCGTAAGAACTGCTGCAAACGCGCATACCTGCGAGGCGCTTTCATGGCGGGGGGGTCAGTGAACAATCCGGAAGGCTCGTCTTACCATCTGGAGATCGCCTCCATGTATGAGGAGCATTGCAAAGCTTTGGTTGAACTGGCGGGGGAGTTCCATCTTAACGCACGCTGCATTGAGCGCAAGAAGGGGTTCATCCTGTACATCAAGGAAGGCGAGAAGATCATCGAGTTCCTGAATCTGATCGGCGCCCATCAGGCGCTGTTCAAATTTGAAGATGTCCGGATTATGCGGGATATGCGGAATTCCGTCAACCGGATCGTCAACTGCGAGACCGCCAATCTTAACAAAACAATCAGTGCGGCGGTACGTCAGATTGAGAATATCAAGTTTCTGGAGAAAGAAATCGGCCTGGACAACCTGCCAGACAAGCTGCGGGAAGTAGCGGAAGTCCGGCTTGCTCATCCCGATATCAATCTGAAGGAAGTCGGCGAGATGCTAAAGGGAAACGTCAGTAAGTCCGGCGTTAACCACCGGCTCCGTAAAATCGACGAGCTGGCGGAGAAGCTGCGCGGCGAATGATATTTTTTTCTAGTGTCGTTTAGGTTATAATGATATAATATGATAAAATTTACTGTGAAATTTTTGGGCACATCTTAATTAGGGGGTAAGCGTTTCATGACAAAGCACCCGGTAGTCGTCCGGTTAAAGACGGGTCTCCATGCTCGGCCGGCAGCACTGTTCGTACAGGAAGCGAACAAGTTCTCATCAGAGATTTTCGTTGAAAAAGACGATAAAAAAGTTAACGCCAAAAGCATCATGGGGATTATGAGCCTTGCAATCAGCTCCGGCACGGAGATTTATATCAGCGCAGAAGGCGCGGACGCCGATCAGGCCGTAACCGCTCTGACGAGTCTTGTCAGCAAGGAAGAGCTGGAGAATCAATAACAATATCCGCAGCACAGCCCTATTTATGGTATGGCCAAGAAGAAACGGATGCTGTCCTCTCTGAGGATGGTATCCGTTTCTCGTCGAAATATAGGTCAAAGATAAGAGTGAGCTTATACTTTTTTGAATTTCAAAAAGCCCTTCGGGGCTTTTTTATATTGTGTACCGATGCAACATTTACCATGCTGGCCCGTCTAGAAGGTAGATTGATCATCATGCAAAATCTATAGAGGAGGATGGACCAAATGATGGGATGGATCAAGCCAGCCGTGGCGGTGTTTGTTGCGGGAAGCTTAATGGTAGGAGGGATGACGCTGAGCGGTTCATTGGATAAGCCCCAGAAAGCCTACGCTGAAGAGGTGCAGAAAAATACAGTCAGTGTCGTAGGAAAGGGAGAATTGTCGATGAAGCCGGATATCGTCTATCTGTCGATCGGAGTCGATACATCAGCTCCAACCGCCCAGGAAGCCCAGAAGACCAATGGAACGAAAATTCAAAAATTGACGGCGCTGCTTAAGAATACGTGGAGCATTAATGAGAAGGACATCCAAACTGCGGAGTTCTACGTTCAGCCGAATTACACGTATAACGAAAAAGAGGGGCAGCAGGTTAAAGGTTATAACGCGCATCATGTTCTGCGGGTTGCCTATCGCGATCTGGCCAAGGTGGGAGCGCTGCTGGACGCGGCATCCGAAGCAGGCGCGAACAATATCGGCAACGCCCTTTTTGCGGTGGAGGACACCTCGGCCTTTGAAGCGCAAGTCATTGAAAAAGCGATGGCCAACGCCGACGTGAAAGCGGCCGCGATTGCCAAAGCTGCCAAGAGAACGCTCGGACAGGTGCTGACCGTCAGCCAGAACGACGGAGGCATAAACCCGGTATTTCGTGAGGAGAGCGCCAAAGCTATGTACAGCGCCGCTGACAGCGCAGCCGGTACCGCAGTCCAGCCGGGAGAGGTAAAGATTACGACGCAGCTTAGCGTTATCTATCAATTAAACTAGCAGGGATGCGTGCTCAAAGATGAATGCAGAGAGGTTTTTACACGCAAGCTTGGGGGCAGAGAACCGAGAGCGGAAAGGAAGTTACATGCAATGAAGAGCAGACTTGCACGCAAATGGGGAGCCGGAATGATCGCACTCGGAATGCTGCTGGGAGGGACGCTTCTTCCTGAAGGAACGGGCTTGGCGGCACCGGTTAAGACACAGGCCGGATATACGCTAATTACCTTGAAATCGAACGGAACCGTTACCCCACAGCAGGGCATTTACCGGGAGGGAAGAGTATGGATTCCAATAACATTTCTGAAGAATGTACTGGGCATGCCGATCACTTATAACAAGGCGGAAAATACCTACACGATCGGGCAGGGAGTCCGCCAATCGAAGCTGATGGTCTCTGATTACGGAATTTCTCTGGCAGTTAACGGCTATTACATCAGTGAGTATGAAGGCCGCAATTTTAATAATCATTTCTATGTTCCATTCGGTCTGCTCAGCGACTATTTGGGCTACCGTGGAGACTTTAACGCATCATCCGGCAGGTTGAACATAATGAACAGGCCGCTGAACGCGCTGACGGTAATGACGGAGACATACGCCAAGGAGACGGACGGTGCGGCCATTAAACTGGATTACCCCCAAATTTTAGGACTCGCGAGCGCATCTGCGCAGCAGAGCATCAATGATACGCTAAAAAAGACAGCCATGAGCTTTGCAGCCGACGCCGGACAGGCGATTGCCGAAAAAAACGAACAGGACCGTCCGTACGAATTCGACTCGAATTACGTGGTGACCTATAACCAGAATGGCGTACTTAGCCTGGTCATGAGCCAATACGGCTATACCGGAGGTGCCCACGGAATGACGCTGCGCCAGGCGTTTACTTTCTCGCTCAAGGACGGCAAGCGTCTACTGCTCGGCGATTTGTTCGGAGCCAATCCGAACTATAAAAAGCTGCTCAACGAGAAGATCGGCAAGCAGCTCAAGGCGGATGCAGGTTATTTCGGCGGCTTTAATGGCCTGAATACCGAGAAATATTTCTATCTTAAAGATGGCCGGGTCGTGCTCTTCTTTCAGTTATATGAATATACGCCATACGCCGAGGGCTTCCCGGAGTTCACCTTCACCTTTAAAGAACTGCTTCCGAATGGAAGCAGCCCGTTCGCCGGCATAAAATAGTCTTCGGATACCGGATATTTCCCCGTTGCGCGCCCCCCATGCCATTCATATGCTGAATGGTGACCGAGCTGTACAGCGCGAGAGGGGGGAGTGTCATGGTTTACAACTATACGGCGATCGGCGATTCGCTGACGACCGGATTCGGAGCGATGCCCGGCAGCGGCTTTGTTCCCGTGTATAGGCGGATGTCTGAGGTTTCGCTCCGTAATTTTGTCGCCTATACGAATCTGGGGATTAACGGCTTGACTACAGCCGAACTGGAGCAGCGTGTCCGGTATAACCCGATGTTTCGCCAGCCGCTTCGCGAGGCGGATATTATCACTATTTCGATCGGGGGCAATGATTTGATCCATGCCGCCAAAACGGCTGCTGGACGCGCTAACCCGTCATCTTCCATTTTCCAGACTGCCCTGCAGGAATCCCGGCAGCATTTTGCCGGCATCATGGGGCAGATTTATCAGGCGAAGGCCGGGGCGGGCAAGCCTTTCATTATCCGGATCGTCGGATTATACAATCCGTATCCTCAGATGGCAGAGGCTTCGGGATGGGTGCGGCAGTTCAACCGCCAAATGGCTCAGTATAATAGCCGGGTGTGCGGCTTTGCCGATATTTACGGAGCGTTTGCCGGACATGAGCGGGAACTGCTGTCTATCGATAATCTCCATCCTAACGGAAAAGGGTACCGTATCATTGCCGAGCGGCTGCATAATCTTGGATATGGCAATCTGAAGTGAACCTAAGAACGAACACAAACACCCCTTGCTCACGATCGTGGGCAAGGGGTGTTTTACGTGTTTGTGAAGGTTTACCGGTTATGTTACACGCTGACAGACTGCGGTTTTTCGATAACTTTATCAACGAGGCCGTATTCGGCGGCATCCGCGGCACTCATGAAGTAGTCGCGGTCCGTGTCCTTCTCGATGCGCTCAAGCGGCTGACCGGTGCGTTCTGCCAAAATACGGTTCAGCTTATCGCGCATTTTCAGGATGCGGCGGGCACGAATTTCAATATCCGTAGCCTGCCCTTGAGCACCGCCCAGCGGCTGGTGAATCATAATCTCGCTGTTCGGCAGCGCATAGCGCTTGCCCTTCGCTCCTGCGTTAAGCAGGAAGGCGCCCATGGAAGCGGCAAGTCCGACGCAGATCGTGGAGACATCCGGCTTGATGTACTGCATCGTATCAAAAATCGCCATGCCGGCAGTGATGGACCCGCCCGGGCTGTTAATGTACAAAGAAATATCTTTTTCCGGGTCCTCGGCGGCCAGGAAGAGCATTTGTGCGATGATGGAATTGGCTACCACGTCATTAACCTCAGTTCCAAGGAAAATGATGCGGTCCTTCAACAGGCGGGAATAGATGTCATAAGCCCGCTCGCCTCGGCTGCTTTGTTCTACGACCATAGGAATATAACTCACGTGGAAAACCTCCTTAAATTAGATCTTCAAAAATGGATTTCGTTAGAGCATTTCTTCTTAACTGTTACCGTATTACCCACATGATAAACAAATTCAAACAAAAAGTCAAAGAAAGTCAAACGAAAAGTCAAAGAAAGTCAAAGAAAGTCAAATCGGTCATAAAAAAAAGCGCCAATCCATGGCGCTCTGTGTTAAATAATCAAGGTTTGGTTAATCAAATAATGTGGCGCGCCCGCCAAGAATCGAACTTGGATCTCAGGCTTCGGAGGCCTACGTCATATCCATTGGACCACGGGCGCAACAGAAATTATTATAATATAAAATTTCGACTAATGCAACTCTTATTAATCATATAGGTCATAGAAAGCGGATCTTCGCCGCCGATTGCTGCAGGTTCATGTATAAGAAGAAAAGAGGGTGCGAATTCTACTTTCGGAGCCCTTGCGTTCAGGGGAATATTTGGGTAGAATACTTAGTGGGACTTAAAAAGTTATCCCGGGACGTTTTAAGACCATAGAGAAGGGGCTAGAAGAGAAAGACGAAGTTGCAGGAGTGAAAGCATGCGTGACCTATTAGAAATCCAAAAGCAGCTTCTGCCTGATCTCATGGAAACCCTCAAACGACGGTATACGATTCTTCATCAGATCCAGTTATCCGATATTATCGGCCGCAGAACACTCGCCGCATCGCTTGATATGACCGAACGGGTGCTGCGCGCGGAAACGGACCTGCTGAAATCACAGGGGCTCATCGAGATCGAGAGTGTTGGCATGCGAATCAGCGATACCGGAAGGAAACTGCTTGACTTGCTGGAACCTGTGGCCAAGAGCCTGTTTGGCTTGGATGACCTGGAAGAGAAAATTCGTTTGAGTTACGGTTTGAAGAAAGTCATCGTGGTTCCGGGCGATTGCGAAGCATCGACATTTGCCAAGAGAGAGCTTGGGAGGGCTGGAGCGAAAGCGCTTCTCAGCGTGCTGTATGCAGATGATACGGTTGCTGTCACCGGTGGCTCGACGCTGTACGAATTGGCCGAGCAGATTACCGCTCCTCTATCTGTATCCTACCGGGGTGCCTTGATTGTGCCAGCTCGCGGGGGCCTCGGAGAGAGCGTTGAATTTCAGGCTAATACTATTGCTTCGACGATGGCCAAACGGATTGGAGCTCACTATAGGTTGCTGCATGTGCCGGATTTGCTCAGTGAGGAAGCCTATCAGTCTCTAGCCCATGAACCGAACATTTCAGAAATCGTACAGATTATCCGCCGTTCGAGAATTATCGTGCATGGTATCGGTGATGCCTTGGAAATGACCCGCCGCCGGAGACTGGACGAGGGAACTGTGGCCAAGATCAAGGACGCTGGCGCTGTTGCCGAATCCTTCGGTCACTACTTTAACGAGCAGGGCGAAGTGGTGCATTCCATGCTGACGATGGGGCTGCGCCTCGAGGATATCGTGCGGACGGAAATTGTAATCGGCATAGCCGGAGGCAAGCGGAAGGCCAAAGCCATTCACGCTGTGCTACGGTTCGGCCAGGAGGACATACTTGTCATAGACGAAGCCGCTGCGGCTGAAATCGTCAAGCAAATTGACGAACAAAACGCTGCTGCCACGCAATCTTCGCACTATGGCGAGCACTAGAATTAGTTTGCATCATACTTACATTGTTGTCTTGACAAATCCTATGGTTTGTCTTGAATAAATAAAATGAATTTTAGGAGGAACTATTCAATGACTGTAAAAGTAGGTATTAACGGATTTGGACGTATTGGCCGCCTCGCATTCCGCCGTATTCAAGATGTGGAAGGAATTGAAGTTGTAGCGATCAATGACCTTACCGATGCCAAGATGCTGGCGCACTTGTTGAAATATGATACATCGCAAGGCAAATTCCAAGGCGACGTGGAAGTTCACGACGGCTTCTTCAAAGTGAACGGCCAAGAAGTTAAGGTTCTGGCTAACCGCAACCCTGAAGAACTGCCTTGGGGCGACCTGGGCGTAGATATCGTTCTGGAGTGCACAGGCTTCTTTACTTCCAAAGAAAAAGCTGAGCTTCACCTGAAAGGCGGAGCTAAAAAAGTCGTTATCTCCGCTCCGGCTACAGGCGACATGAAGACTGTCGTTTACAACGTAAACCACGAAATTCTTGACGGTTCCGAAACTGTTATTTCCGGCGCTTCCTGCACAACGAACTGCCTGGCTCCAATGGCTAAGGTCCTGAATGACAAGTTCGGCATTGTTGAAGGCCTGATGACTACAATTCACGCTTACACTGGCGACCAAAACACGCTGGACGCTCCGCATGCCAAAGGCGACTTCAGACGCGCTCGTGCCGCTGCTGAGAACATCGTTCCTAACACAACTGGCGCTGCCAAAGCAATCGGCCTGGTTATTCCTGAACTGAAAGGCAAACTCGACGGTGCCGCTCAACGCGTACCGGTGCCTACTGGCTCCCTGACTGAGCTGATTACCGTTCTGGGTAAAACTGTAACTGCTGACGAAATCAACGCAGCAATGAAAGAAGCTTCCGATCCAGATACTTACGGATATACTGAAGACGAAATCGTATCCTCCGATATCAAGGGTCTGACTTTCGGATCCCTGTTCGACGCTACACAAACCAAAGTACTTACTGTTGGCGACAAACAACTCGTTAAGACTGTTGCTTGGTACGACAATGAAATGTCCTACACCGCTCAACTCGTTCGTACGCTTGAACACTTCGCAAAACTGGCTAAATAATAATTCGAGATTTTATATAGCATCATCCATAGAGCGGAAACAGCAGTTTATTGTTTCCGCTCTTTTCCGAAATATTAGATAATCGCAGCATGCTATCGACTAATTCTATGATATAAGCTTTTTCGGAAAAACGGATGCCGTTCCTATAGAATGACGCAGCCGTTTCTTCTTGATGCAAACTCTGTGCGCTTGCCCAGAATTCCAAAAGTGGAACAATTTCGGGTATGGAGGGAAATAGTCATGAACAAAAAGAGTGTCCGTGATGTAGAAGTAACAGGCAAACGCGTATTTGTCCGCGTGGATTTCAACGTGCCGCTCGAAGACGGCAAAATTACCGACGATACGCGTATTCGCGAAACGCTTCCTACGATTAAATATTTGATCGAAAATGGAGCCAAAATCATTCTGGCGAGCCATATGGGCCGTCCGAAAGGCCAATTCGTCGATTCCATGCGGCTGACTCCAGCCGCAGAGCGCCTGTCCCAGTTGCTCGGCAAACCGGTTGCCAAAGCGGACGAAGCGGTTGGCGACGCGGTAAAAGCAAAAATCGCCGAACTGAAAGACGGCGACGTTCTGGTGCTTGAGAATGTCCGTTTCTACCCGGGCGAAGAGAAGAACGATCCGGAGCTTGCGAAGCAGTTCGCCGAGCTGGCCGATCTGTTCGTCAACGACGCATTCGGCGCGGCGCACCGTGCGCATGCTTCGACCGAAGGCATCGCTCATTATCTGCCGGCTGTATCCGGACTTCTGATGGAGAAGGAATTGAATGTACTGGGCAAAGCCTTGTCCAATCCGGAGCGTCCTTTCACCGCGATTATCGGCGGTTCGAAGGTTAAAGATAAGATCGACGTTATCGACAACCTGCTGACGCTGGCAGACAACGTGCTGATCGGCGGCGGCCTGTCTTACACGTTCTCCAAGGCCCAAGGCTACGAAGTTGGAAAATCCCTGCTCGACGAAGAGAAAATCGATACCGCTCTTGGCTTTATCGAAAAGGCAAAAAAACTTGGCAAGAACTTCCTGCTGCCGGTTGACGCTGTAGTAGCCGATAAGTTCGGCGCCGACGCTAACACCAAGACTGTCGATATTTCCGAAATTCCGGCAGACTGGATGGGACTGGATATCGGTCCGAAGACTGCTGCATTGTATGCGGACGTTATCAAGAACTCCAAGCTGGTTGTATGGAATGGACCGATGGGCGTATTTGAAATCGATATTTTCGCTGAAGGTACGAAAGCGGTGGCTGAAGCCTGTGCGAAGACTGAAGGATACACCGTTATCGGTGGCGGGGACTCTGCTGCAGCAGCTGAAAAATTCAAGCTGGCCGACCAAATGGACCACATCTCCACCGGCGGCGGAGCATCGCTCGAATTCATGGAAGGCAAAGCTCTTCCTGGCGTAGTAGCGCTGAACGACAAGTAAGACGATAGAGGGAGGCAAGCTTTGCTATGAGTAGAACACCAATTATTGCCGGGAACTGGAAGATGTTCAAGACTGTTCCGGAAGCCGAAGGCTTTTTTGCCGAAGTTAAAGGCAAAGCCGAAGTGGATGGCGTAGAAACGGTAATCTGCGCTCCATTCACCAATCTGCCGGCTCTGACAAAGGCCGCTCAAGGCACAAGCATCAAAATCGGCGCACAGAACCTGCACTTCGAGGACAACGGCGCTTATACGGGTGAAATCAGTGGTGTTATGCTGAAGGATCTCGGTGTAGATTATGTCATTCTCGGCCACTCCGAGCGCCGCGCTTATTTCGGCGAAACGGATGAAATCGTGAACAAGAAAATGCACGCGGCATTCCGCCACGGCATCACCCCAATCGTATGCGTAGGCGAGAAGCTCGAAGAGCGTGAAGCCGACCAAACGAAAGAAGTTTGCAAAGTGCAAACTGAAGGCGCGTTCCAAGGTCTCAGCGCGGAGCAGGCAGCTCAAACCGTTATCGCCTATGAGCCAATCTGGGCTATCGGTACCGGCAAATCCTCCACTTCGGCGGATGCCAATGAGGTTATCGCTTACATCCGCAGCCTGATCAAGGACTTGTATGACGAAGCGACTGCCGAAGCCATCCGTATTCAATACGGCGGAAGCGTGAAGCCTGAGAACGTCACTGAATATATGGGCCAAAGCGACATCGACGGCGCTCTCGTCGGCGGCGCAAGCCTGCAGCCGGGTTCCTTCGTTCAACTTGTTGAGGGGGCGAAGTAATGTCAGCACCAAGACCAGTAGCACTGATTATCCTGGACGGTTTCGGACTGCGCGATACCGTGGAAGGCAACGCCGTTGCTCAGGCGAAGAAGCCTAACATCGACCGCTACCTGAAGCAGTATCCGCATACGACGCTTAGAGCTGCCGGAGAAGCTGTAGGGCTTCCGGATGGCCAAATGGGCAACTCCGAAGTGGGACATCTTAACATCGGTTCGGGCCGGGTTGTATATCAGGACTTGACCCGCATTGATAAATCCATTCGCGAAGGAGATTTCTTCGAGAATGAAACGCTGGTGGGAGCGGTGAGACACGCCAAATCGACCGGCAAAAAGCTTCACCTGTACGCGCTGGTATCCGACGGAGGGGTGCACAGCCATATCAATCATCTGTACGCTATGCTGGAGCTGGCCAAAAAGGAAGGGCTGAACGATGTATTCATTCACGCCTTCATGGACGGCCGCGACGTACCGCCAAGCAGCGGTCAGAAATTCATCGAAGCTCTTCTTGCCAAGATTGAGGAAGTTGGCGTAGGCAAAATCGCTACGGTATCCGGACGTTACTTCGCGATGGACCGCGACAAACGCTGGGACCGCGTAGAGAAGACGTACCGCGCCATGGTTTATGGCGATGGACCGAAATTTTCGGACGCATTGCAGGCGATCACAGCCTCGTACCAGAATTCCGTGTATGATGAATTCATTGAGCCTTGCGTTATCGTGGACAGTGAAGACAAGCCGTTAACAACTATTGAAAGCGGCGATTCCGTCGTGTTCCTGAACTTCCGCCCGGACCGTGCCATTCAGCTGTCCCAGGTGTTCACGAACGCCGATTTCCGCGGCTTTGATCGCGGACCGCTGTTCCCGAAGGATCTTTATTTCGTCTGCCTGACTACATTCAGTGAAACGGTTCAGGGCTATGTGGCCTACGAACCGAAGAATCTGGATAACACGCTTGGCGAAGTGCTCGTACAGAATAACAAGAAGCAGCTGCGCATTGCGGAGACCGAGAAATATCCGCACGTAACCTTCTTCTTCAGCGGCGGACGCGACGTGGAACTGCCGGGAGAGACCCGTATTCTCATCAACTCCCCGAAAGTCGCTACTTATGACCTGCAGCCTGAGATGAGCGCTTACGAAGTGGCGGCGGCCTGTGTAGCCGAGATCGAAGCGGATAAACACGATGCGATTATTCTGAACTTCGCCAATCCCGATATGGTTGGACATTCCGGCTTACTGGAACCGACGATCAAGGCGGTTGAAGTGACAGACGAATGTGTCGGCAAAGTGGTAGACGCCGTTCTGGCCAAAGGCGGGGTAGCTATCATCCTTGCCGACCACGGCAACGCGGACATGGTATTCGATGAAGAAGGCAAACCGTTTACGGCGCATACAACCAATCCGGTTCCGTTCATCGTGACCGCTGAAAATGTTGAGCTTCGCGAGAACGGCATTCTTGCGGATGTGGCGCCGACGATTCTCGATCTGATGGAAATTCCGCAGCCTGCGGAAATGACCGGACAATCCATGATCGCCAGCCGTAAGTAACAGGGTAAGACTGTACGGTACAAGGCCAAGTTCTAAGCAAGACCAAAATTTCGTTAATGAAGGAGAATGAACTCAAATGACTATTATTTCCGACGTATACGCACGCGAGGTACTTGACTCCCGCGGTAATCCTACTGTAGAGGTTGACGTTTACCTGGAATCCGGCGCCAAAGGCCGCGCTATCGTTCCTTCCGGCGCTTCCACTGGCGCTCACGAAGCTGTTGAGCTTCGCGACGACGACAAATCCCGTTACCTGGGCAAAGGCGTTCTGAACGCAGTGAAGAACGTTAACGAAATCATCGCTCCTGAAGTGATCGGCATGGACGCTCTGGACCAACTGGGCATCGACAAAGCCATGATCGCTCTGGACGGAACGCATAACAAAGGCAAACTGGGCGCTAACGCCATTCTGGCTGTTTCCATGGCTGTAGCCCGCGCTGCAGCGGACGATCTGGACGTGCCTCTGTACACTTACCTTGGCGGATTCAATGCTAAGCAGCTTCCGGTTCCGATGATGAACATCGTAAACGGCGGCGCTCATGCCGACAACAACGTTGACGTGCAAGAGTTCATGATTCTGCCTGTAGGCGCACCAAACTTCAAAGAAGCTCTGCGCACTGGCGCTGAAATTTTCCACAACCTGAAATCCGTACTGAAGGGCAAAGGCCTCAACACTGCGGTTGGCGACGAAGGCGGTTTCGCTCCTAACTTCACTTCCAACGAAGACGCACTGTCCTCCATCATGGAAGCTATTGAAAAAGCCGGCTACAAACCGGGCGTTGACGTATTCCTGGGTATGGACGTTGCTTCCACCGAGTTCTTCAAAGACGGCAAATACCACCTGGAAGGCGAAGGAAAATCCTTCACTCCTGCAGAGTTCGTAGACCTGCTCTCTTCCTGGGTTGACAAATACCCGATCATCACGATCGAAGACGGCTGCTCCGAAGACGACTGGGAAGGTTGGAAACTGCTCACCGAGAAATTGGGCAACAAAATCCAACTGGTTGGCGACGATCTGTTCGTAACCAACACCGAGCGTCTGGGCAAAGGTATCGAAGAAGGCATCGGCAACTCCATCCTGATCAAAGTTAACCAAATCGGTACGCTGACTGAAACCTTCGACGCGATCGAAATGGCAAAACGCGCAGGCTACACTGCTGTTGTATCCCACCGTTCCGGTGAGTCCGAAGACAGCACGATCGCTGATATCGCCGTAGCTACTAACGCCGGCCAAATCAAAACGGGCGCACCTTCCCGTACAGACCGTATCGCCAAGTACAACCAACTGCTTCGCATCGAAGACGAACTGGGCGAACTGGCTCAATACAACGGTCTGAAATCCTTCTACAACCTGAAAAGATAATAAGTTTCACCCGAATCTTATGAATAGCTAGAGCAATAGAGACTGCTTCCAGGTCATTTAAATGATCGAGGGGCAGTCTTTTCTATTGGTTTGCCTGATCATTGCGGTTGAATTAAGTTGTATTGCTCCCGGCTGTATGATAAAATAAAAATGCTGTTTATGAATCGTGAGTATTAACTTTCTATAGATAGTGATGCTTAGCGTAGGAGGTGGAATGAATGGAAATTTTTTTGAAAGTGCTGCTTCTGATTTTTTCTATCGGTCTGATTACGGTGGTACTGCTGCAAAAAGGCAAAAGCGCAGGCCTCGCGGGCGCCATCTCCGGCGGAGCTGAGCATCTGTTCGGTAAGACGAAAGCGCGCGGTATGGAGCTCGTACTCCAGCGTGTGACGGTAGGACTCGCGGCGGGATTCTTTATCCTGTCCATTATCGTCGCCGTTGTGATTAAATAAAACAGACGAATGGAACCTTCGCTCTTCTTACGATGGAGCGGGGTTTTTTTTGTAATCGGCGGAAAGGGATGCCAAGGATTGATTTCGTGTATACTAGGGTATGAAGTATTATAGACGATAGCATACATATCAGCCGGCGGCCTGCGCCGCGGTGGGCCGAGGTGACGAAGATGATAACACAAGAGAATTTGCTGGACTTTATGCGGGAAACCGCTTATAAACCAATGACCTATGAGGAACTGATTGATCATTTTCATTTTACGGGAGAAGAGGAGCTAAAAGCGTACAACGTTCTGCTAAGCACCCTGGAGCAGGATGGGCGGATCGTTCTTACACGTACCGGACGGTACGGTGTGCCGGAGCGGATGGACCTGCTGCGCGGCCGTCTGCAGGCTCATGCGAAGGGCTTTGCTTTCCTGATTCCCGACGACCGGGAGCATCCCGACGTATACATCCATGCCAACGATATCAAAAGCGCCATGAACGGCGACATCGTGCTTGTCCGCGTGACATCGAGAAGCCATGGCGGGGGCCGGATGGAAGGTGAAGTCGTGCGCATCGTCCGCAGGGGCGTGCTGCAGACCGTTGGCGTATTTCAAAATCTGGAGGCTTACGGCTTTGTGCTGCCGGATGATAAGCGGATTAACCGCGATATTTTTATCCCAAAGGAATCAATTAACGGTGCGGTTGACGGGGAAAAGGTCGTGGTCCGCATCGTAAACTATCCGGAAGGACGCGCGGCGGCGGAAGGGGAGATTATCGAGATCTTGGGACATAAAGACGATCCCGGCGTCGATATTTTGTCCGTCATCCGCAAGCATCAGCTGCCGGAGGCTTTTCCCGAAGAAGTTATGGCAGAAGCGAACGGCGCGCCGGACTCCATTACGGAAGAGGAAATTGTGAAGCAGGGCCGCCGCGACCTGCGGGGCTTGAATATTGTAACCATTGACGGCGAAGATGCCAAAGACTTGGATGACGCAGTTAATGTCGCCCGTCTGGAGAACGGCCATTACAAGCTTGGCGTGCATATTGCCGATGTCAGCTATTATGTGCGCGAGAACTCGGCGCTGGATAAGGAAGCGTATGACCGGGGGTGCAGCGTCTATCTTGTCGACCGGGTGATTCCGATGCTGCCGCACCGCCTGTCGAACGGCATTTGCTCTTTGAATCCGCAGGTGGACAGGCTAACGATGTCCTGCGAGATGGAATTCGACGAAAATATGAAGGTCGTGAAGCATGATATTTTTACCAGCGTAATTTGTACCAAGGAACGGATGACCTACACCAATGTGCGCAAAATTTTGCTGGATGAAGAGCCCGAGCTGCTGAAGCGCTACGCTCCGCTGATTGAGGATTTTCAGCTGATGCGCGAAATTGCGATGAAGCTTCGGGATGCGCGGATGAAGCGGGGAGCCGTTGACTTCGACTTCCAGGAAAGCAAAATCATTGTTGACGAGAACGGCAAAGCCGTTGATATCGTAAAAAGAGAGCGCTCGATCGCCGAGCAGATCATCGAGGAATTCATGCTGGCGGCGAATGAGACGGTGGCCGAGCATTTTCACTGGCTGAAGGTGCCGTTCCTGTACCGGATTCACGAGGACCCGGACCCTGAGAAGCTGCAGAACTTCATGGCGTTTGCGGCCAACTTTGGCTATCACGTTAAGGGGCGCGGTAATTCCGTGCATCCCCGTGCGCTGCAAAAGCTGCTGGAGGACATTCAGGGAACGAAGGAGCAGACCGTTATTAGTACGATGATGCTCCGCTCCATGAAGCAGGCGAAGTATGACGCGGAGAGCACGGGCCACTTTGGACTGGCGGCAGAGTATTACTCTCACTTTACGTCACCGATTCGGAGGTACCCCGATCTGGTTATTCACCGGGTCATTCGCGAGGTGCTGGAGGGCGGCGGGGCGCTCAGCGAGAAGCGTCATGAATATCTGGCGAGCCGGATGCCGGACATCGCCCAGCAGTCCTCCGAGCGCGAACGCGTCGCGGTGGAAGCGGAACGGGATACGGACCAGCTTAAAAAAGCGGAATATATGCTGGACAAGGTCGGCGAGGAGTTCGAGGCGATGGTCAGCAGCGTGACCAGCTTCGGTATGTTCGTCGAGCTGGAAAATACCGTCGAAGGGTTAATCCGGCTGAGCCATCTGACGGATGATTATTACCACTTCGACGAGGGTCATATGGCGCTCATCGGCGAGCGCACCTCGAAGGTGTTCCGTATTGGCGACGAGGTGAAGATCCGCGTCGCCAAGGTGAACATGGACGACCACACGATCGACTTCGAGCTGGTCGACATGAAGCCGCGCGCGGCGGGCGAGCGCCGCAGCGGGGGCTTTGGCGGAGGCGGCCGGAACGGCAAAGCCGGCCGCGACCGCAGGGGCGGCCCCGGCGCAG
>NZ_ASSD01000243.1 GCF_000520715.1 Paenibacillus zanthoxyli JH29
GCATGCGCCAGCTGAAGTCCCCCGATGCAGTCACCGATCGCATAAATATGCGGCTCGTTCGTCTGCATGCTGGCGTTCACTTCGATGACGCCCTTATCAAAGCGGATATCCGTGTTCTCCAGGCCGATATTATGGATATTGGCCTCTCTTCCCACCGATACCAGCAGCTTTCCGGCAGTCAGCACCTCGGTTTTGCCGCCCTTGGTCACTTCCACGCTGACGCCTTCTCCGGTCACCTGGCATGTGCCTGCGTTCACCGTTACGCCCGTCATCACGGTTACTCCGCGTTTTTTCAGCAGGCGCAGCAGTTCCCTGGCTACCTCGGCGTCTTCATGGGGAAGCAGCTGCTCCGCCGCTTCCACGACGGTGACCTGCACGCCGAAGTCAGCCAGCATCGACGCCCATTCCACGCCGATAACCCCGCCGCCGACGATCAGCATCGAGGCCGGCAGCTCCTCCATCCGAAGCGCTTCCTCGCTGCTCAGAATATACTGCTCATCCGGCTCAAGTCCCGGGATGATCCGGGGGCGCGACCCGGTGGCGATGATCAGGTTGACCGGAACTACCGTCTCCATCTCGCCGTCCTCAAGCTCCACCGCGACCGCCCCGCTGCGCGGAGAAAAAATCGAAGGGCCAATCACCCGCCCCTTCCCTTTAAGCACCTGAATTTTATTTTTACGCATCAAATACTGGACGCCCTGATGCAGCTGCTCCACAACCGCTTCCTTACGGCGCTGCACTTTGCCGAATGCCAGCTTGACGCCGGAAATTTCAATCCCGTATTCCTCGCTTTCCGCAATATCCGCGTAGACCTCCGCGCTGCGCAGCAGCGCCTTGCTTGGAATGCAGCCGCGATGCAGGCACGTCCCGCCCAGTTTATCCTGTTCGATGACGACAACCGACTTGCCGAGCTGAGCGGCACGGATCGCCGCCACATAGCCTCCGGTTCCTCCCCCGAGCACCGCTACGTCACATGAAATGGTCATAAAAATGTATCCCCCAGTTCTTTACGCATCATTCGCATAATCCATTCTATTGTACTCCCTTTTGCCCATATCACAAAATCCTTTGCGCCATGGACATTTAAAATTCGAAGCGTTATCATAAATATGAGTATTTTGCAAAATGCTGTTAATCAATGTTCCGTTTATCCCCAGATATAGGTTATAGAGAGGACGGAAACGGTCATGAAACTGCTGCTCTCCCGCTTTATTGCCATCCTTATTCTGGTGCTGCCCGGTCTGCTGGCTATGAAGGGCTTCCTCATGATGAAAGACGATCTGTTCGACTACCTTGCGATGCACGGCGACGAGACGGCCGCGCCCGTGTTTGCCTGGCTTCATTTTGCAGGAGGACTTGTCATCTTCGCGGCGGGCATGAGCTTTCTGGGCGGCTGGATTCTGACCCGGGACCGCAAACGGAATTATGTCGGACCCCGCTTCAAGGAGAAGCATAGAGCCGGACCGGGGCGGCCTTCTAAACCCGCTTCCTGATCCTAATTTCAATATTGAATCTCGCGGAGGTGCTGGGTTGACAAGATACCATCAGCTGGACTCTTTAAGGGGTCTGGCGGCGCTGACTGTTGTCGTCCATCATTTTGCATTTATCTTCACAGGATTACTGTGGCTGGATGCGTTAAATTACACACCTTTGCGAATCTTCAAAGCAGGACATGAGGCGGTCATTTTTTTCTTTGTCTTAAGCGGATTTGTCCTGTCGCTGCCCTTTTATTCCGATGGAAAAAAAGTGAATATCCCGCATTTTTTCATCAAACGGCTGTGCAGAATCTATATTCCTTACATCGTGGCCGTCGGGTGCTCGATTCTGGCTTACCTGGCCTTTTATCGTCCGGGGCTGGACTCCGGGTTCAGCTCTTTTTTTCATGATGTATGGAGCACGCCTTTGTCCTTTTGGCTGATTGTGGATCATATTATTCTGATCGGCAGCTTTAAAGATTACGCGTTGGACCCCGTCCTGTGGTCATTATCCGTCGAACTGCGAGTCTCCCTCGTCTTCCCCTTCATCATGCTCTTCATCAAGAGATTCGGCTGGAAGTCAAATGTCGCTCTGGGCATACTCTTGTCGGGTACGGCGCTCCTGCTCAACAATCTGGCGCATCCGGCAAATTCGCATCCCATCTCCTCCAATCACTGCTTTACCCTCCACTACATTTCGTTCTTTATCCTGGGTGCCCTGCTTGCCAAATACCGGGTAAGTCTCATTTCAAAAGTGCTGCGTTTAAGGGTTACCATGAAATATGCTCTATTGTTGTCCGGTCTGATCGTGTATTGCAATCTCTTACAGCCTGTATCTCTACCATTCGGTGGTGCTGTTCTCCTGCATTTACGCTTTCCACAATCTGCTGCCCATGTGGGCGACGCTCTCCATCGCTCTCGTCCTGTCACTGCTGGCTTCCAGCCTGTCGTACTATTATATTGAGAAGCCTTCAATCGAGCTGGGGAAAAGATGGACAAGCCGCCCCCTCCGCAAGCTGAAAGAAGTGAAAGAAGCCGTTTAATCTATTTTCAAAAAAGGCAAAATCATGGACATCCGCGTTCCTCCAGAATCTCCTCTTCCTATTCGTACAGCGCATCGCGCAGACGGCTGGACATCGTCTGTCCCCCGGCTGCCTTCAGCACTGCCTTCCTTAGCGCCTTGTTACTCCGCTCCAGCTCCGCAAGGCCCGCTATCAATTCTTCCAGCAGCGCTTCCGCCTCAGCCGTCAGCTTGCCATCCTCTTTCAGCCTTGCGATCCGTTCCTTGAATTCTCCCTGTTTCTCCGTCATCTGTATCCGCTCCTTTCTCCAAGATTTCACTATTCGATTGACTCACGCAAAATAACCCGCACTGTCAAAGACCGGCAGGTTCCCATAAAGATATATTAGCAGATACGGCAAACAAATAACCAGCGCCCCCTGTTCTCTCTGGCCTCGGCAGCCGGGAGTATGCTAATCTATTAAGGTCGCATTTTCGGATATTGGATTTAAGGTCTTCTTTAAGAAAGGACAGATGGAATTGGCACAATTGTTTTTTAAATACGGGGCAATGAACAGCGGTAAATCGATCGAGATTCTTAAAGTTGCTCATAATTATGAAGAACAGGGCAAGTCGGTGCAGATTTTCACCTCGGCCATCGACAACCGGGATGAAGTCGGCTATGTCTCCTCGCGGATCGGACTCCGCAGACAGGCTATTGCCATTGATGAGGATACGGATATTTTCGGGATTGTGAGCGCTGGCCAGCCGAAGCCCCACTGTGTTCTGATCGATGAATGCCAATTTTTGAATAAAGAAAGTATTCTCCAACTGGTTCGCATCGTTGACGAGCTCGACATTCCGGTGATGGCCTTTGGCCTTAAAAATGATTTTCAGAACAATCTGTTCGAGGGCAGCAAGTATATGCTGATCTACGCCGATAAAATCGAGGAAATGAAGACAATCTGCTGGTTCTGCGAGCGCAAGGCGACGATGACGCTTCGGGTCGAGAACGGAAAGCCTGTCTACAGCGGCAAGCAAATCCAGATCGGCGGGAATGAAGCCTATTATCCGGTATGCCGCAAATGCCATAAGAATCCACCGCTGTGAGCGGCCAAACCAAAAGATGTGCTAAAGTATAGCCTCCGGCGCGATTTCATTTCTCAGGACAGCAGTACGGCAGGGGCTGGAGATGAAAAACTTAAAAAGGCCGTGACTGTCTACTTTTACGTAGAGAATCACGGCCTTCAAACCCATTACAGCTTCATATTGCTGCTGTGGCCGGGTGACAGCTTGGCGCTCGGGTCGATATACACCTTGGCATTGTTGACGGCAGTTGGAGCTTCGCCGAATCCGACGGCAATCAGCTTGATTTTACCGGGATAGGTCGTCACGTCACCCGCGGCAAAAATACCCGGGATACTCGTCTCCATCCGGGAGTCGACGACGATCGAGCCGTTCACAATGTCCAGCCCCCACTCGCTGATCGGTCCAAGCGAAGAGATGAATCCAAAGTTGACAATGACAGCGTCGACGTCAAGATTCATGCTTTCTTTCGTTTTTATGTTACGGAGGGTCACTTGCTCGATTACATCCTCCCCCTCAAGCGCTGCAATTTCCATCGGAACCTGTACGTTTACGCTCGAATTCATCAGCTTTTCCACGCTGTGCTCATGTGCCCGGAATTTGTCCCGGCGGTGAATAAGCGTTACGCTTTCCGCAATCGGCTCCAGCATGAGCGCCCAATCGACCGCAGAATCGCCGCCGCCGCTGATCAGCACCTTTTGCCCTTTGAACTGATGCAGATCACTGATAAAATAGTGCAGATTTTTCTTTTCGTATTTTGCCGCTTCCGGCAGCTCCAGACGACGGGGCTCAAACGCGCCGACGCCGGCGGTAATGAGAACTGAGCGCGCAAAGTGTACCGCCTTGTTCGTACGGATCTCGAACAGCCGCTCCTCCAGCTTGATCAATTCGACCACTTTCTCCTCTAGGCAAACTTCCGGCGAGAAGTGATCCAGCTGCCGCTGCAGCGAATTGACGAGCTCTTGAGCCGTTACCTTCGGAAATCCAGCCACATCGTATATATATTTTTCCGGGTATAGGGCGGCAAGCTGTCCCCCCAGCTGGGGCATGCTCTCGATTATTTTGACGGAGGCTTGACGGATTCCGCCGTAAAAAGCGGCAAACATTCCGGCCGGACCGCCGCCGATAATGACGATATCCACCGGTTCAACAGATAATTGATCTTGGCTCACAATGTAACATCCTCCTGTTATAAAATCTGACTAATCTTGTGAAATTATACGCCTACCGTTTCTTGACGCCTGTAACATCGCTGCCGTAGGTTACACCAAGCTCTCCCAACCACCGCCGGTAAGCAATACTGACCCTGTCGGCTTTCAGATGAAGCTCCGCTTGTAAGTCAAGAGGAAGCTCCTCTGGCTTCTGGCTTTCCACAATCCCGGCGTCCTGCTCGATAACCCGCTTCTGGAAATCCCGGAAATATTCATCCGGTTGATCCAGCGCATAATTTCTGGTGACCAGCGCGAAGACCGTGGTTTTTCTTTCGTCATGCGGAAGCACTGTGAACAACATGGAAAGAATCTGATTATTGGAATAATTCACTTTTTTCAGTCTTGCCGTCATGGGGCGCAAAATTTCAAAGGTATAATAGATCGTTGCATAATTCCCCGAACCGTCCGCGTCGGCATACACGGGAATCTCGTCGGAAACGTAGCGGTTCTCCTTCCAGTTCACGCTGTAATCAGGGATTTCCGGGAAGGCGGAATCACCCAATAATCCGTCATGGACGAATGCCAAATGGCTCGCATCCAGAAAATTTTCAACGACTCGCGGCGCCGCTGCATGCAGCACATACGGTTCGGCATGAACCGTTCTAAAGGAAGAGTCCTCATACTCCTCATAAAAAGGAACCGCAGTCTCGTTCTCCAAAGCGCCCTCTTCAAGCTTCACCCAGATCACGCCGTATCTTTCCACACAAGGATAGACGATGGCTTTGGCCTTTGGCGGAATCGTCTGCTCGGCGGGCTGCTGAGGGATTTTGACGCATTTCCCTTCCGTGTCATATTTCCAGCCATGATAAGGACATACAATACAATCGTCCACCACTTTGCCCAGCGACAGCGCCGCGCCCCGGTGAATGCATAAGTCCTTAAACGCCTGTACCCCTTCCTGTGTTCTGAACAGGACGATCCTCTCTTCCAGGACAGTAACGGGTACCGGTTCAGTTCCGATATCCTGCGAATAAGCGACAGATATCCAATCTTTTGCTAATACTTGATCTTTAACCATTGTGTGACCTCGCTTTACATCCAAGTTTTTGTTCTTCGGGTAATCTAAGTTGGATAAGCAAATAGCCACAGGAATCAAGAGGGAGCAGCCAGAATGCCTTTGCCGGGGCGCAAACCTCTTTTTCCCGAAAAAGCGAAAATCCTGGCTCTGCTTCCTCTTGTAGCCTGTGGCAATTACGGTTGCCTGTAGAAACGCCCACACCCTATTAATGAGCTTATACAAGAATTGCAATGACATTTATCATAACATGTATTTTTAAGTATCCTAACATCACACAAAAACCGTGTCAACAAAAATCTTCCGCTCTTAACCCTTCTCGGCGCCAGCCGTCAATCCTTCCGTCAGCAGACGCTGCAGCAGGATGAACAAGAACGTAATCGGAACCGCGATGAGCACGCATCCGGCCGCAAAGCTGGTAAAGTCCGTAGCCTGCCGTGAACTGATCATATCGAACAGCCCGACGGCCAGCGTCTTCGTTTCCGGCGTCCGCAGCACGAGCTTGGCAAAGAGGAAATCGGTGAACGAGCCGGCAAAAATACTCAGCGCTGTATACACAATCAGCGGCGTAGACAGCGGCATGACAATCCGGAAGAAAATGCTTAAATGGCCCGCCCCGTCAATACGCGCCGCTTCCACCAAGCTTTTGGGAATGGTGTCGAAGTAGCTCTTGGCAAAGAGAAAGAACAATGGCGCTCCTGCTGCATAGACGAGAATGACCGCTAGATGCGTGTTAAGCAGGTTCAGCAGATTCAGCAGAATGAATACGGCGATCATACTCATAAATCCGGGGAACAAGCCCAGCACCATCAAGGTGCTCATCATTGTTTTCCGTCCGGTAAACCGGAAGATCGAGAACGCATAGCCGGGCAGCAGCGTTAGAACAGTGCCGATCACAGTGGTAGTCAGGGCAATCTTCAAGGTATTGGTATACCACAGGGCAAAATCATACTTGCTAAACAGATTCGCATAGTGCTCTAACGTAAAGGCTGTCGGAAATAGCGTTTCGCTGAATAACGAGTTGCCTGTCCGAAAGGAAGACATAACAACCCAAAGAGCGGGATATACGGAGAAGACACCGATAACAGCAAGCAGCACATAACTGATTGACAGCCAGACTGATCCTCTTAGTTTACGGGTCATGATGAGGTGTCCTCCTTAAATGCCTTGGTCCGGCGAACATTCCAAATCGCGAACGCGGACAGAATAATAAAGATAATAATGCCAATGACGGATGCGTAGTTGTACTGTCCATAGCCCATGGAAAGCTTGTAGAGCCAAGTGATCAGAATATCGGTATCCCCGGCAAACTGCAGGTCGCTATTGACCGGATTACCGTTCGTCAGCAGGAAAATCACATTGAAATTATTCATATTGCCCACGAAAGACATGATAAGCAGCGGTGCCATCGAATACATAACGCTAGGAAAAGTAATGAGCCGGGTCTTCTGAAAAGAACTTGCGCCGTCAATATCGGCCGCTTCATACATATCTTTCGGGATCGTTGACATAATTCCGATAATCATGAGCATGGATACCGGAAAGGCTACCCAGAAATTCGCAATAACGAGCGTGACCTTGGCCCAAGTCGGGTCGGACAGCCACGGAATTCGGTTGAAGCCTAGAAGCTCAAGGTATTGGTTAATAGGGCCGAACTGGCCGTTAAACATATTTTGCAGAATCAGCATCGAGACAAACATCGGAATGGCGTATGGAAGAATAAACAGCGTGCGCCAGAACGATTTGAACCGAATCCGTTTTTGCTGTACGAGCAGCGCAGCCCCAAATCCGCCGAAATAACCGGTGAGCGTCGCTAGAATCGCCCATAGGAAGGTCCAGAGCGTAACTTTGTAAAAGGTGGTGCTCCATCCTTTCAGCTGGAAGACATCCCTGAAGGCATCAAAGCCCGTCCAATTCAGCAGATGCGCCGGAGGCATATTCTTCGCGGTGTAGTCGGTAAAAGCAATCAAGATCATGAATACGATCGGCATAATTGTAAAGAAGAAGACGCCCGCCAGCGGAAGCGCAAGGATCAGATAAGGGAAACGGTAGGACAGCACAAAGCTGACCGTCTGTCTGAAGGTATTGGGAACCCCTCCTTGTTCCCGCAATTTGCCGGTCCGGTAGGAATCTTTGATACTCAGCACGTAAATCCATATCAGAAGGATTACGGCAAATATCGTCACCAGACCTTCAATCATCAGGAACACGGAATGGTCCCCCATGACTTGCTGATAAAGCCTGCCCACCTTTTTGAGCTGAGTCTGTGTTTCACCAAGGGTTGTAAGTCCCCACACCGCATGAGGCAGCTTGAAAATAACGGTATATAACGTAAACGCATGAACAACCAGCAGAATAATACCCTTCATAATCTGGCGATTATACAATTGTCCCAATCCCATGGCCAGCACCGATAAGATCACGGCGATTGTGCTGTAGGGTTTGGTTGCTCCAGATTTGCTCTGCTTCGCTATAAGCTCCTGCATCACCCTTTAACCTCCTTTATAAAACTGCGGCCACCCTTAACCAAACGGGTGACCGCCTGCCCTTTCCAATATCCAACTTTATTTCTGGTTAGCGATATTGTTCTTTAATTTATCCGCAGCCTTGTCCAGAGCAGCCTTGGGGTCCCCGCCATTCCACACTTCGGCCACAGCGGCATCCAGCGCCGGCCATACATACTGGGTTTCAAACAGGCCCGGGAAGCGGTGGCTGCTTGCAATCTGCTTAAGGAAGCCCTGCGTCAATTCGTCATTGCGTATGCCCTGTTCGGTTCCGGTAATATTCGCAGCAGGAAGAGCGCCGGTCAGCTCATTGTTTTTAATTTGCATTTCCTTCGTTGTAATGAAGTTCGCGAAAATTTTCGCCGCGTTCGGATATTTGGTATAGGAGCTTACATAGTATCCGGTGCTTCCCGCAAGCGGCATCGCATTCTCTCCGCCCGGCAGCTTCGGCATTGGAAGCACGGCTACAGGAAACGGCTGCTTGCTCTGCTCGCCGATAGCCCAGCTTCCGTCCATATTAATAGCGAGCTTGCCTTGTCCCCATAAGCCTTCCTTCAGGTTGTTCGTAGCATCGGCCAATTCAAGCGGCATAATCTCGCGAAGCGATTGGATAAACTTCAACCCTTTGACAGAGCCTTCGTTATTGATTCCGATATCGTTGACATCCGTTTCGTTGTTGCCGAAGATGTATCCGCCATAGCCGGTCATGAAGGCAACGTCAAATGCAGAGGTTTTGGGCTCGTACAGGAAGCCGTACTTGTTGTTCTTCACATCATTGAATTTCTTGGCAAAAGCGATGATATCATCCCATGTCTCAAGCTTCGCATCTTTGACAAGATCTTTATTGTAGTAAAGGCCAAACGTGTACACGTTCCAGGGATAACCGTATAGAATGCCGTCATGGGTAGCAGCGGCGATCGTGTCCGGCTTATTGATGCTCTTCGTTTCTTCTTCAAAATAGTCATTCGGCAGAACGAGGCCGGATTGGACCGCATTCGCCACATCAGGGGTTTGAAGCCCGAACACGTCGGCGCCTACGCCGGCCGGCCCGTCGGTCGTCAACCGGCCAATGCTATCCCAGTAGCCTACGTCTTCTACCGCGACTTTAATGTTATACTTTTGTTCAAATTCTTTAATTGCATAGTCCGTGAAAGGCTTCAGGTCGTGTGTGTATGTCCAGAATCTTAATTCTGCCCCTGGTTCGGGCTTCAGCTCTTCGTTCGCGGCAGGCTCAGCGGTATTTGCGGGCGTGCCTTCCGCATTACTGGTTGGATTGGCCGAATTCGTGCCTGCATTGCCGCCGCAAGCAGCCAGCGTGAACATCATTAGTGTGGAAAGCAATAGAGCGCCCAGCTTCTTTTTCATGGATAATCTACCCCTTCTGAATAAAATAATCAGTCGTTTTTTAACCCGAGATACTGATGAAGCGTATGTGTACGTATCCTTTCCAGACGCAGTTAGTCTAACTCAGCTTCAGCCATTCACTGCCATGCAACTCCCCCTTACGATAATTTCATGGGAAAGAATCCTCGTTTCCTTGACATAAACTTCTTTTTGCTTGATTTGCTTAAGCAGCATTTCCGCCGCCTGAACGCTGAGCTCATGAATCGGCTGCCGGATTGTCGTAATCCCGGGACGGTAAGCTCTCGCCAAGCGGGTATCATCGAAGCCCATAATGGAAATATCTTCGGGGACCCTGAGCCCGTTCGCTTCTGCCGCCTTAATTGCGCCGATAGCGACCATATCGCTCACGCAGCAAATAGCTGTAGGCCTATCCGCCCTTTGGAACAGCCCCATACCGTTCTCATAGCCGTGTTCGATATCATAATCATTTGCAAAAACAAGCGATTCTTCGTACTTGACTCCGTAGTCAGCCAGTGCCTGCTTGTAACCGGACAACCTCTCCATCGCTTGACGATAGATCAGAGGGCCGCCAAAAAAAGCGATTCTTCGATGACCGTTCTCTAGCAAATACAGGGTCGCATCATACATAGCCTGATAATTGTCAATATTTACGGACGAGAATTGCTTGCTCTTGTCGGTATGCCCGGCAAATACCACAGGAATGTCTTCCTGCTCGAAAAACTCAATTTGATGCGGCTTGGGATGAGAGGTCATCAGCACTACGCCATCCACGTACTTGTCTTTCAAGAGCCTCAAATAATCCTTCTCAACATCATCAGCGCGTCTTGTATTGCAGAGCAGCGTCGTATAATTGTGCTTAAAGAACTCCTCTTCTATGATGTTGACAAACTTTGAAAGAAATACGCTGTCAATGTTAGGAATGACCACACCGATCAGCTTGCTTTCCTTCATGGCCAGACTGCGCGCAACCGAATTGGGATTGAAATTAAGCTCTTCCACAACTCTCATGACTTTCTCCCGTACCGCTTTGCTGACTGGTTTGCTCTGATTGAGAACCCGTGATACGGTGGCCGGCGACACATTAGCTCTCATGGCTACATCTCTTATCGTGATATTCATGACTCCATCCAACCCTTCGCAGCAAAGGAACAACAGCTGAATTAGAAACGAACTTTCCACATCCAGGAAACCGGTTTCCCATCATGCATTGATGAAAATAAGTTGCCGATACCCTCAGGAAATCGATTTCCTGTACATGCTTTGACACTGAATTCGATATAAAGTGTGATAAATATCACTTCGTTTGTGTAAGCAAAATGTACATGAAGCCAAGAAATAGGTCAACTAACATTACATTTAATTGTACAATTCGACAATTTTCTTCGTTTTGATTATGCAGGGCGCACTATATTTGCAGCTTTCGTTGAAATGAAACCGATTTCTATAAACATTTTGATGTTATGTACATGTCATATTTATACATACAAAAAAAAGAAACGGATCGCCTCCGTTTCCAATATCTCCATAGGCACTACTCCAGCCTTCACCGAATCCAGACATTCAGACGGTCATAGTGCGTGATCATCTTGGCCTTGCTAACGCAGCACCTTAAGCGCACGGACCTCATCCTCTTCAGCCACAAAAATCTCATATTGGACGGGTATTTTGCCTCCAATATTCACCCGTAGGTCCGCCGCGCCAGTTGATCCAGAAATTCGCGAACGGTGACGGATTCCCTCAGCGGCAAGGATGCTTTTGGCTCGGATTTGAACACTCCCCCACTTAGCTAACACTTGAAGTGG
>NZ_ASSD01000244.1 GCF_000520715.1 Paenibacillus zanthoxyli JH29
ATGATGTGGGAGGGCATTGATTTCCTGCCCATTATTGACCGCAACCGCAAGCTGGTCGGCTCGCTTACCCGCAAGGAAGTGCTCCAGAGCCTGAGGGATGTGCGCAATCAGCCGCAGCTCGGGGAGACCTTCGACCATCTCATTTGGAACGGGTTTGCCGAGGAGCGCAGCGAGGAGGGCAAGCTGTTCTTTCACGGTTTTATTACCCCGCAGATGGCGACGGATTTAGGCACGATATCCGAAGGTGTTATTTCCACGCTGATGATGCATTCCGCATTCAAGGCGGCCAAGGATATAACCGGCAGCGATCATGTGCTCGACAATATGTCCACCTATTTTGTGCGGCCGGTCCAGATTGAGGACTCCGTTATCGTGACGCCAAGGCTGCTCGAAAGCAGCCGCCGGACCTGCAAGCTGGAAATCGAGATCACCCACCACGACACTCTTGTCGCCAAATCCGTTCTGATGCTGCAATCGATCGATCATGGATAGCCCTGGCGCGGAATTCCTCCGCCGGACCGGGACATTTAAGGACTTCGTCTTTACTTAAGACGGGTCCTTTTTTTGGGTTAAAGGCGGGCTTACAGGAAGTTTGCCATATTTTAAACTGCTTCAAAGCGTGCGACCCTTCCGCAACCCTCCAAAGGATTAGTAGCAAGGTGTCTCTTGGGAGGATACCCTTGCTCCGAAAGTTGTCATTTCCTGCATTATTATTGCCAACTGAAGAAAGTTTATCTTAGAATTGGAACAAAGTTAAAACGGTTTTCAGAAATTTTCCGATCAGCTTTCCCTTCTCCATGAGAATAACCTATTCGTTGCCGATTTCGGTTACCCGAAACGCAAGATATGGAACGGCCATATTTATTAACGGAAGGGATGAAGAAATGAAAAGAATCATGATTCACGCGTACACGAAGTTAAATTTGGGCGATGATCTCTTTATCAAGGTGCTTTGCGAGAGATATCCGGATACCCGCTTTATTCTCCCCGCCCGGAAGGAGTACAAGCAGTGCCTAGCCTCGCTGCCCAACCTTACCGTGTACCCGATTGAATCGGTTTGGGTTCGCGGTGTCCGAAAGCTTTTGAAGAAATTGGATGATGTCGATTTTCAAAAAATCCTTCTGAAGAGGCTTGCCGGACGCTGTGACGGAGTCGTCCAGGTCGGCGGTTCCATGTATATGCAGGGGGAAGGCTGGAAAAAAGATTACTCATGGAAGCTGGATGTTTTTGATACGAAAAAACCGTTTTACGTCCTTGGCGCCAATTTTGGCCCCTATAAGGATGACCTGTTCTACGAAAAGTACAGAGAGCTGTTCTCCACATATACCGATATCTGCTTCCGGGACCAATACTCTCACGAGCTGTATAAGGATCTGGGCAATGTGAGACTGGCGCCGGATATTATCTTTCAGCATCCGCAAGAGGCCCATCCGGAGAGCGGGAAGCCTATCGTCATTTCCGTCATTAAACCCTCGGCCCGCGACAGCCTTAAAGGTCTTGACTCCATGTACTACAACAAAATTAAAGATATCGCCGTTGCCTTTATTCAGGAAGGGCATGAGGTGAAGCTGATGTCTTTTTGCAAACATGAAGGGGACGAGGACGCGGCGAGGGCCATCCTTTCCTTAATTCCGCAGCCTTATGCGGATCACGCTTCCCTGTATTTTTACAAGACGAATCTGGAAGAAGCCGTTGGCATATTAGCCTCTTCCAGTATGATCGTCGCGACGCGTTTCCATGCCATGATTCTCGGTTGGGTCTTCGGCAAACCCGTATTTCCTATCGCCTACAGCGATAAGACCATCAATGTCATGAACGACGCCCATTTTACGGGAGCCTATGCCGATCTCAAAACAATGGAATCGATGGAGCCTGAATCGGTCGTCCGCAGCTTTGACACGAACCGGTTGAATGTTTCCGTTCTCGCCAGACAGGCGGAGAAGCATTTTGAAAAATTGGATAATTATCTAGGAAAAAGCACATTGGGGAAAAGCAAAAGTGCGGAAGAAGCGGCGGCTATTACCCCAGCCGTTTTTGCAAGGAGGGGCCATGAAAGCTAAACGGAGCATTCTTAACCTCGTCTTCGGCTTGGGCAGCCAGCTGATCACCATCGTGCTGAGCATCTTCATTCCCCGGCTGATTATGGTCAATTACGGGTCGGAGGCTAACGGTCTTGTGTCATCCGTCGTCCAGATCATTGCCTACCTGGCGCTGCTGGAAGCGGGAGTAGGCGCGGCTTCGCTTCAGGCGCTGTACAAGCCGATCGCGCAAAACAACCGGGAAAGCGTCAATTCGATCCTGTCCGCCACCGCCATGTATTACAAAAAAACGGGCTTTTATTATCTGCTCTCCGTCATCGCCATAGCGGCGATTTATCCGTTCGCGGTGAAGTCGGAGCTTGGCATGTGGCAGGTCATGGGCATTGTCCTGTTCAACGGCCTGGGCGGCGCCATCAATTATTACTACCAGGGCAAATTCAGGGTGTACCTGCAAGCCGAAGGCAAAAGCTATGTGGATACCTCCGTCGTCACCATCGGGAATATCATCAACAACCTGGTGCGGATCGTGCTGCTGCTGCAAAGCGTGGATATTGTGCTCGTGCAGGCCTCCTATTTTGCCGTGACGCTGCTTCAAATGGTTGCCTTCCATATCTACAAGAACCGGCATTATAAATGGCTGGATTTCAACAAAGAGCCGAATCTTGAGGCCATCAACCAGAAAAATTTCGTGCTCGTCCATGAGCTGTCCTATATGATCTTCCGGAACACCGACGTGCTGGTGCTGACCTTTTTCACCAATCTGAAAATCGTCAGCGTCTACGTGATGTACAACATGATCTTTACCATCATCGACAACATCGTCAATACGGTCAATACGAGCGTCCGATTTGCTTTGGGGCACAGCTATCACGAGGGCCGGGCGAAATTCATCAAGCTGTACGATGCATACGAGCTGTATTTCATGGCCTTTGTCTTTTCGCTGATGACCGTCGCTTATATTCTGATTCTGCCGTTTATCACCCTATACACATCGGGCGTCAACGACGTCGATTATGTGCTCTACTGGATTCCGGTCCTGTTCGTGGTGCAAAAGCTGCTGATCAACGCGCGTTCTTCCGCCAACAATGTCATCAATATCGCCGGACATTTCAAAAATACACTGACCCGTACGCTGCTCGAATCCGGCATCAATCTGGCCGCTTCGCTGATTCTGGTGCAGTTCCTGGGCATTTACGGCGTGCTGCTGGGTACGGTGGCCGCGCTGCTGTACCGCTCCACGGATATTATTTTGTACGCCAACCGGAGGCTGATGGAGCGAAGCCCCTGGATTACGTTCCGCAGATGGCTTACGAATATCGCTGTATTTGTAGGAATCATTTATCTGAACAATCTTGTGGGCTATTCCTTCGACTCCTATCTATCGATCTTTTTGGGGGCCTTCGTGCTTGGAATCATTATTTTACCGGTCTATATCGCCGTGGCGTCCATTCTGGAACGCGAGGTATTTATGGATAGTCTCAGTCTGTTCAAGGGTCTAGGCGTAAAAATGAGGGCCAAGTTCGTTCCCGGGAAAGTAAAGGTTAGCAGCTGACATTAGAAAAAAGAATATAGCGGCATTTCAAGTGTGACTGGAGGGGTGGAAATGGAACAAGAAGAACACATGAGGCAGGCCAGCCGTAGGTTAATGGACCGGGTGAGTCTGAAGCTCGAGGGAGGTCCGGTTGCGGAAGAGGACCTGCTTGAGAAATGCGCGGCCTATATTCAGCAGGAGCAGCCGGAAGCGAGGGAAGCCTTGACGTCGCTGTCGCAGGTTATCGCCCGCCAGGCTGCGGGCAAGGATGCCTTGGAGGTTCTTCGTTTCTACCTGGACAGCCAGTTTGGACTCGGCGATTCAAAAGAAGCCGGCCTGCTGGAGACCAAGCTCGCGGAATTAAGGGACCGCTCGAAGAGCGAAGCCCGGTCCGGCGCAGTTCCCAAAATCAGCGTAATCATTACAACATACAACCGTAAGGATTTTCTGCGCCAGGCGGTTGAAAGCATACTCGCTCAGGATTATCCGAACAAAGAGATTGTCGTGATTGACGACGCCTCGACGGACGGTACGGAAGCTCTGATGGAGGAGCGTTTCGGAGACGAGCCGCGTGTTATTTACATGCGCAATGAGACCAATCAGGGCCCGGGAGCGAACCGGCTTGCGGCATTCACCGCGCACGGGGACGGAGAATACGTTCTGTTCCTGGACGATGACGATTACTTGATCGACAGCGGATATTTCAGCAGGGCTGCGGCCTTTCACGAGAGCCGTCCCGGTCTTTCCTTCGTCGCCGCCAACGTCTTTCTGGAATATTCCGCCTCGCAGCGGCTGAAGCTCCAGGAACTCGGGCTATCCGAGGTGACCGACCGGCGGACTTATTTTCTGAACTTCGAGCGTCCCGGCTATGGGAAACCGGCTTCTACGCTCACCACCCTCTTTAGGCGGGAAGCTCTGATTAACATGGATATTCTGCAAATGAATATGGTGAACGACGCGTCCATCTATCTTCGCTCCCTGCTGGTCGGCGACGCGGGATTCATTGATGCGGTAGTGGGCGTGTACCGGATTCACGGCAATAACATTACGTTCAATCTGTCCCGGGATTTTCTTGTACGGAATCTCGAAGAAAAGCGCAGCATCCGCAACCTGGCTATCGAGCGGTACAGCTATCAGAAGAACGAGATGAACGGCTGGTTCAACAATACCGCTTATGATACGATCGTGTATTATCTATGGAATTCGGCCAAAACGAAGGATGACTTTATGTACATGTATCAATGGATACGCAGCAACTGCCCGGACATCTATGGCAAAATAAAGCAGGAGTTCCGCGTGCGGCTGATTAAAAAGCAGATTCTTCAGGTTCCCTTTATCCGGAAGCTGATTCGCCGGTAAGGAAGAAGTAGGGGAAAATAAACAGCCTTCCCGTCCCGAAAGGGAGGAAGGCTGTTTGAGCGTCTTCAAAGCTAGTTCGCCGCTTCAGCATAACCGCCTCACCGCTGCGGCCGGGACTTGCCCAGACTGCTGTAATAGCCGTAGCTGCGCAATCCGGAAAATATATTGAAGGCGCCGAGCACAAGAAACACCGCTTCCACAATGACGCTGACGGTGGAGCCCCGGAATAGAAACATCGACATGAGCGCAAGCAGTACGAGCATCGATCCAAGCAAAATATTCATGACCGCCCGCTTCAGTCCCCGTTCTTCGGAGCTTGCGGCGCGGCGGGATGCGGCGCTAAAATAAGCCGCGCCGAGAACGGAGAGGGTCAGTAGGAGAAACAGCAGATATTTGATAAACAGAATCATGGACGCCTCCTTGCACTCTTCGTCTGCCGCCGGTATGCAGCTGCCTGAAAGACGGCGGTGAAGCGGTTTCTTAAGTTTATTGTAGCACGGTTTTAGGGGCCTGCCCATGCCTCTCCCAAAGATCAGAGATGCTTGCCCGGCATGATCTCCACCCAAATCTGCAGGACGCCTTCCATGACAAGCATCGTCCGGATGCGGACCGCATACTCCTTGTCGCGCACGAGGTACACCTTGCCGCTAAGCAGTAGACGGGCCATTTTGCTGTCCCCGTCGATCTCGAAGACGCTGCGGCCCCGCATCGGCGCGAGATCGTCGCCCATTTTGCGGACAATGTCTTTAACGGTTGCGGGGTCCAGCCCATTCGCATATTTCTGCGATCCGCCGTCCTCGGTACGGATTTTGATCTCCTTGATGACCGTCGAACTGTTTTTGTATTTTTTGAGAGTCAGAATATCATTCTCATACTCTTCCAGCTGTACGCGCAGAGCCTGATTGTCCAGCCACAGAGTACTGAAGCCGAGGTGGAAAATCGCATTGTACACTACACTGCCGACGATCATCCCCAGTACAAAAATGGCTGATATCCGGGAGAACCGGCGAAACTGTTGAAAGGGCGGAACCCTCATGGCCTTACCCCCTGCCGCATACCCATTTGACAAGCTCGCTGCCCAAATGCGCCCCGAGGAAAGCGAAGACCAGATATAGGATCTGCTTGATGGCCGGAGACAGATTGCCGCCCAGCATATTGCTCTCGATGACCCGCATCGGATCGATGGTGCCGCCGACGGCGGCGGCCAGCG
>NZ_ASSD01000245.1 GCF_000520715.1 Paenibacillus zanthoxyli JH29
CTCAGCCTCCAGCTCCCGGCCTGCGGTACGCCACAATTCACGTCCGCAGGCGGCGAAGATCTCCTTCAGCCCGCCGCCTTCGTCCCGCAGCAGCGACGGATGAAAGGATTCCTGGAACATCCGGCCAAACGAGAACCCGAGCCGCTGATGTACATGGTACAGCAGTTCTCCTCCCTCACGCCGCAGCTCACGCGCCGGGCGCTCTTCAGCCTCCAACTGTGCAAGCCTAATATCCGCTGCCCGGCGGCGCTCTTCCATGCGGCGGATCTCGTCCTCCCGCTCCGAATCGGCCCTAAGCGCCATCTCCTGCCATTCCTCTGCCTGGCGGCGGACGGATGCCAGACTATCCATGGCCGCCCTCAGCGACAGAGCAGGCAGTTCTTCTCCGGCGAATTGCCATAGCGCCGTCTCAAAGGCGGCAAACCGGGAGGCTTCGTAAACCGGAAGACCTCCCCCAGTCTTGCCCTGCAGCGCCTGAAGACTGGAAATTGTGTAAATACGCGGATTCGTCAGCCCCGCAGAGCGCAGGCTGCCGGCGACATGCTCCTTCACTTCCGCCAGCTCAGCCTCATCCGCCGCAAGGTCGGAAGCGTTGACAATGACGAACATTTTGTCCAGCGCACCGCTCTCCCTGACTCGCCCGAGCTGCGACAACAGCTGGCGGTCAGCCTTCGAGAAAGCGTGATTGTAGTAGGTGACGAAACAAATCGCGTCCGCTTCCTTCATGTAGGCGAAGGTGACGCCGGTATGCCGGGCGTGCAAGGAATCGGCCCCCGGCGTATCCACCAGTACAATTCCGCTGTCTGTCAGCGGGCAGGCGTAGTACAGGTCGATACTCCGCACAAAGCAGGCTCGGCTCTCCTCGGCGACGAGCTTGCGGTACTCGTCAAGCTCTACCGTACGCACTGTTCCGAGAAGAGGTTCCGCCTCGTTCCAGCCTTTTGCCGCCGCCCTCAGGAATCCGGCATGGGGCAGCGCCGACGGGTGCAAGCCCCGTGCGGGCAGCTCAGATACCGCGTCCGCCCAAGTCCCAGGCGACGGTTCTCCCAGCTCAAGCACGCCAAAAGAATAGCGGATATCATCCCACATCTCTTCCCGGTTCTTCATCGCCACCTCGGCCGTAGCGTGCCGCATCGGTCCCTCCGGCGCCAGGATGCGGTTCACCGCCGCCGTGGCGGGATGGGGAGACACGGGCAGCACCTCTTCGCCAAGCAGCGCATTGGCGAAGGAGGATTTGCCGGCGCTAAATGCTCCGAATAGCGCCAGTGTGAACCGGCCGCCGGCGAGGTCCGCCGCGCGCGCCGCCAGGCCGCG
>NZ_ASSD01000246.1 GCF_000520715.1 Paenibacillus zanthoxyli JH29
CTGATATGAACGAGGCGGTCAATACCTCATTAAGAAATTCATGAAATAATTTTTTAGAGAGGAGGGAAATATCCATTTTCGAATGGGCTTAAAATCTTGGCACGAAGGCAAAGACGTTGACGGTGGTTAACAGTCTGATATTCGCGGGTTGGGTACCGCATTTCAATCCATCCGTCGCGGAGCTGCCTCGGACTAACGGCGCACGTTCGGCCATCAATCCGTGCCTAGTGCATAGTTCAACAGGAGGGTTCTCCTACCGGGACTTTGCCTCCGAGCCAAAACTTCAATTCTTCCCTTTAAAACCATATTGGGTTTCTTATG
>NZ_ASSD01000247.1 GCF_000520715.1 Paenibacillus zanthoxyli JH29
TCCGGGCTTGTACCGGTTACTACGCGGCTGGCGGGGTCCCAGCCCACCTTCAAGCCGAGCTTCTCGAACACGGCCCGGAATGGAACCATGACGGAGCCGTTCTGTAAATAGGGAGAGCCGGAGGAGAAGGAAAGCTTGACACCGTCAATATAAACCTTGATCGGCGCGGGCGCGGCAAGCGCGGGGGCCGTAAGAGCTAGGGATAACAACAGGACCCCCAGCATAATGAACCATTTTTTCAACAAATTTCTCCCCTTCTATATGTAACTATTTGTAAAATAGTCTCATTATACCATTGCGTTTCTCTCTCTGTCTATCAAATTGATAGAGGCCTGCTAGATCGGTAAGCGAAAGTAAAGTCCATGCGGCAGCAGCCGGGGCACGGGCGGGCACCGGCTGTATGTACGAGAATTCTACACCAGAAATGAGGAACGCACGCGCTTCCAGAACGGAAACGGACGATAACGGGCGAAGCTGACCTTTTTCTCCGACACCTGACATCTGACAGAGATCAAATCATCGATAGGATAGTTGGTATGGTCAACGGTCAGCATCAGCCTCTGCTCTCTCCGGGAGAAAATATCGCAGTGATGATGTTTGGGCAGGAGCAGCGGGGAGCCCATCGTCCGGAACACACGATTATTAATCGACGCGATTTCCGCAATCTGCAGCGCCTCAATCGAAGGATGAACCATCGCGCCGCCGAGACTTTTATTATAGGCCGTACTGCCAGAAGGGGTAGAAACACAGATGCCGTCGCCACGGAACATCTCGAAGTTCTCGTCGTTAATGTCGATCTGAAGAACCACCGTGCCTTCAACCCCTTTAAGAGTGAACTCGTTAAGGGCGATATGCGAAGTAGTCCCCGATTTCCTATGGATTTCCAGCTCAACGAGCGGATATTTGACGATGCGCGGCTTATGCGGTGAAGGTTCGCCTTTTCCGCACATATAATCGACCAGAGCGGAGAGTTCCTCGCACTGCCAGTCGGCATAGAAACCGAGATGACCGGTATGGACGCCGACGAAGGCGAGCTGAGGAATCCGATCGATAAAGGTATGGAAGGCATGAAGCATGGTGCCGTCTCCGCCGATGGAGACTACGATTTCGGGAGACTCGGCATCGAGCTGCAGCCCCCGTTCTCCCGCAAGCTTATGAAACTGTTGACTGAGATCAATGGACAGTTGATCGCCGCGGTCCAGGACATAATATCTCAAGACGAATAGACTCCTTTGTTCGTTCTGTCATACACCGATCATAATCAATCTTGCTTAGGAAAACAATGTTTAGCAGGGGAAACTGTTCCCGAAAAAAACAGCCGCCTCCCTTCGTCCAAGAGAGGCGGCCATTCTCAAGGGGATTTCGGCGGAAAGCGCCTTTCCCGATGGGCGGAGCGCGGTGGCGTGTGGTTGACGGCCGCGTATTGCTCCACCGCACGCTGGGAGCTGCACGCGGTGGAGCAATCCTTCCGCCGTTCAGCGCCGGAGAAGAATCCGCAGGACTCTGCCGGAGGCGGCCGCCGCAAGCGAGAGCAACAAGGCGCCGGCCAGCAGCAGGGCGAGAAGCATGAGTCCGGCTGCGGGAGAGTACAGGGCCGGAACCGGCGTCCAGAGCGGAGCCAGCGCCGGCGAAACCTCCATCATCGGCCGCCAGAGGAGCAGCGTCAGTCCGGCCGACAGGAAAGCATGAAGAATACGGGCGGCGGCAAAAGGCAGATAACGGAGTCTCGTTCCGTTCCAGATGCTGGAAACCTGGGCGTGCACGGACAGACCGCCCCAGGAGAGAATAAATGCGGCGGCGGCGGCCTTGAAGGGGAGTGCGGCGGACGCGGTTCCGGCCGCTTTGGCGCCGAGCGTAACCTCGAAAAATCCGCTCGTTACCGCCTCGGTCAGCCCCTGGGGGAAGCTTAAAACCGAAAGAAACCGCCCGATTACTGAGAAGAGGAAGGCCATCACACCTGCCCGGCTTAGCAGTTCCATCAGTACGGTGAAGAATACAACGAGCCCTCCTACGACAATAATAAGCTGTAGAGAGGATTGCACCGCCCCCTTCAGCAGCTCCCCGAGCGTCCGCCCGTCACGGCGGCGCGCTTCGGCCATGGAAGCGAAGGCGGTACGGAGACGGCCCGGTTCAGGCCGCTGCTTCTTCAGCTTACCGGGGCGGTGCGTTTCGGTCATTAAGATAGGCTTCTGCCCGGCTGCGGCGTTCCGTTCTTCCCTTCGTCCGTGAAAGGACATCAGCAGGCCGACAAGCAGACCGCTCCCGTAGTGGGCCAGCGCCAGGCAGGGGCCCAAAGCGGGATTATGAAAAAAACCAACCGAAACAGCGCCGAGCAGGAAGATCGGATCGGAGGAAGTCGTACAAGCCACAAGCCGTTCACCTTCGACGCGGGTGAGCAGGTTCTGCTCCCGCAGCTTAGCCGTCAGCCGGGCTCCGACCGGATAGCCGGACACATAGCCCATCGCAAGCACGAAGCCGCCGCTGCCAGGAATACGGAACAGCGGGCGCATCAGCGGATCAAACAGAGCGCCGAACAGGTGGACGACTCCGAAGCCGAGCATGAGTTCGGAGATGACGAAGAAAGGAAAGAGCGACGGGAACAGCACATCCCACCAGATGGCCATTCCTCTCAGAGCAGCACTAAGAGAAGCATCGGGATAAACCAGTACGAGCAGCATACAGCCGGCGAGCCCCAAGGCCCAAGAAGGGCCGCTTAGCTTTTTCAAGGTCATCATATACGCCTCCCGATCTATGGTAAGATGTATGCATGTAAAGGGACAAACAGTACAAAAAAATAAAGTAAGCGGTTACAATGAAGAGTGCATTTTTACTGTGTTTGTGGTAATATAAAAATTAATTAAAGCACCTTTTCGAAAACTTTAATATTAGGGATGGAGTGATGATGATGAGCGTAGTTGCTGGCGTTCTCGTTTGCGCTTTTGTTTATGTCATCCGGGCCTCCCTCGTCTCTCCCGGTGATGAGGATTGGCGGACCTATTAATATGCTGCAGACGCTAAACATTCGTTTAGCGTCTTTTTTGGCTTTTTTTAAAATATAAGAATTCATAAGTTTCACGCTTGTAAATGGCCTTATATTTCTACGAGAAACGTACTTGCGTCCTTTAAGGACTCCGTCAGGCGTTTCTTCTTGGGTAATATTGAACATTTCTTCACATTTAAGATGCAGGACTCTTTTCTTAGGACAAAGGTTTTGGATGCGGGGCTTGTTTATTAGGTATATAGGAATTTTTTCTCTTGTTTTTCGCGTTGGCAAGATGTCGTACGACCTTGATTTTGGTATAATGAATAGGTCAATACGATTAAAATCGGCAGAAAGTTGGTTGCATCAATGAATCCGGAAAAAAGCATATATGAGAATTTGGGAGGGGCCGAGAAGCTGCGCAGACTGGTGGAAGTGTTTTATAGTAAAGTGCAGGCGCATCCACGGCTTGGTCCGCTGTTTCCGGTCGACATCGTCCCTGTTATGGACAAGCAGTACCGCTTTCTCACTCAGTTCTTCGGCGGTCCGCAGCTGTACTCCGAGCTGTACGGACATCCTATGATGAGAGCGCGTCATACGCATGTGCCGATTACGGAGGAGCGGTCGGAGGAGTGGCTGGGCTGCATGGGAGAAGCGCTTGAGGATACCGGAGTAGATGAACCGCTCCGATCGCTTATACTGCACCGGCTTGCAGGCCCGGCCCGCCATTTTGTCAACATGCCCGGAGAAAGAGATTGATGCATGACTGACGCGAAAGGAATGAGGGCACATGACCTATTTGGAGCCCCTATACTCCATTAAAGTAAACTGTTGCAATTGTGAACGCGAATTCGTAACCTCCAGAGTCCGTCCCAGCCTCAAGAGGGCTGTTCGCCGGGATGCGGATTTTTGCTCTTATTACAAGGAAGAGAATCCCGATTATTACGTTGTCCGGGTATGTCCTTTCTGCGGCTTCGCCTCCACGGAGAATTCCGTGAGCAAGCTGGCCGAATGGCAGCGGAAGGCGTTCAGCGAGCGGGTCGG
>NZ_ASSD01000248.1 GCF_000520715.1 Paenibacillus zanthoxyli JH29
CTGCCGCTGCCAGTACGGCCCGTGCGGCCTGTGCAGCCTGCGTGGCCTATGCGGCCAGTACTGCCCGTGCGGCCACAGTGCAGCCTGCGCGGCCTGCCGCTGCCAGTGCGGCCTGCTCCCTCTATCCCTTTTCTGCACGACGATGGACGATATGACCTGCCAGCAGCCGATTGTTCCTTCAGCAAACATTCAGCCCGGACTCATTATGAGTTAAGGTAGGGATGCAATAATACAGTACGGAAGAGGAAGCGGCGGCCAACAGGCAGCCCGAGAAACGGGGGGAGAGGGATCAAGATGAGACTAATCAGGAAGCTAGGTTCGGATCTCGTTCTGGCGGCCATACTGCTGCTTGCGGCATTTCTGTACGGCTACGGGATCTGGAATGACAAGTACGTCAATCTGTACTATACAACTGCGGTGGGAAGCATGCTGCAGAGCTGGCATAATTTTTTCTATGCTTCGCTGGACTCGGCGGGTTCGGTAACGGTGGATAAGCCGCCGGTGGTGTTCTGGATACAGACGCTGTTCGCCTGGATATTCGGGGTGAAGGGCTGGAGCGTCATTCTTCCTCAGGCGCTGGCCGGTGTGGGGTCGGTGCTGCTGGTCTATCTGCTGGTCAAACCGGCTTTTGGCAAAATGGCGGCCCGCATCGCTGCTCTGGCAATGGCTCTTACGCCGGTGGCGGCGGCCGTCAGCAGAACGAACAATATTGACGCCATGCTCGTGTTCACGCTGCTGCTGGCGACGTGGTTCTTGTTCAGGGGAACCAGGAGCAGCAAGATCGGCCTCCTGATTGCCGCATTCGCGTTAATCGGCGTGGCGTTCAACGAGAAGATGCTGCAGGCTTACATGGTGGTTCCGGCCTTTTATCTCTTTTATTGGCTGGCGTTAAAGATGAACTGGAAGAAAAAAGCAGGCGTGCTGGCCGCATGCACCGCCGTCATGCTGGCCGTCTCTGTATCCTGGGCGGTTATCGTGGATTCGATCCCGGCCAGCCAGCGCCCATTTATCGGCAGCAGCACCACTAACTCGGTCATGAAGCTGGCCTTCGGTTATAACGGCGTATCGCGTCTGACCGGTGACCGGGGCAATGCGGGGCGCGGCGGCTTCCCGCAGGGCATGAACGGAGAGATGCCGTCATGGAACGGCGGCGAAGATCAGGGGATGCCCGGAATGGGCGGCGCAATGCCGGGAATGAACGGCGGTGGCTTCGGAGGCGGACAGGACGGCGCGGATGGAACATCGGGGGCTTCGGTGAACCCGAACGGGAACGCCACGGGCACACAGAGCGCCGATGCGTCATCCGGTACGCAGGACGGAACAGCCTCGGGCGAAAGACGGCAGAACGGAACGTTCGGACAGTTCCGCAGAAACGGAGCGGATGACGGCGGCTGGCGGGAATTCGGACAAATGGG
>NZ_ASSD01000249.1 GCF_000520715.1 Paenibacillus zanthoxyli JH29
GCGATATAAGTCCGCTGCCGTACAGTGTCATCACTGTTGTAAAGCACAGCAGGAGAAAGCCCAGCGCACCGATCGGCGTATGAAACCGGCCGGACATTCGGCTCATCCACTGAGGGGCGTGCCCCTGGCGGGCCATTGCATAGGCCACCCTTGAAGCGGCACCGACATAGGCGATGATCGTGGCGGTGCAGATAAACAGCCCCGTGAGCCCTGCGACTAGTCCGCCCCATTGCCCAAGCGGACGGCTGATCATCCAGACCAGCGAAGAGGAGCTTCCTTTAAGATAACTTTGGGTACCGACGACGGCCAGCGCCGTCAAGAAATAGAGCGCGCCGACAATAATGGCGGCGATGGTCACGCCCTTGACCGCCGCCCGCTGCGGGTCCTTAAATTCCTCGGACAGATGGGACACCGCTTCCCAGCCGATAAAGCACCAGAACAGAATCGCTGTCGCCTTGCCGATATTCATCCAGCCGTGCGGGACAAACGGCGTAAACGCGGCGCTGTCTATCCGGGGCAACGCCGCGGCAAAAGCGAAGACGAGCACGGCAACGATGGCGAGCACGACGGCGATTTGCACTTTGCCAGCGAGCTGCATGCCGACCCAGTTCATGCCGAGCCCGGCAGCAAGAATTGCGGCGGCCAGCGCAATTCGCGCCGGTTCGCCCCAGCCCATAGCGGCGGACATATAGCCCGATCCGGTAAGCGCGGCTACGGGAGCGCCGATCGGCACGGACATCAGGAAGAACCAGCCGACCAGCGTGCCGGCGCGTTCACCGAAGGCGAGCGTTACAAAATGGGATACGCCCCCGGCATTCGGGAATTTAGCGGAGAGAAGGCCCATCGAGAGCGCCATCGGCAGGATCAGCAGCGTCATGAATCCCCAAGCGAGCAGCGAAGCGGGCCCGG
>NZ_ASSD01000250.1 GCF_000520715.1 Paenibacillus zanthoxyli JH29
AATAGTCAAACCATTAGCTATGAAGAAGCGTTACCTCTTAAAATTTCTCTCAGCACATTTTTAGCCATCCGAATCTTCTCGTCATTGGCATCACGAAGCAACTCTACAATGTCTTGAATATCGCTCTCCGCCGACGTAACCATGAACTCTTCATCCAGATATGCAAATAACTGAATCAAGTTAACTCCAAGAGATTCCGCAATCTTATGCAAATTCAATAGAGATACATTCTTCTCACCGCGTTCAATCTGTCCTATGTATGAAAAATGAAATCCGCCCTTTTCCCCAAGAGCTTCCTGGGACAAACCCCGCTCTTTGCGAAGAGCACGAATCCGGGTTCCAACGAGCTTCAATATTTCCTTGTCCTTCATGGTGTTCACCTCTCATGTCAAAAGTGTAGACAAGTTTCATTCAGGTAAACACCAAACGTTAAATATTATTATTTATTTTGATATTTATAAGTATTATAATTGTGTAATACTTTTCCTTTTCTAGATTAGGAGGCAAACGTCATGGAGAAAAGCTTGCAAGACAAAATAAA
>NZ_ASSD01000251.1 GCF_000520715.1 Paenibacillus zanthoxyli JH29
GAGGCGGCCCAAGGCTCCGGCTGCGCCGCGCAGGGTCAAAGCCCTCCCATCCAGCCCCCAGTGAAACCGCCTCCAGCGCTTAAAAGCTGCAGAAATTTTGCGGCAATCCGCCAAAAATTTCTCCGGTAATTAAAAGATGCCGCCCCGCAGGACGGCATCAAGCTTAGGTTGGCGAGGCAGACCAGAAGCGAGCAGCGGCCCTTTCCGGACGCTACATCCGTTCCGGCGCCGTCACGCCGACAAGGCTCAGTACGTTCGCAATCGCTTGGCGAACGGCGCCCAGCAGCGCGAGACGCGCCAGCGTCTGGGCGGCATCCTCGGTGATTACGCGCTCAGCCTTGTAGTAGCTGTGGAAGAGCGAAGCCAGCTCGTACACATAGCGGATCAAGCGGTGCGGAGCATAGCCCTCTGCGGCCAGATCAATCTCGGCTGGAAGCTCGCCGACTTTGCGCAGCAGGGCGTATTCATGCTCTGCCGTCAGCTTGGAATAATCAATTCCGGCGAGTTCCGGCAGGGTGATGCCCTGCTCCTCGGCTTGACGGAATACGCTGCAAATGCGCGCATGCGCATATTGTACATAGAACACCGGGTTTTCGTTCGAGGTCGAGACGGCTAGATCCATATCGAAGTCGAGATGGGAATCCATGCTCCGCATGGTGAAGAAATAGCGAATCGCATCGACGCCGACTTCGTCCATCAGATCCTCCATGGTAACCGCCTTACCGGTCCGCTTGGACATTTTCACCTTCTCGCCGTCCTGGAACAGGCTGACCATTTGGGCAATCAGCACAACCAGCTTGTCCGGATCATTGCCAAGCGACGCCATCGCGGCTTTCATCCGTGGAATATAGCCATGGTGGTCGGCGCCCCAAATATTGATCATTTTGTCATAGCCGCGACCGTATTTATCGCTGTGATAAGCGATATCCGGCGTCAGGTACGTATAGGTGCCGTCATTCTTGATCAGCACGCGGTCCTTGTCGTCTCCGTATTTCGTCGTCCGCAGCCATGTGGCGCCGTCCTCTTCGTATACTTCCCCGCGGTCCCGCAGCTCGTCAAGCGCCCGCAGCACTTCCCCGGTCTCATACAGCGAGGTCTCGCTGTACCAGATGTCGAAGGCGACGCGGAAGCGTCCCAGATCGCGCTTGATTTTGTCGAGTTCCTTCTCCAGCCCGTAGGCACGGAAAAAGGCGGCGCGGTCTCCGGGCGACAGCTCCAGAAGCGAATCGCCTTTATCTGCGACAAGCTCTTTGGCAAAGCCCTTGATGTCTTCGCCGTAATAGCCGTCCTCCGGCATTTCGGCCTGCTGGCCAAGCTCCTGCAAATACCGGACCTCGATCGATTGGCTCAGGTTGGAAACCTGATTGCCCGCGTCGTTGATATAGTATTCGCGCGTAACCTTGTAACCGGCGAAATCCAGCACATTGCACAGCGCATCGCCAACGGCCGCTCCCCGGGCATGGCCCAGATGCAGGCTTCCCGTCGGGTTGGCGCTGACGAACTCAACCTCGACCTTTTGTCCTTGGCCGGCGTCCGTGCGGCCGTAATCGGCACCCTGCTCCAGGGCAAGGGCAATGACCGGATAAAGGTACGATTTGGACAGCGTAAAGTTGATGAAGCCGGGGCCGGCGATGTCCGCTTTTTCAATCGAGGCTTGGCTTACATCCAGATGCTCCACGATCGCCTCGGCGATCTGGCGCGGATTACGCTTGGCAATTTTGGTAAGCTGCATGGCGGCGTTGGTCGCCAGATCGCCATGGGCTTTGTCTTTGGGCACTTCCAGCACGATAGCCGGGAGCTCTTCCCGCTGAACCAGGCCTGCTGCGACAACCGCATCAGCGATGGCTTCTTGCACCCTTTCATTAATGAGGGCAAGCGGATTTGGACGTTGTGTCATACTAAAGGTTCCTCCTGTATATGCAAACTAATGGCGAACTGTCCCGACAACTCGTCGTACACGTATAAATCGTATTCCCATTTCACTGTCAGGGAACGTTCTTGCCGTGAGATTCCCAGCATCCTTGTCTCGGTGGACAGATTAAACTGGGTATAGGGAGACCGGTAAAATCCGGGCAAACGCGCGCCGCTCCGGAAAGATTGCTCCGACTGGACGCCGCCGTGGCGGATAATCCGCAGCTCGTCATCCAGAATCTTGACCGTCGTCCGAACGGACGCATCGGCGCCATCCGGTCCCTGACCGGGTTCCTCAAAACGAATATACAGCTGCGGTCCCTTTTGCGTGGCCTCGCCGCTTACATTAAGAATGCTTGTCTCTCCTTCATGCCGGCTTATGAGTGTGACGGAGACGCCATATTTATGCGTAAGGTTATCAGGCAACCTGGCACCTCCCGTTCTGCCTGCTTCGTTTGGGCATTAATTCCGGTATCTTTCCCATTGTACTACTATATCCAGTTCACCGGGCCAATTCAATCGCTAATCACATTATCGCCCGGATTCCGCCCCCCCAATGCTGTCCTATTTCGTCTTAAAAGAAAGCTTCAGCTTCCAGGTGGAGCCTCCGTCCTGCGTGGCATACAGCGAGGACCGTTCCAGTCCCCTGACGGCAAGCCAGCCTTCCTTCGCGCCGGTAAAAGAGATCACGCCGTCAAACCCCGGTATGCCGGGCAGATTGCTCCACTGCTTGCCGCCCGTATAGGAGCGGCCCACGCCGACCTCTTCTCCAGCCGGTGAGTAGCCGAGCAGGAAGGCTCCTCCGCCCGCAAGCTGCATATTGCCTGGCTTGCCGGAGACCGGGCCCTTGGCCAGCCCTTGGCTGCCGCTGCCCGGCGCAGGCCCGCCGCCCGCAGTGG
>NZ_ASSD01000252.1 GCF_000520715.1 Paenibacillus zanthoxyli JH29
CTTCGCCATTATGCTGTACGCCGCTATCCAGATGAAGCGGAGCGACAAGCAAAGCGGTATCCACGCCTCTTCGGAAGCCAAACTGCCGCTGCTCGGGATTTATAAGGATATTTTCAGCTTATCCATTCCGATCATTCTGTCTTCTATGACCATTCAGGCGGTCTATTTCATCGACTCTTCCTTGATCGTTCCCCTGCTCAGCGGGCAGGTGGGGGGCACCGAAGCAACCCGGCTGCTCGGTATTCTCGGCCAGAAGGCGCAGAGCATCGCGGGCATTCCGCCCGTACTGGCGATCGCCCTCAGCACCTCGCTGATACCGGTCATTTCGGCGGCTTATGCCCGCCGGGACGAGGTTCATCTGAAGCGGCAGATCACACTCGCGATGCGCATCGCTATTCTAACCGGAACGCCGATCGTGCTGTCGCTTGTCGTCGCGGCCTACTCGGTGAACGGCCTGCTCTTCAGCACCCCATCCGGCAGCGGTATGATTGCCCTGCTGACGCTGGGCACCATTTTCCAGATTACGATGACCACCTCAAATTCCATCCTGCTCGGCATGGGCAAATCGCGTATTTCCATGTTCTACGTGCTGGCCGGAATCATCGTCAAGCTGGCGGGGAGCGTTCTGCTCAGCCGGTTCATGGGCATTTACGGCATTATTATCGCTACGGCGCTATGTTTTATCGTAATCACCGCACTCAACCTGCGGCTGCTTCGGAGCATCGTGCCGTTTGAGATTATGGGCAAGCGCTGGCGCGGGTATTTGCTGGCCGTGCTCGTATCAGGCGCTGCTGGTTACGGCTTGAACGTGGCGGCAATTAGCCTGACCGGAATGATGCCTGCGCGTCTTGCCTATCTTGTTGGCTGTCTGGCTGCCGGCGCAGTCGTTGTTATTCTTTATCTGGTGCTGCTGATTGTTCTGGGCGTATTAAGCGCCGGGGAACTGGCGAGCTATCCGCGTCCGGTGCGGAAGCTGCTGAACCCGCTCATGAAGCTGCAGCCGGCCCGCGTGCGGGAAAGAGAGTAAGAGCGGCAGTTGACTTCCGCTATGCATTTTGCTTCACTTAAAGGGTAACAAGAGACATTTGTCATATGAGAAGGGACGGTGCAAGTTATGGACAAAATCAGCTCTCCTGCTGAATTTCAGGCGGCCATTCAATCCCCCAGACTGACCGTGGCCGTATTCAAGGCAGACTGGTGCGGAGATTGTAAGTTCATCAATCCGTTTATGCCGGAGGTTGAACAGAATTACGCAGATAAGCTGACGCTGGTAGAGGTTGATGTCGATGCGGTGGGCGAGGTCAGCCAGGAACAGAATATACTTGGCATTCCCAGCTTCGTCGCCTACTCGGGAGGCAGGGAACTGGTCCGGTTCGTCAACAAGCTGCGCAAGTCGAGACAGGAAATCGAAGATTTTCTGAACCGCGCGACCCAGGTCTATCAGAGCATCCATCAGTAATCGCCATTCGCCGCTTTCGCCGAATTTGTGTGGAAGCGGCGTTTTTAAAAATATAAGAATGAATAAGTGAGCGCTTATCATTTTGTCTTATATTTCTACGAGAAACGGATGCCCTCCTCCTGCGAGGACGGCGAAGCCGTTTCTTCTTGTAATCAGCCAGTCAATCAAGTCTGCATAATGCAGGTATGCCGCATCGACCCTTATCGGTTATAATGGAAACGCATAACTTTTCTGATCGGAAGACCGGTTTACGCTCAAGTAAAATCCCATACAACGGCGGGTGATCGGATTTGACGGCGAAACAGCTGAAATGGCTTGGGTACATAACCTGTCTCATTATGTTTCTCGCCCTGCTTGGCGGTGCGCTCGTTACCAAGACGGGGTCTGGCCTCGAATGCGGAAATGAATGGCCGCTGTGCAACGGCAAGCTGGTTCCCGCATATACGCTCGGGCAGATGATCGAATGGAGCCACCGGCTGCTCAGCGGTCTTGCCGGTCTGGCTGCTCTGGCCTCGGCGCTGGCCTTCCGGCGCTATGCCCGGGATCGCCGAGAGTTGCAGGCGTATGCCTTCATGACGCTGCTGTTCGTCGTCATTCAGGCATTTATGGGCGCACTCGCCGTTGTCCGGCCGCAGTCCGCTGCCGTCATGGCGCTGCATATGGGCTTCTCGCTAATCGCTTTTGCCAGCTCGTTGATGCTCGCTCTTGGCGCGAGAAGGCGCATCTCCGGAGAGCAGACCGGAACCCTTCCGCCGCTGAATAAGGGCTTTCGCAATTTGACTTGGCTGACCACGATTTATGCTTATATCGTCGTCTATATCGGCGCTTTGGTCAGTCATACGGGTTCGCAGGGAGGCTGCTCGGGCTGGCCTTTGTGCAACGGCGAGGTGATTCCGGAGCTTTCTGGCGGAACCGGCATTATGTTTTTTCACCGGGTTGCGGCAATGCTGCTATTCATTCTTACCGCTATGCTCGGACATCTGGCATTCTGGAGGCATGGCGGATATCCTGAGCTTAAGAAGCTCGGAATCTCAGCAGTCATTCTGTGCGGACTCCAGGTGCTCAGCGGCGCGGGCGTCGTATTCGCTCTGTACAACGAACAGTGGTATCTGTTTGCCGCGCTGGCCCATATTGTGCTGATATCCGGTCTGTTTGGCGTGCTGTGCTACATGAGCGTACGCGTGTGGCAGCTTGGCAGGAATAACTAAGAGAAGATTTCGGCTGAAATCAAGCCATTTTGGATAGAGCAGGTTCAAGGAGGAACAATATTTTGGGATACAGTAATTTACGCCAGTGGATAGAACAACTGCGGAAGGACAAAGACCTTGCCGTCATTGAAGCGCCGGTCGATCCTTATCTGGAACTTGCGGAGATCCATCGCCGCGTTATCCAGGAAGAGGGGCCTGCTCTGTTGTTTACGAATGTAAAAGGAACCCCCTTTCCGGTTGTCACCAATCTATTCGGTACAGTCCGGCGGGTGGATCAAGCTTTTGGCCCCCGTCCCGAAGCGCTCATGAAGTCGCTTATGGGCGCGACGGAAACGCTCCTGCCGCCGACGGTAACCGGCGTTTGGAAGGAAAAAGGGCTGCTGTTTGATCTGCTCAAAGTCGGGATAAAGAATGTTCCGCAGGGCGAGGCGCCTATTTTAAAAGTCTGCCAGAGTACTGATCCGCTTAAGGGATTGCCTCGGATCACAAGCTGGCAGGAGGACGGAGGACCGTTCGTTACGCTGCCGCTCGTTTACACGGAAAGTCCTTCGAATCCCAAGGATCATAATCTCGGGATGTACCGGATTCAAATATATGATGATCAGACGACAGGCGTGCATTGGCAGATTCACAAGGGCGGAGGCTTCCACCATCATGAGGCCGAGCAGCGGAATGAAGCGCTGCCGGTATCCGTCTTTATCGGCGGGGGGG
>NZ_ASSD01000253.1 GCF_000520715.1 Paenibacillus zanthoxyli JH29
ATCGCTGCCGTTCTCAAGAACCTTGACCGCCTCATCTACCCCGACGGCGATATCCGTGTAGGAGCCCCTATCCAGACCGACGATAAAATCCTTCAAATCCTGCTTATCCGAAGGCGAGTTAATCGTCAGGAGCGCCTTCTCGCGCTGCACCTTATCGGTGTAGGCGACGACGCCGACCTTGTCTCCCCTCGCGGACAGCATATCTATGAACATCTTCATCGCCTCGCCGGCGATGTTGTTCTTATCGCTCGTCTTCATGGAATTGCTGACGTCGAGCACCAGCACGGCGTCAATTTGCGACGGGGCGCCCGGCGGAGCGGACTGGGCCGCATAGGCTGGAAACACCGCTAACGGACCCGCCGCAAAGCTAAACACCAGCAGCAGCGCGAGAAGGCGCCGCGTGAACCAAGACAATAACCTTCTATTTCGGACATCGTTACGAAGCATGATTATAACTCCTCTTATATTTGATAGACGGCATCTTGGCCGGATCAAGGCAGCTAAATTCTGTCAATAGCATGCCATTATGATATAATTAAACCCTGTAAACTTCAACTTAAGGAACGCTGAGCAGGCAGGGACGGGCAGCGTCCGTCAACCTTTTTCGAACTATGTTCAGGGCGCGCACCGTTCCCCTAAGAAAGGACAGCTCCATGATTTCATACGTTATACTCGGAATTACGTTTCTCTATACCGTCACTCAAATTCTCCGCTATTTCCTTCGGGGAAGGAAGCCGGTTGCCCGGGAAGAGATCGACGGGCGGCTGCTGGCCTCGCTGAATGGAGGCGACAGCACCCATGGCTAAGAAACCGGTCGTTCTCCGTCCCTTCAAAGCCCCCCGCTATTCCTTCGGCAAATTGCGCGTCTGCAAGCGGTGCGGACAGTTCACCGCCCTGTCGGAAGAGCGCTGCCTTCACTGCGGCAGAGCCGCCCTTGTCTCCGTGGAGGAGCGGGCGGTTTCGCTTGCCGGACGCCGTATGACGGTATCCCTGCTGATCGTCGCCTTGCTGACGGCGGCGGCAGTCTATTTCGCCGCAGACTCCCTGCAGCGTGCCTTGTGCGCGCTAGGCGGGCTCGCCCTGCTGGCGGCGCTCTTCGCCGCCCAGCGGAAGGCGCGTCCAGCCGAAAATCTGCGCGCCCTGGACGAACTGCTCGGCCGGAACATCGCCGCAGTCAAAGAGGGACTGGAGATCAACCGGCAGGAAGCCGTGTCCGTGCTGCGGGAGAATGATACGCTTGCCTATGAGAAGCTGCGCGAAATCGCCGTGCTGCTCCGGGGCGACCGCGTCGCCAGACAGCGCGTCGCCCTGCTGCACGGCTTCCGCCTGCGCAAGGACATGGATCTTGAGATGGAGCAGCTGCTGCTAAGAGATTTTGAACCGCTGCTCGCGGAATACATCGGTGAAGTCGCAAGACTCCGCCGCGATTTGATCAAGGACCGCACCCTGCGCTATGTGCAGCGGTATGAAGCCCAAATTCTTGAAATGAAGGACGGCTCCGCAATCCTCGCCGCAGTGGCCGGAGCAGCAGTCCGCATGAAGCGCTACGCCCTGCTCTACTCCGGCTTCATCAGCCGTTACGCCCATTCGCTTCCGCGCGACCGGTTTCTCCGCCTGCATCAGTTGATCTCCGCCTACCCGCATGAGTCCTGGAACGGCCTTGATATCCGGGTTCAGGAAATCCGGGAAGCCAAGTACCGCTGGGACCCCGATTTCGGGCAAGCCCAGCCTTAAGAGGCATGGCGCTAAAACGGGCTACTTTATATGACGATCAAGACTTGGCGAATCCTGCAGCAAATTGTGATATTTATATGTACTCTCCCGATTGTCTACCGGGGCGAGAGCTTTCAATTATAAGAATCTCAAGCGGGCAGCCGCTTAAACTTAACTGAAAAGGTGGTTCCGTCAGGTCCCGTGACGACGTCGATTTTGGCGCCATGCTTGTTGGCAACGTTGAAGCATACGGCTAGTCCCAGACCGGAGCCGCTTTCCTTGGTCGTATAAAATGGTTTCCATATGTGCTCAATCTGATCGGAAGGAATCCCTTTGCCATTGTCCTCAACGGACAGTATAATTGCATCCTCTTCAGCAAAGGTTCTAATGATTAGGCGTCCTTGCGGCGGCATGGCTTCCAGTCCATTGCGAACCATATTCAATATAAGCTGGCGGATCATCCGCTCATCCATATACATAGGCGGAATTTGCCCCAGCTCGGCGTTTACCGTCTTCCCCGCAACCGTCGCGTCCGCTTGAATCAATGGAAAGATTTTTACAATCAGTTCATTCAGTTGATCGTATTTCATGTCGATTCTTTGATTTTTCGCCAGCCCGAGAAATTCGGAGATGATGGAGTTGGCCCGGTCCAGTTCCTCAATCATGATCTCCAGATAGGACTGCTTGCCGGATTCCTTTTTGCTCATGAGCTGCAGAAACCCTCGAACCGTAGTTAACGGATTCCTCACCTCATGCCCGATGCCCGCGGCCATTTCACCGATAAGATGAAGCTGATCGAGCCGCACCATTTCCTTTTCATACTCCTTATGCTCCGTAAGATCACTGAAGACAGTAAGCATGCAGGGACTTTGGTTGATGTCGACCGTAACGGTTTGGCATAGACAAATCTTTTGCTGGTCCAAAGCGTTCTTAAAAGAAACCTCAATATGGCCCCCATACAAAGACTGCAAGGAAGCCTCCATTATCCGTTTGAGCAATGAGTTCTCGTTATGCCTTTCAGGCCAGTACCGGTTGACCAGTTCTTCCCCGTTTATGCCCAGCATAGATAATAGAGGATCGTTGTATTCAATGATTTGGTTATTGTAAAGAGAAACGACAAGCATGGGACTCGGGATTACGGAAAAAATGGCAGATAATTGCTCTTCCGAGTGTCTGAGTTCTTTATTCTTTTGGGCGAGCTCCCAATTCTTTTTTTTCAGAGTGGAAATTAACAGGATACGGTCCAGCACGATCGACACTTGACTGCATATATTTTGCAGAATATCCAATTCAACAGCGGAAAAAGAAGGGCGTTCACGCAATCCAAAGGACAAAGTGCCTACAAATTTTCCATAGGATATCAGAGGATGGCTTACATAAGCCTGCAGCCCGAAGCCTTTGATAATCCCGACCCTCGGGTCCGAGGAGTTTTGAATGTCTTCGACGACTATTCTCGTAAGCTTCTGCGCGGCTTCTCCGCACACGGCTTCTCCAAGATCAACCCACTCAATAAGCGCTTGTTCACGCCAGGTAATTCCGTGATAATTCATTAATCGAAGCCGCAGAATCTCTTCGTCAAAAATATAATTAAGATAAAGATCCAGATCCAAATGGGCGGAGAGCGTATTGAACAGATTATCCAGAAGCTTCTTAGGGTTTTCATTCAAGATGAGCTCCTGTCCCGCTTCAGACAAAACTAAGAGCTTAAAGCTGTTCTCGTCCTTGTTCACCTTGACTTCCCTCCCAAATCTAATATTTCTTATCCCATCTTACGCTTCCGGATGAAAGCGCCGATCGCGTTCCCGAGCAGCGAGATCAGACCATATGCAGCCGTATATATAAGAGCCGTACTGCTAGCTTCAAAAACGATGAAGACCGAAAGTCCAAACAGAAACGCGGGCTGCAGTGCGGACAGCAGTCTGAAGCCGAGCCGAAGCCCGAGCTCTCCGGACAGAACCAGGATAACCGCTGGATTCACCATGAGCAGCAGTGTTACCAGCGCGCCCAGATCGCTCATCGTACCCGTTCGGTTCCGAAAGTATAAAGGCAGGAGGAAGAATAGAATTGCGTATATGACTGTATGCAGCAAAATTCTTTTCGATTCCCGGTTCAAATGATCTCCCCCTGTGAATGGTTCTTTTTCTATATAATACCGTTTGTGGGTTGTTAAACATAGAAAAAAGATATGAAAGCGGTAACACAGATAAGGATAAAGAAGGCTCAAGGGCGGTCCCAAACCGATTTACTATCGGCATACAATACCGCCCTATTTACGCTGGGCAGGAGCGTATTGTCCTGAACATTACCTTCCTACACCATCTCCGTTAGCGCATATATGCCAATGCCTGCAAACAGCACCGTTACTGCGGGCACGGCAATCCGCCATGTCCTTACCGCCGCCCCTTTCTTACGAAAGCTGTCCGGGAACTGTCTGCGGAGCACCGCGTAAAGCAGCAGCATAAAGATCAATCCGAGCTCGCCAAGAAGCGCAAGCACCAGCAGCTCCATACTTGATTTGTCAACATACCGGTCCGGGGTTCCTCCGGTGTAATGAATCGGAACTTGATCCGGCATGTGCGGATACAGAAAGTAATAAACGAATACCGGAACAATGCCGATGATACCACTGAGCGCAATAACCTTTTTCCATGTCGTCATATGGCTCGCCCCTTTCATTCCCAATCCCTCTCATTGTCTGCCGGGTTCCAAGCTCAGCTTCTGCACAAACGGGATATCCGCGGGCGCAAAAATAAAACGTTCCAGCTCTCCCGGATTCTCCCAGCGGCAGGCGTCGTGGTCCGTCAGCACGATTTCGCCTTCCCGGTATTCCGCTTTCCAGGCGATTAGCCGGATATGCAGACCGCTGCCGTAGCTGTGCTCGTTAACTCCAAAATATTCGTATGGAACGATGTCGATACCCATCTCCTCAGTCAATTCCCGCCGCAGGCAGGCGCTGGCGTCTTCTCCGTCCTCGATTTTGCCGCCTGGAAATTCCCACAGCCCCGCTTGGGACTTGCCTTCTCTGCGTCGCGCAATGAGAACTTTGCCTTCTTTATTATAAATGATGGCCGCTGCTACTTGAATCATTGCCGTCACCTCCGAAGGTATAATTGGAATATAACGATGGAAATTGTGAATATCCAGTGGATTATTTTATAAATAATATACATTATATCCACAAATAAAAAATCAAGGAAGAGTAATCCCATATTATCCACATGATTTTCCACAATCTAGGGATATGTAAATCGAAAGCGGCACTGGCACCGGCAGCATGATATAATCAAATGGCGAAAGCTGGGGATAAACGCTTCACTTCTCCCGTCCTAGCTGAATGATACGAACAACGGAGGCTATCCTTATGCTTACTTTTCAACAAAAAATCGAGATTCTTAACTCCTATCCACAGCTTCAGCGCAAAGATGTATCTTTGGGAAGGGTCAACTATCATTACGAAGAAAGCCTGCACGACAAAAAAACCGTCGCTTTTCATCTGCATCCGAACGGCAACGGCTATGTATACGCGGGTCTGGTAAAAGGTTACGAGGCTGACGCCAAAGGGTTTGTCAATATTCGTGAATTCTCAGAGGAGGAACTGCGCACCCTGCTGGAAGCTTCCATCGCTTCGCTCTCCGAGCCCCAGGTAAGAGCCTTGCCGGCAGGCGGCAAGAAAGCCAAGCGGCTTGCGGCAGAGACTAGCTGGATCAATGGGGAGGGCCAGAAGCTTACGCTTAAAGCTGAAGACGATCTGTGGTATCTCTATTCGGGCCTAAGTCTGGAAATGGCGTTTGAGACACCGGATGAAGCGAAGGAGTATTTGGCGGAGGAAGGCTTTTCTCAGACGCAGGGTTAGATTTTCTTGTCAGGCTTGTCCGGGCGGGCTGCCCTGATCTATACCGCTGACCGGCAAGCCTCCAAAGGGTTTGAATGCGGTTCCAGTCTGGCGGCCCTTTAACCATTAATTGGGACCAAGCAATCCTTCAGTTTGCGGCTTATTGTCTTCGGGAGTACATTCAGACCACGGCGGCCACGATCTGCATTTAGGCCTGAGCGATTAAGGCGCAAATGAGTCGCCATGTTTTGATGCGCGCCTTAATCCTTCATCCTTAATCCTTCTTATTTTGCCGTAAACGTCCAGGTTCCCGCCTCTTCCGTCCACACTCCGGAAGCACCGGCCTGAAGGGCAGCTATCTCGATATGCGCCATAGAAATTCCGAGATCGACCGCCCCCAGGTGGGTACGACCTTCCACCTGCGCGGCGAGCGCATTTTGCGCCGGTAAGAGGGTAAATCTCCACGGCTGAGAATTCATCGCCGACGGGGCGGTCCGTGCCGCAGCGAGCGCCGATTTCATCCAGCCTTGAGCCGTCTCCAATTCCCCGGGATTGCGGAGCAATTGCTCAAGCGGCTTACGCTTGCGTCCGGTTGAGAAGCCTTTTACCATCTTCTCCCTCAGGCTGAGGCTATCCGGTACAAGTCCGAGCGGAGCCACACAAATGAGCAGTTCCCCCTTGCCCACCCCGGCGATCCGCTTCGCCATCGCCTTGTCAAAGGTTCCTGCAACCCAGCATGTTCCTAAGCCCAGTGCATTAGCGTTCAGGACGAACTGCTCCCCGTAATAACCGCACAGAGTCTTGACTCGCGCCTCTTCCCCCTTCTCCCTGCCGATAAAAGCGGCAAAAGCCTTCACACCGCTAAACATGCCGTAGCTGTTGCTCAATCCGCCGAATACATCTTCGGCTCCATCCGCCCAAACCCCAATCCGTACGGCTCCCCCTGCGTCTTCATTGAGCGCCTCCGCATAGCGCTTCAATTCACCAAGCTGCTCCGCAGCGGGTGGTGCCGTATACTTCCTGCGGGATACCCGTGATTCCATGCTGGCATACAGCTTAGGTTCCATTTTTACGATTCTCAAGTTGGTTCACCCCTGAATTGAATTTGTAAGAAATTTCACTTGGTTATGCCACAATTATAGCACTGTAACCGATCAAAAGACGCAGTTATACGAACTCAACTTTCGCACCTGAAAAAATGTACAGAAAGCTCAGTAGTTAAGCGGAACCAAAGGACCGCTCGTTTGGCTAACAAATCCGAGTCAGCGGAAGCCGCAAGCATCGCTCGTTTAGCTAACGAACTGAACCATCGTTATTTGAGCATGTAGCCCCTTGCCCAAGGCTCTAATGAATCTCAGCGTTACTATTCTCTTCCTCAGCAGCGGGTTGGGCCGCTTTTTTTATGAATAGTGATAGCTGGATTCGTTATATTTGGGAACAGTTAGTATCCCTGATTTAACGGTTTTAGGGTTCTTTAGAGCAGACAAGGGCAGTCAAGAAAGTCACAAGCAGTCAAGAATGTCGAGGCATTCATGACAACTGGCTTTCTGATGAAATACGCATTTTTCTGTCCATCCGTATCATTCGTATGCCGACAGATTCTCCTCATCCGCCATGCTCTGGATATCGTCCATCGAAATCGTCAGCAGCGCATACCCGCTCTCTTCGCTCAGTTTCAGCGCCCGCTCCTTGATGTATTTCGGGCTCCCTTCCTGAGCTTCCGCGTCATACACCAGCAGCAGCCCGTCGCTCTTGCGCATCAGCAGTTCATCCCGCGCCTTGAACTGCCAGCTTCCTTCGTAGGGCCGGTTGCTGACCGCCCCATAATAATCGGCCGCTGCCGCAATCCGGCGGAACTCGTCCTGCTTCTCTTCCTTCCATCTTTCCTCGGGAGCGGCATGGGCCGCGATAATGCCCAGCTTCAGGCCGGGATAGCGTTCTTTTAGCGT
>NZ_ASSD01000254.1 GCF_000520715.1 Paenibacillus zanthoxyli JH29
TGTCCGAACGGCCGCCTCTCGCTTTTTGCAGATAACCTGCGATTGTACATCTATTGTCGCCTTGAAGCCGCCACTGCATAATATGCCTGCTAACATACAGTTTTTACCCGTTCAATCTCATATGCTGCCGGTACAGCCTCAAAACTCCTGCACAATCGTAGGAATTTCCCTGCTGGCATACGCATTGACTGGAAAAACCTGCACTTTAGTAGTTTTTTTGAGACTCCCACCCCTAAAGGGGCAAGCTGACCCTTCGGCATCAGTGGGATTCTTGGGTGGTAGTCGGATGTGCATTTCCGCTATACTTTGATCCCTTTGGTGTTAGAGCGCTAAGGAGGCAACGGGTCCATGCCTGCTGAAATAAAGTTCAACCTTTGGCTGTCCCAAATGGTTTCAAGCCATCTCGAATTCATATCCCCGGGGTGGGGGAGGAGCTCGCGAAATGGTTGACTCCAGTTATTTAGGTCAGCCGAAGCTGTATTTTCCGATTACAAAATCACATTATACATCTGTGAAAACTTTCCGCTAAAAGAATCCGGAAGCGATTACTTCGTAGCCTGTCCGCCTTTCCTTGACGGTGCGAATTACGTTCTCGTATAATGAATCCAACAATCAAGGGAGGCAAGTAATGAACAAGCCAAATGAAATTATCGTTGTTCTCGATTTCGGTGGACAATATAACCAATTAATCGCGCGCAGAATTCGGGATTTAGGAGTATACAGCGAGCTTCTGCCGTACAATACACCGATCGAACGGATCAAGGAACTCTCGCCTAAAGGCATCGTATTCTCCGGCGGCCCGATGAGCGTTTACGCCGAGGATGCTCCGCATGTTGATCCGGCGATTTATGATCTTGGACTGCCGATTTTCGGCATTTGCTACGGCATGCAGCTGATGGCCCATCAGCTCAGCGGCAAGGTCGAACGTGCCTCCAAGCGGGAATACGGCAAGGCGGATCTGAATTTTGAACCCGGCGCCATCCTGGTTAAAGGGCTGGAAGGCAGTCAGACCGTATGGATGAGCCACGGTGACCATGTATCTCTGCTTCCGGAAGGCTTCAAGCTTGATGCCGGTACCGAAAGCGCGCCGATTGCGGCGATGAGCCATGAAGGACGGAAGCTGTACGCGGTGCAGTTCCATCCCGAAGTGCGTCACTCCGTACACGGCAACGAGATGATCTCGAATTTCCTGTACGAAATTTGCGGCTGCGATGGCAACTGGACGATGGAGTCCTTCATTGAGGATGCTGTCCAGGATATCCGCGCCAAAGTCGGCGACAAGAAGGTGCTGTGCGCCCTGAGCGGCGGTGTCGATTCTTCCGTTGTCGCCATGCTGATTCACCGCGCTATCGGCGACCAGCTGACCTGTATGTTCATCGACCACGGTCTGCTGCGAAAAGGCGAAGCTGAGAGCGTTATGGAGACGTTCGTTGGCAAATTCGATATTCACGTCGTCAAAATCGACGCCCGTGAGCGTTTCCTCGGCAAACTGGCCGGCGTAGACGATCCCGAGCAGAAGCGCAAGATAATCGGCAACGAGTTTATCTACTGCTTCGATGAGGAATCTGCCAAGCTCGGCGATTTTGGTTTCCTTGCGCAGGGAACGCTGTACACGGATATCGTGGAGAGCGGAACCGCTACGGCGCAGACGATCAAATCGCATCATAACGTCGGCGGCCTGCCGGAGGACATGAAGTTCAGCTTGATCGAGCCACTGAATACCCTGTTTAAGGATGAGGTTCGCAAGGTTGGCGAGGAGCTCGGCCTGCCGCATGCCATTGTATGGCGCCAGCCGTTCCCGGGACCGGGTCTTGCCATCCGCGTGCTGGGCGAAGTTACGGAGGACAAGCTGACGATTGTCCGGGATTCGGATTATATCCTGCGCGAGGAAATCGCCAAGGCCGGACTGGAGAGCGAAATCTGGCAGTATTTCACCGCGCTGCCGAACATGAAGAGCGTGGGTGTAATGGGCGACGCCCGAACCTACTCCTATACGGTTGGCATTCGCGCCGTAACGTCCATTGACGGCATGACCGCGGACTGGGCCCGTATTCCGTGGGATGTACTGGAGAAAATCTCCGTGCGGATCGTCAACGAAGTCGAGAACGTCAACCGCGTTGTCTATGACATTACTTCCAAGCCGCCGGCTACCATTGAATGGGAGTGACCTAGTAAGTGGCTTCCCACCAAAATCCCCACCAAGAAATTTTCTTGATGGGGATTTTCTTTTATTTAGAAATCTTAAGATGAAACGATAAGGTATCAGTAAAAAATCAAATTCTGTTTGTTTTTCTGAAAATTTGTCGGTGAAACGCCAAACTTATTTTTAAATACTCTCGAAAAGGAGTCCACATTTGAATACCCGAATTCCTCAGCAACTTCATAAACGGTTATTTCACTGGTTTTCAGTAAAATTCTTGCTTGTTGCAGGCGATGATCTTTTAAATATTGAACAGGAGGAACACCTATTTCTTTTTTAATACAGCATTCCGAGAGAAGTCCCCTTCCTCTACAGGGAGGGGATGAATATCGGCCAGGTAACCCTGGAAAATTATTGATCTACATTAGCTCATTTGATACAATCAGTCTTAGTTTTATATAAGGCTGGTGTATCAATGAAATTAGACTCGAATAATCATTCGGTATTCTCTCTAAACTACCATCTCATCCTTTGTATCAAATACCGTAGAAAAGTGCTTACCGACAAGATCTCCGAGTATGCGAGGGACATTTTTGAACGCATTGGAGAGAACTATCATATTACGCTGAGCGAGTGGAATCACGATAACGATCACATCCACGTACTGTTCAAGGCTCATCCCAAAACCGAACTTTCCAAATTTATCAATGCCTATAAAAGTGCCAGCTCTCGC
>NZ_ASSD01000255.1 GCF_000520715.1 Paenibacillus zanthoxyli JH29
GGCAGCAGGGCCGCCAATTCGTCCTCCGGAGCTTCCCAGTGAATGAGCAGCGAAGCATCTGGCATAAAGGCACGCTGCGCAAGAGAAATCATCTCGTTCAGGGCAGGATCTTCTTTTTTGCCGGACAATACCCATTCCTTGCCGCCTGACATGGTTAACAGCCCCTGCAGGAACATGGCATAGCTGGCGGGATATTTCATCGCTGCTTTGCCCAGTACCGCCGCCGTCCGCTCGGCAACGCCCTTAAGCTTAACGTTCTGGGTAATTACGGCGAGCTTCCACAGCACCTTCACCGCCACGGAATTGCCGGAAGGCATCGCGCCGTCATACAGCTCCTTCGAACGAATCGGAAGCTGCTCCGCATCCTTGCCCGTAAAGTAGAATCCGCCTTCCTCTTCGTCCTGGAACAGATCCAGCAGCCCGTCTTTAAGCTGAAGCGCCCGCTCCAGATGGACCGCTTGTCCTGTTGCCTCATACAGCTCGGTCAGTCCCCATATCAGAAAAGCATAATCGTCTACATATCCGAGATGAGCGGCTTCGCCGTCGCGGTATCTTGCCAGCACCCGGCCATCCTCGCGGCGCAGATGGTTCCAGAGGAAATCCGCCGCCGCTTCGGCAGCCTTGGCGTATTCGGGCTTTTGGAACGCTTTGGCCCCCTTCGCCAGCGCCGTAATCATCAGGCTGTTCCACGAGGTCAGCACCTTGTCATCCTTGGAAGGACGCACGCGCTTCTCTCTGTAGGCGAACATCTTCTCCCGCCATTCCTCTATCCGGGTGCGCAGTGCCTGAGGCGTCGTGCCTAGCTTTTCCGCCATTTCATCCGGCGTTCCTTCGAGCAGATTTGGGATGCTGTAGCCCCGCGAAATGCCCTCTTCCGTTATTCCGTAGATACTGCAATAGTCCTTCATTTCTTCAGGTCCCAGTGCTTCCTCGACCTCTTCCGTGCTGAAAATATAGAAGGCGCCTTCCTCGCCGTCCGAATCGGCGTCCTGAGCCGAATAGAACGCACCCTCGGGTGAGGTCAGCTCGCGTAGTACGTAAGCGAATATGCCCTCTGCAACTTCCGCATACAGCGGCTTCGCCGTGATCTGGTAAGCTTCCACATAAGCGGAGGCGAGCAGCGCGTTGTCGAAGAGCATTTTCTCAAAATGCGGCACCAGCCACTGCTCATCGGTGGAGTAGCGCGCAAATCCGAAGCCAATATGGTCGAAAATACCGCCCTTGTACATAGATTCAAGCGTCTTCTCGACCATGCGCAGCGCCTCTGCATTGTCATACTTCTGGCTGTATGCGAGCAGAAAAGACAGATTATGCGGTGTCGGGAATTTAGGAGCTTGTCCAAATCCCCCGTTCACATTATCAAATATCGCGGTGTACAACCGGAAGGCATGATGCAGCAGATCCTCCGACAATTCAACATCCTGTTCGACGCTGTTCTTGGCAGCCGCGGCCTGAAGCTCGGAGAGCAGTTCATCGCCAAGCTGGTGGAGCTTCGCACTGTCCGTTTCCCATTTGGCCCGGACCTGCTCCAGAACCTCCATGAGTCCGACCTGCCCCATCATCCGCCGCTTCGGAAAATACGTTCCGGCATAGAACGGCTTCTTCTCCGGCGTCAGCAGCACCGTCAGAGGCCAGCCTCCCCCGCCAGTCATTGCCTGGCAGACCGACATATACAGAGCGTCGATATCCGGCCTTTCCTCCCGGTCCACCTTAACCGCCACGTAATTACCGTTAAGCAGCTCTGCAACCTCTTCATCGTTAAAAGATTCTTCTTCCATCGCATGGCACCAATGACAGGTGGAATAGCCGATGGATACGAACACGGGCTTGTTCTCCGCTTTGGCCTTCTCGAAAGCTTCCTCGCCCCATGGCATCCAATCCACCGGATTGTACGCGTGCTGGAGCAGATAAGGACTCTTCTCATGGATTAGCCGGTTGGTGTATTTTGGAGATGCAGTTTCTTCGCTCATGGGAACAGCCCCCTTTGGTTTTTTGTAATCATTATAATATACCTGGGTGAACCGCTATCGAAAGAAATGTGAAGATTGTGTTTAGAAATCTGGCTTTAAATGCTATATAAGCTTCCGTCAAAATACAGGGAATACCGTCTAAGCGGTTTCAAAATCTTTATGTAGCTTACAGGTGACGCTTTCTTCTTCCAAATGCAAAGTCAGGAAGCTCTACGGAGGCAAGTTGGTATAGTACTTTTCATTCCAAACCTTTAATATACCGCAACAACTTTCTTTATAGCTCTGCCAGATTCATGTGGTATAAAATGGAGAGGCGTTTCCCACATACACTTTTAACATTGATTTTTTACATTTATCTGGAGGACAAGCCTTTGCTTACGAAAAATCTGCTTCAATATTATTTGGAATGTCTCAAATACGAAAGCTACTATTCAACCGAGTTAAGCCAAGACATGTTAGCTCGCTGCCTAATTAACCCGATCGAGCCCGAAAAAATCGCTGAACGCTATCAAGCAATGAGCATTCGGTTGAAAGAAAATCATACAATCTTATTTGGTTATCCTCTCCTGAAAAAAAGAAAAAAACATGGAACTGTATACTTGCCGCTTATTCTGTGGGGGAATTCAAACTTTCTGTCAGATCGGGATATATTTAAAGTGGATCAATTCGGATTTCACCAAGAATTGTTCACCTCTTTGTCCGACCAGAGCTTTCTTGAAGAGATAAACAAGCTAAAGGAGCAATTTTCCGCGTCACCCTTAACCTTTGTGTCGAATGAAGAGTACTTGGACAATCTTTTGACCCACACTGATTACGAAATGAAAGATTTAATTAGAAGCTATGTTATCGTACAAGCAGAAAATACTACTAACAGCAATTATCTTATTGTTAAAGAGATAGAGAACCTCTTGAAACACAAAGTTCAACCAAGTACAGTGTTAACCAGCTTCCTTACTAATAGCTTCGCCTTGCCCTCTCAAGACATTCATCCAGAACCGCTGCATATCGTTCCCAGCAATTATCCTCAAAACATTGCCATTTCAGATATTCAAAATACAATTAATACAATCAAAGGTCCGCCGGGTACAGGTAAGACTCAAACGATTTTGAATTTGATAGCCAATCAAATTTATCGTTTGGAGACATGTGTCGTGGCGAGCACAAATAATCAGGCGGTTGACAATATTGTTGAGAAAATAGAAGAGAAAGGCATAAGCCGGCAATTTTTCGGATTTATCCGTTTAGGAAGTAGTTCTCTCAACAAATCTGAACTATCCAACATACGAAATGCGATTGCACAAATGAAGCAAGAACTTCCAAACCTGCTCCCCGAAAAATCCATTGATGCGTATATCGTAAGAAGTCGCCAAATCATGGAGCAAATTAATGCATCCGAAAGCATAGAGCAACAAATTATTGACTTGAGAAATACAATAGGCCAGCTTCAAAACCTAATTGATATTTTAAACGACCGATTGCGATTGAATCATCTGACCTACCTTAAAAACAACTTCATAGAACTTTCTATAGCCGATGAGCGAGTTGAACAACGGCTTCGCGAGATTGTAGACAAGCCACTTCAGTTATTCGGTAACGATATTTTCCGTAAATTCCGAATGTTTATTGCCGGGAAGGTGAAAGCTTATAGGAAAAGATGCATTCAAAAGTACCTTACGTCCATGGATGCCTCAGGTTTATGGGAGTTTATTGATACCGCGACACCTACAGAGTCTCTTGCTCTCTGCGAGGAGATTGTAAAGGTCATAAATCTTGAGAATCGTCTTGAGCAGTACAAAACCATACTGTCGCAATTGCTACATAAGCAAAAAGAACAACCTTCCTCCTTAAAAGTCTTGTATGATGAGAAAAACAAAATCGATCTGATGATCGTTCGCACACGATGGTTACATAATGCCAAGTCTATTTTAGAAAACGCAAAAGAAATGAATAGTATAAAAAGACTTCTCACTGAGCTCGAAAATGACGGGAGAATTCGCCAATCGGCCTCGGCCTTTGCTTCTTTTGTCAAACTTTTTCCCGTTCTTCTGGTCAGCAGTTTATCCGCTCGCAGATGTATTCCTCAGGGAACAGCAGTAGACCTGGCTATAATCGATGAATCATCTCAATGCTCCATACCAAGCGTATTTTCCCTTCTACAATCTTCAAGGAGAGCTTGCTTTTTTGGTGATATTCATCAACTGAGTCACATCGTTTCGTTGGAAGATTCGCTTAGCGATGCTTTATTCGGCAGATCCGCCAACGGTATTGAGCGATCGCTCTATTGCTTTCGTAACGTTTCCGCTTTTGAAAGAGCCGAGCATGCATGCCAGTATAACGACCATGGTACACATTTGCTAAGTTATCATTATCGTTGCATTCCGTCCATTGCCTCATTTAGCAACCGGCATTTTTATCGGGGACGCTTACGGATAATGCGCCAAGAACCTGAACGTATGCCTTATCACACCGGAATTTTCTCGAAAAATGTGTATGGAACTGCTTATGGAAAGTTTAACGAACAGGAATTAAACGAAGTCATATCCATTGTATCCAAGCTTGAAAGCAATGGTATTACCCAAATCGGTATTGTTACACCATTTGACGCACAAAAGAAGAAATTGATTGAGGTCTTCCGAAATAATCCCAATATTAAGGTAGGATCGGTCCATACATTTCAAGGCGGAGAATGTCGAGCCATTGTATTCACTACCGTCATTTCTAACGGCTCTACTGCATTTCAGATTGATTTTGTGCAAAAGAGCTACCGGTTAATTAATGTTGCCCTGACCCGGGCGCTGGATTATTTTATCCTCGTGGGTAATTTAGCGGAGATTGACAACGGTCGAGGCTATCTGACCCAATTAAGTCATTACATCAACACCATAGAAGCCAAAAATTTTCATAATCCCGCAATTGAATTGTCCATAGAGTTCAACCGAATCATTCAACAAGAGAGCCGCAAGGCACTTATGCATCAGGGAGAACGGATGATCTTTAATAAACTGCAAATTTTCCTTGGCGGCATGCCGTTACTTGTCTTTCCAAAAGTGCCTATCAAGGATGTATTATCCATCAATTTCGAGCTGGACAGTACACTAAAATCATATTACTTCACCAGCCACATGGACTTTGTCATATATGAAAAAGAATCACTTCAGCCGATATGTTCCATTGAATATGATGGCGAGTACCATAGGCGGGATGCTAAGACAATCGAAAATGATAAGAAAAAAGACAGATTATGTAGCTACGCGGAATTTCATCTATTTCGAATAGCTTCCAATGATGAAACCGAAGGATGGGAAAGATTGAGGGCATATTTGAACTCTTTTTCATGAAAGATTTATTCTCCTGCTCAATTTTGTCATAAGTTTCTTCAAATTATGGGAACCAATTCACTGGATTATGTGCATGTTGCAGCAAGTACGGTGACCCCCAGAAAAAGAAAAAACCGTGCAGCGCAATACTGAGGTTACCGGTAGAAAGCTGGCGCAGAATAAAGGAGATGATTATGAAACAAAGCCATTGACCATTGAAGATTTACCAATCTGTTGGAAACGATGCGAATGAGTCATGAGAAGTTTTTTGCCGAGAAGCGGGCCAATTGAACAGAAAATCTCGACCGGCTTGACGATTTTTTGGCCAAGCATCCCGAACAATCTGATTAACGGAGGACTGAAGCATGAATAATTATTCAATAAAACATGACTCTTTTTTATCGAACGTCATTATCACGCCTCGCCTGCACGAGTTTTTGTAGCATGGTCAGACCCTGTTGCAAAGGCCCGTTGGTTCCCGATAGCCGAAGAGTTCGACTTCCGTGTAGGCGGACGAGAGATTATTAGAAGTGCTGATCCAGACGGTCCTGTCTATACTTCGATTGCTACTTATCAGGAGATTGTGCCGGATGCCCGCATCGTCTACACCTTCAACTTGGACATGGACGAAAAGCGGACCTCGGTTTCTCTGATGACAGTCGAATTTAAGTCCGATGGCTCCGGCACAAAACTCTTCTATACAGAACAATGTGCCTTTTTCGACAAACGGGATTCGCTGGAAGTTCACTTGCACGGGTCGAAGGCTTTTCTGGATCAACTGGCCATTGAGCTGGAACGCGCAAATTAAACTTGAACCAGAGGAAGTCGAAACTCATTCAGCAGCGCCTTTTTTTGTTCAGCAGTGAACTTTCGGCGCCGGGGCGCCGTTCGTTTTCCAGGAAACTATCTTTTTGAGAGGTTTGAAAGCAAGCGGCCTTGGCCTACCAAATGAGCAATAGAGATTTCACTGTGTTTCTCCGCCGCTGCGGACAACGCGAACAGCAGGACTCACGAAAGAGCCCTGCTTTCTGGTATGCATCAAGCTAATTAGGATTGTTACTATGCCTTCTCCAAAGCATCATTTATCCGGGCAACGACTTCCTCCATTTTCTCATAAGTAATCGTCCCCCCCGAATTCATATCCATAAAAGTCTGAACGCCCCAGAACGACCATTTTAACAATTCATCCAGATTTTCATTTGCCTGCTCTCGATTAATCAAACCGTTTTCTATTAAAAACTGATAAAAGATTTGTTTGGCCGTCGTATTCGCTAGCAGTTCTGTAAATCCGCTGTCCGTCCTGATCTTTGAGACATATTTCCGGGAATTTTCTACCTGAACCGCCTTCGTAAGGCGGATGTCTCGGCTTGAAGCACCGATCCGGATGATGAATTCCGCAGTGTCTGCAACCCATTTGCTGAACTCCGGGTTGTAGTAAGAGAAGTCACGTTCTTCTAACACAAATTCAACTGTTTTCGTTTCTCCGGAATGGAGCGCCACTTTCGCGAAGCCCTTTAGTTCTTGAACCGGACGAGGGAGCTTTGAGTTCGGCTGTGAAAGATACAATTGTATAATTTCTTTCCCGTAGACATCACCAATATTTGTAATATCGACAGTTACTTTTAAAGTTTCGGGTAGCTTAACCGATGATGACGATACGGTAAGATTGCTATACGTGAATTGCGTATATGAAAGGCCGTGCCCAAACGGAAACCGCGGAGCGATTTCTTTTTTGTCATAATAGCGGTAACCCACATAGATTCCTTCATTATAGTACAGATCCTTTTCATTGCCGGGGAAGCTCAGATACGCAGGGGTATTGTTTAATTTCTCCGGAATGGTGGCAGACAGTTTGCCAGAAGGATTCACCAAGCCGAAGAGGATATTGGCAAGAGCCGATCCCATGCCTTCCCCGCCAAACCAGGTCTCCAATACAACGCTTGCCTTATCGGTCCAGGGCATCGCAACCGACTCTCCGTTAGCCAAAATCAGAACAGAGTTTCGATGTACGGCACAGACCGTTTCAATCAGTTGTTCATGACCCGATTCGATATTCATATCCTTCCGGTTGTAATCATCGCTTTCTTCGGGCATAAAGGCTCCGGCGAAAACCAAAACAACATCCGCATCGCGGGCCAGAAGCCCGGCCTCCTGCAACAAAGCCTGATTTGTACTGCCGTCGCTGTTATATCCGGGAGCATAAACAACCTCGATTGTACCTTGGCACAGGCTGCGTATGCAGTCCAGCGGTATATCCACCAGCTGCGCATTCACGATGGCGCAACCTGTTCCTTGATATAACGGTTCTACCGCCAATTTGCCGACGACCGCAATTTTCTTGATTTTCTCAGAGGATAGTGGCAGTAATTGCTGCTCGTTTTTCAATAAAACAATGGATTCCTCTGCGGCCCGCTGTGCGAGCCTATGATGCTGAACAAAATCGAACTCAGTCTTTGGTTCTGCCGTTTCCGTCAGACTGAACACAAGCTGAAGAATATGCTTTACCCGGCGGTTAAGCCACTCCTCACTGATGTCGCCTTTTTGAACGGCTTCTTCCAAAAATTTTGACGAGCTTAAGGAAAGCGGCATTTGCAAATCAAGCCCCGCCAAGGTGGCTTCCACCACATTTTTGACCGCTCCCCAGTCACTGATCACCGCTCCGTCGAATCCCCATTCCTCACGCAAAATCTGATTGAGCAGCAAGGGATCTTCGCTGGCTTGAACCCCGTTAATTTTGTTGTACGCACTCATGACGGTAGTGGGCTTGGCCTGATTAACGACCCGTTCAAAGGCCGCTAAATAGATCTCCCGCAGAGCTCTTTCCTCTACAATGGCATCTACCCGTGTTCGTTTGGTATCCGAATTATGGCAGGCAAAATGCTTGAGAGAAGTACCGACCCCTTTACTCTGCACACCCGTAACCATGGCTGCGGCCATTTCCCCTGTTAAGTAGGGGTCTTCCGAATAGTATTCAAAATTGCGGGCCGTTAAAGGATGCCGGCGAATGTTCATTCCGGGGCCCAACAATAGATGGATTCCCAAACGACGGCACTCCTCGGCAATCGCTTGACCGATCTCATAGATCAGCTCTTTATTCCATGAGCAGGCAACCGTTGATGCCGAGGGAAAGCAGGTAGCCTTGTGGGTATTACTGACCGCCTCCTCACTGTCAAATCGGCTGCTAATGGACTCATAAAACGATTGCGGCCGGATGATTTCGGAATCCTTCTGAAATCGGACGCCGCTAGAACCATCACTCATAAGAATAGAAGGAATGCCCAGGTGTTTAAAAGCTTTGGTTTTCCATGAATTTTCACCGGTACATAGCGCCACTTTTTCGTGTAAGGTCATATCACTTATAAGCCTATCCAAATCTTTGTGCATAGTTAACCCCATTTCCAGCATTTTTGGTCTTTATTCAGCCAGACGATCCCATTCGTTTTGTAATTCCTGCAGGAAACCGTCCTTATCCACTTGACCGGCTACAAATCTCTGTACGGCTTCCCCAAAAGCCTGCGCAACACCATCCGGGTAGTAGGAATTGTACGATCCATATACCTTTCCTTCCTTTAAATAGCGGGAAAGGTCGGCTCCCAAATCACCAATCGCTTTATTATCAGCCGAAAAGGAAGAGAAACCCGGTATAATCTGCATGTCCTTGGTCATATGGGTTTGTCCTTCCGGCGTAGTGACAAGCCAGTTAAAGAAGTCCTTTACTTCTTCTTTCACATCAGAATCCTTATTGATGGCCCAATAACCACTAACGCCCGCATACAGTTTGTCATTCTCTTCCGGATTGTCGTTCACCGGGAGAGGCATTAACCCTGCTTCAAGGCTCGCATTTCCATTATCAATAGTCGGCTGAAGCCAGTTTCCTCCGAGCGTCATAGCTATTTCGCCATTTACCAGTTGGGTAGTCTGATTATTAAAGTTGGTGCTTAGCCCGTTCTTTCCGTTGGCAAAATCATATTGAATAAAATCCGCCACTTCCTTAAAAATTTCATTTCCAACAAATGTAGCGGTTCCGTCATATAACCCTTTAATAAAAGCCAGCGGATCCTTCTGACGGGCAATCCCCATATTAACCAGGAAATTACCAGACTGATACCAATCCATATATGCTCCTACTAAGGGTTGTATTCCGGCTGATTTCAGCGATTCGACATCCTGTTTCAATTCGGTTAATGTTACGGGAACCTTGGATATTCCCGCTTGCTGAAAGAGCTTTTTGTTATAGACATATCCATATCCTTCCACAGATACCGGCAGACCGTATACTTTTCCATCATCTCCGGTGATGCCTTCCTTCGCCAGGGGAATCATATCTTTAGTCCAGGGCTGATCCGTCAAGTCCTCCAGTTGAGACTGCCAGAGTTTTAAATCCTGATTCCCAAGTACAGTAAAGACATCGGGCAGTTCTCCGGAAGCCAACTTGGTCTTGAGACCCGTGCTGAAATTGTCGCTGACAGACTCAATCGAAAATTGAATGTCCGGGTGAAGGGCAGTGTACGCTTCTGCTGTCTTTTTTAATGCCTTGTCAATCTCAATTTTGTTCTGATAAATGTATATCGTCTTGGTTTTAGCGCTTTCCGAAGAACTCGTTTGCGAATTTTGTCCTTCGCCCGCTTGTCCGCCGCATGCCGTCAAAGCCAGCACTCCTGCCAACGACACGCACAACATTGTAACTCTCCCTTTTGTTCTCTTCATCCTGTCTCCTCCTAAAATTTATTTAGCTCAACCTTTTACAGCGCCCGCCATTACGCCTCCTACAATTTTCTTCTGCAGAAGGATAAAAATAACAATTATAGGAACCATGCTCATGGTTAGAGCAGGCAAAGCTATGTCCCAACGGCTGTTATACATGCCGAACAAGCGGTTAATCGCCAGTTGAACGGTACTGAGTTTCTGATTGTTCAGCAGAACCAGTGGAATCATAAAATCATTCCAAACCCAGAACATATCCATCACAAATACACTGAATACGACCGGTGAAAGTAGAGGAAACACAATTCTTACAAATACCTGAATCACACCGCAACCATCAATCCGGGCGGCCTCCTCCAATTCATAAGGAAGAGTCTTGACTCCACTGCGGATCATAAAAAAAGCGAAAGCGAGTCCAATCCCCCAATAGGCCAGCACTGCTCCCGGAATTGTATTGTTTAAATGCAAGAACTTCATGACCTGGACAAGGGGAATCATAATTGTCGCGAAGGGAATCAACATGGATAGCAGGATGGCACTGCTAAAGATTCGGGAATAGACAGTCGGATGCCGCTCCGCCCAGTAAGCCGTCATCGTTGCCAGAATAATGACACCACATACAGCGGAAAAGGACACTATGGCTGTGTTCTTCATAATGTTAGGGATATTCACTTCTTCCCAAGCCTTTACATAATTATCGAAGCTCCACTCGTCTGGAAGCCGGAGTGGAAAGGCTATAATTTCGTTAAGCGGCTTAAAGGAGTTCATGACCATGATCCATAAAGGGGCCACAAAGATGAGCACCCCCGCGAGCACAACCATAAACGTGATCAACATGGAAACAGGGTTCTTTTTCATAAGATTTGACTCTCCTTCCTTTTGCTCATGTACAATTGAACCGAGGTTATCGCTAAAATAATGACAAAGAACACTAGCGCCTCTGCGGTGGCTAATCCATACTTATTGTTGGCAAAGGCATCATTATAGATATTTAAGGCCATAGATGTAGTTGACCCGTAGGGCCCTCCTTTTGTCAGAGAAACATTAGTCTCAAACATCTTGAGCGCGCTTGAAATCGTCCAGAACAGGGAGACTGTAATGTACGGAATACACAAGGGCAGTTTGATCCGGAGAAACGTATTGAGGGGTCTGGAACCGTCAACCTTCGCGGATTCAATCAGCTCCGAAGAAATTCCACTCAAAGCGGCGATCATGATGACCATCACATAACCCGCATTTTGCCAAACATTGACGATAACTAAAGCGGCGAATGCCGTCTTCTCTGTTCCGAGCCATTGCTGGGAAAAGAAGCCCAAATTCAGCTTGTCACCGATCGCCGGAAAACCGGCAATAAAAATAAACTGCCAAATAAAACCAAGGATTAATCCTCCCATCGTTTGCGGCAAATAAAAGGCGGCCCGGAATGGGTTCCGAAGAGGAAGCCTGGCTGTCAATGCTACAGCCAAAAGTATGCCGAGCAGATTGATGAGCAGTACACTGACCGCAGTAATACGGAGAGTGAACCAGAAAGCATCCAAAAATTTCGCTTTCCCCGAGAATATATTGTTGAAATTGTTGAGTCCCACAAACTTAATTTCATTGGAAATTCCATTCCAATTGGAGAACGAGTAAATAATACTTATAGCAAATGGAATAACAACGACGGCAAGAAAAACTAACGTGGAAGGTCCCAGAAACAGAAAGTTACCCCATAACATGTTATATTTCTTTTTTTTATTCAAGTTCTTGTCCCCCAATTTTCGAATTCCTTATTTATAATGTCAGTATTTATAACATATTCTTTACTTGTTACTTAAAATTATATAAAATCAAAAATAAATTTCTTTGCTTTTTTTGATTGATTTATAGCGAAAAATTGATATTTGTATCAAGGGGATGATCAATTTATGAATTATAGCCATGAAAGTATTATGGTTCCCGAAGGATTATTGGCATGGATATACTTGCATTCGGAAAACCAAGTCACCTTGGTGGAAGAACATTGGCATCGCAGTCTAGAGTTAACATTGATGCTTGAAGGCGAGAGCTTATATAACATAAACGGAAACGAAATCCTTGTTCGCGAGAATGAATTAGTTTTGATTAACAGCGGAGAAATTCACAGTTGTCAAATTGATCGGTCCAAACCCTATGAGGCTTTGACTATTATTTTTCCTTTTGATCTGCTGAAACAATCCAATCCAAGCGTTGAAAAATTTTTCTTCACCTTGGACAATGATTCGCCCAGCTATACACAATTGGTCTCTTTGTTTAGAGAAACCTACCACCTTTTCAAAAAACGAGCCTCCAATCCGCATTACCAACTAAAATTAAACAGTGTGTTTTATGATATTTTGTATCTTCTCATGACCAGCTTCATTACTGAAAAAAAACTGTTCTTGTCTGTAAAATCCCAAAAGTACTGGAATAGATGCCAAATGATTATCGAACATGTAGACGAACATTATAAAGAGCAGCTTACCTTAACCTCATTGTCCAGAGAGTTTGGGATATCCAAAGAGCATCTGGCAAGGACATTTAAAGAATATATGGGAACAACTTTTAAAAAACATCTCACCCGTATCCGTCTATTTTACGCTTATCAGTTACTTATTTATACCGATTACTCACTCCTGGAAATCGCCATGAAAGAAGGCTTTACCGACAGCCGCTCCTTTATCAATAGTTTCAAAGAAATATATGGGATCACGCCGCAAAAATACAGAAAAACTCTGGCAAATCATCACATCATCCGGCATAGAAAATACGATTTGACTTAAATTATCCGTAACTGCAAATCCGTTCTCTCGCGTGTTGAAAAACAAATAGAAGCCCCTGCCACAAGCAGGAGCTTCAAGTTATTGAATCACATGACAATTTTATATCTCAATGCCAGGACCATCTCTTCACTTGTCCGAATTCGGCCAATCCGGGGAAAGATGAATTTACTCTCCGGGTTCCTTCAGTTTCCTGCCGTTGCAGTAATAATTTCCTCCATTTTTCATACACCTATCTTCCGTCCTGATCATAAACAAGGAAGAAAGAAGGGCGGGATGCAGATGGCTAATGATAACGATTATGAACAGCGAGCGATCTTTCTGGCAGCCATCTGTGGACAGACCTATGCCCAATTTTCAAATGCGGACGGCTCGTTTGTTGTTCCCTTGAGTTATACGGTTAGTCATACCATCCAAGCGAAATCCATTAACAATGTATGGGAGCGCTTCGGGTTTATTATCGAATCTCCGCAAGAGATAATTGTCGCCTTTCGGGGAACGAGTCAGGCGTCCGATTGGCTCTCTGACATCATCGCCTCGCAAAAGACGTTCAAATACGTTAAGGAGGACTGCCTTACCCATCGCGGCTTTACAGACATCTATTCCTCCGCCCGTAGTGGCATTATTGCCGCACTTACCCGGTTGTCGCCTGACAAGACGTTATACATTACCGGTCACAGTCTCGGTGCGGCGCTCGCGACATTATGTGCGATGGATATTGCCACCAACACTGGCTACAGCTCCCCCAACTTGTACACTTACGGCTCTCCCCGTGTAGGCGATCCGGCATTTGCGAAAGCTTTTTCAAAGTATGTAAGGAACAGCTACCGTATTGCCAATCTCTTTGACGTCGTAACCTATGCTCCACCATCCGTTTACAAGCTGCCCAAGCGGGAAAAAAAGTACTATTACAGACATGTCCCAACCTTCCGATCGCTATCTTTCCAAAATGGAGGCATTGGACTCAATCACATCATCGGCAGCTATTTCGCAGAGCTCTCCCGGCTTCAGCCGCAATTCACCCAATTATTATGTGTAACGAACCCTGGCTTCTGTCCAGTTGCGGAAGTAAAACCACAAAAGCCAACAAAGGCTTTCGCGGAAAAAACCGATAAATAGAACCACTGGCTTATTTAAACCGAAGGACCGCTTACGATTGACAGTTTTCAAGTATTCAATTTGCTGACCCAGACTTTATAGGTGATTGCATTCTCTGCAAACTCACGATCACAATGAACGTTGAAGCGATGCTCATGAATCGTATTGCATCGTTTCGGTGTACCATTTGATAGCTTGATCGTTTCCAGCCAAAGCAAATCAACTCCTTTTCAGGATGACTGTGAATTGGGACTGCTGATCAATTAGTTACATTCTGTATTAATAGAATTCCATTAGATAAAAATCGCTTCTTCGCTCCAAAGGCAGCCGAGTCAATAGGAATATGCGCGTACTGGAGCAGATATAGACTCTTCTCATTGCTTAGGCCGTTGGTTATTTGGGTTTGCGGTTTTTTTAGTTATAGAACTGATCGGGGTTGGCTCCACCCAAAAGATTCATGAGGTCGCTCCTGATTATTAAATTGGCATAACGAGCTGTCCCTTCAGGCAACGTGCTAGGATCTTCGAACTAGTTAGAAAAGCACATTCGTACTTGAAGATCAGAAATATCGTTCCGGCTGTGGTCCGTTGTCCGCGTGCTTCATGGGGTTTATGCTCAAAATCTCCTTGCCGAGCAATGGCTCAGATTAATGCAAAATGCTCATATATCAATTATTAGCATAGCTCTCTATTAAATCCTAAAACAACTTTATTCCATGATCTGATGGCGCAGCGTTAGCGGCATGGGCGTTTACTAATTAAATGTATATTCAAGTGCTTTTGTTAATACAGGATCAACACCTTTTCGAATGTCCGATATTGTTAGATTCACAAGAATGTCCGGGTTAAGAGCCTTTTCCTTTGTTTCTAACAAATGGAACTCCTTAGTAGAGTAATTAACTGTTAGGCCACTCTCATGCAACCTAAATGACAAAATATCACCAGGCTTATTCGGGTCACCATTCGCTGGTTCTCCAATTAAAATTGCATTTAGTGTTGAACGAAGTTCTATTGCATTTGCCATGGCTGAAGAAGCGGTATAACGACCAATTAGAACAATAATATTATTTTTAATTTTCGGAAGCTCTGACAGTTCTTTAACTAAAGGTTGAATTACATCCGAATTCCCACCTCTATTATTTCTCAAATCAATAATTATTTTTTTCACAGGAAAATGATTTATAGTTCTTACAATATCCCGAGAATATTGTTCTATACTATAATTTGGATCAGTATAGCAACTATTGTAAGCAGCATAGAGAGTATTTTCTCTTGGGAGATATTTATATTCATAATTAGTGTCTCCGAGTTTTTTATAGAACAAGTTTTCTTTATACGGGTTTATCAAACGAATTGTAGAATCACCTTGATACACCAAAGGGACACTAATACTAGTTTTAGAGCCGTCTTCTAAAAGAAATGTCACTGGAATTTTATCATGATCTTCAATTACTCCAAGTCCATGAAGAATAGAATATCTCACAATATGAGAAGGGATTTCTACAAATAACCCCTGCTCATTATCTCTTGAAACAACATCTTTTAATTGTTTTACTATCCTTTCGACAGGTTGATGATTAATTTCTGTGAGTTCTGCAAAAAGAATATAAGAGTATTGTTGAAGAGTGTCAATAACGTATAACTTGTCCTGAGACATGTATAGTATGAAAGGAAGGACATCTTCATTTCCCAATTCTAGGCTAGTGTGCAATTGTCCTATAGAAGCTACCGCTTTTGATAGCTCAATTTTAACTTGATCATCGTTCTCATATTTCGGTAAATCTTCTATAATCCGATCCATCTTTTCACCAAATGTAATCGAAAGTTCATGATTTATCTTAAGGCTTATTTCTTTTTGCATCATTTCTTGCTTTACATATTTTAAATCAGGTTCCCACCTTAATGTCACTCCTTCTTTCCATGAACAAGAAGATAGAAATAGTAAAAAAAGTAAATTTAATATTATAAGATAGTTATTGGATTCTAAATTTATTTTTCTCATTTTTTCCTCATTAATGATAAGTAATTGTGTGAGAATTAATAACTCGTTTATTTTGTAATTGTTGTAAACAAGTCAATTATTCATGCTAATTCTAACTCCACTTGTTCGTATAAAATCCCTTTTTTCATTACAAGCACTCGGTCATTTTTAGAAATCAGTTCTTTTTTATGCGTTGTGAAAAGAATCGTTGATTCATTGCACTCCGTTCTTAAATTATTCCATACCAATCTTTCTGTAAGTTCATCTAATCCTGAAGTCGGCTCATCTAATATGATTAGTTCAGGTTTCAGAAGAATGATTCTTGCGAGTTCAAGTCTTTGCTTTTCTCCTTTAGATAGTATGTTTTTATCCACAGTTGACTTGAGTCCATCTGTTTGTTCTATCAAATATTCGAGATTAACCTTGCATAGAGCGTCTTTTATATAGTTAATATTAATCTTGTCCTCTTGAAGCCCGTATGTTATATTTTCCCATTTTTAAAATATATTTATAAGAGAATTTGTTACAATTGATCGAAATTTGCATTAATGGTTTACATATATATTTTTTTGTATATTGATGTATTTTCTAATCACTTGATAAATTGGTACATTATTTTGAATTTTAAATATTTATTGCTCAAATATTGATTGGATAATTTTCCGTAGGTGGATTCGGGATCACTGTGACTCTATTGCACCAGAACATATTCTAATAGCAATCGAGCATTTAAGTTTTGTTACAAGAATCGAAAAAGGCCCGCACCTACCAATAGTGGTGGAAAAAGTATTGAATGAAGGTTTAATAGTATTCGAGATATACAAAAAAACTCCCACAGGCAACTAAGCCGCAAGAGCTTTTACTAATCACAGCTCTTTAGAGGACTGAGCGGGCAGCCGGCCAGCATCTCATACTCCGGTACATCCCTTCACGTATTTTGATCAACTTGCGTCCGCCAAGCCCTTCAAACTCTTGAGGGACAGCGCTCCTTCCCTAACCGGTCCTATAATACCGTGAACCTCCCCTCAACGGTACCCGTCAGCCTCAAGAATAGTAAATAATATCCGTAAACTCCAGGAGAGTTTCTTGATTATTGGAAAAAGAGTGAGGGGAAGTGCAGTCAAAGTAAATGGAATCGCCTTCTTGTAATACATATTCTTGAGCGTTTACTTTCAGCGTTAATTCTCCCCGCAGCACCAAAATATACTCTTGTGTCTTGGGGGAATGACCATCCGATTCTTTTGTAGCGTGCGGTTCCATCTCCACTTTAAACAATTCAAAATCCCGAATCGGATTATTCGCATAGTAGCAATAGGAACGAAAGGAGTCATTATTCTCGGATTGCATCTTCGTATCGGATTTATGGATCACAACGGCGTGATCAATGGCTTCATCGATCAATTTGGTGTATGGCACTTTCAAGCCACTGGCAATTTTCCAAATGGTATTGATGGTGGGACTTGACTCGCCTTTTTCTATTTGAGATAGCATCACTTTGCTTACACCGGATAGTTCAGACAATTGACCCAGGCTTAGATTTCGTTCGAGCCTCAGATTTTTTAAATTCATGGAAATGACTTCATTTAAATTCATAATTACTCCTTCTAGGTTTGACAGTTATAACTAACGATTGTACAATATATTTTACGAAACGGAGACTAATTAAAGCAAGGGTTGCCCTCTTCATCTAATCTTATACCGGGGCGCTTCATTTTTGCGCAGAAAATATTGATTTTGTAAGAGAGGATCACTATTATGAGTAAAGCTAAAGTCAGTTTCATCATTTCCATGCTGATATTCGGCAGTATAGGTTTGTTTGTGCGGAATATCCCATTTACCGCCAGTCAGATTGCGCTAGTGAGAGGTTTAGTCGGAAGCCTCCTGTTATTCGCTGCCAGCTTCGTGTTTACACAAAGGCTTTCATGGAAAAGAATCCGCCCTAATCTATGGCTGTTAGTTGCATCCGGAATCGCACTCGGAATGAACTGGATTTTCTTGTTTCAAGCCTACCATTACACGACGATTTCAAATGCGACGATATGCTACTATTTTGCGCCAATCTTCGTGATGTTCTTATCCCCGCTGATCCTCAAAGAACGCTTAAAGCTGATCAATGTCCTATGTATCCTGTCTGCAATGGCAGGGATGTTTTGTATCGTCGGAACAGGCGGCTGCGCGGCTGGAACAAATCATATTCTTGGAATCGGGTACGGTTTAACGGCAGCGGCTTTTTATGCTATTGTTGTCATGCTCAATAAATTTTTAAAAAACATCTCAGGGATCGAGAGTTCCTTCATGCAGCTGTTCATTTCAGCCCTTTCATTGATTCCGTATGTGCTGACCAACGACGGATTTCAAATATCTACAGCTTCCGGCACATCCATAGAACTGCTTATCATCGTGGGAGTTATACATACGGGTGCTGCATACCTCATTTATTTTTCAGCCCTGCGTAAATTGAAGAGTCAAACCATTGCCGCCTTCAGTTATATCGACCCGATTTCAGCCATCCTAATGTCAAGTATTTTCCTGCATGAGAAAATGACTCTTTTACAAATATTCGGAGGAATATTGATTTTGGGAGCTGCGTTCGTAAATGAAATGGCTGGAACAAAAAAGGAGCTAGAGCCGATAAATGAGAGTGTTTAATGCTTCTTGGAGTTTTGCTGCACATTGGAGTTATTAGAACGTCCTCCTACGTTTCACAATTCTTCGCCCAACAGTTGCTATCTCTACTGTATTACGATTATACTGACACCGGAAATCTTTTTGATAATTTTTATATCCTTAAAAAGGTGGGGTAATTCCAGATGACGGATCAAGCAAAACCAGCAGCACAGTCTGCGGGAACCTGTCCTTTGTGCGGAAAAGCCAATGGCTGCGCGGGCGCGGCGGGCCGCTCCCATGAAGAGTGCTGGTGCATGAACGAAATTTTTCCGCAGGAGATATATAAACGGATTCCGAGTGAGTACCTCGGCAAAGCTTGCATTTGCAAGGAGTGCCTGAAAGCGTTTAAGAGAGACGGCGAGTAGTGTACACCTGCACGGAGATGCTTGGCTTGCAGTTACGCTGAAAAAGAGGCGTGAATCGCCGATAGGTCATTTCCGCCTATGATAAGTCCCTGCGCCGCTTGTCCGCTTTCTCTCAATACTGCCCCCTGGCATATCCGAGAATCGCCGCTGCCGCTCTTTCCCGCCGTTCCGGGTCTTCGCTGCGAAGCGCCGATTTCAGAACCTCCAGCGCCTCTTCAATCGTCTTGTTATCCACCCTAACCCGTTCCGTCCGGGATATTTGCGGTTCGGTTGTTGGGTTAAGCCAGCGGTCCAGCCCGGCCTCTTCGGCCGGCAGGGGGTAAACCGAAACAGCCGCGCCCTCATTCAACCATTCCCGTAAGGCGGGACTCAGTTCGTTCCGGGGAATACGGCTCAGCCAGGTAACGCCCCTGCGGTGGCACATTCCATCCTGCTCGTTATCATATCGTTCGTCATAGAAATAATCGCCCAGGTCGCCCAGATACACATATCCTCCGTCTTCAGCAGCAACCAGCACGTAATCGCCGTCCTCCATCCCGTACACAAAGAGCTCGACCCCAGCCATCGCTGCGTCTGCATCGGCTAACTCGTTGCCGTATACGGCAGCGAATCTCTCCCGCAGTTCCTCACTGCCCGTATGCTCCAGATCGCCGATTCCCGGCCAGCCGATACAGACAAAGTTGTCTTTCAGAAAGCTCGCCAGCCGATCCGTGCCGTTAGGCCGTGATGACATTTGATAGAGCTTCATATTCATACCTCCAATAATAGGGGATTAAATGCAGTAGCTTAAACCGTATCACGTGGCCAGGGCGTTTATCAATCCTTTTGGTCATACAACAAAAAAACCGAACCCAGCGTTCTGCCGGGACTCGGTCTTTTGTGTGCGATTACTCGAATGGATATTTAATGCCCCATTGGTTACGGACATTGGTCATTAGAGCCATAATATCGTTGGACAGATACAGCGTTGCGGTATTCTTTTTGTTCTGAATGAAATTCTGCATATCTTCGACTTCGTATGTCAGTGCTTTGGCCGTCTCCCCGGCTTCAATATGTTCCACTCTGCCGTCCGTATAAGTAATGGTGGCTTTATCCGCTCTTGGGAAGTTGTCCACGGTGATGAACCCAAGCTCTCCCGCAACTACGCCGCGCTTCGGCATTTTAGCCCGCATGGTCAGCGAGATGACCGCCATCTCGTCCGCGTCATTTTTCAGGATAATTCTGGACTGCTCATCCACCCCGGTTTCGAATGTTTTCACCGTCGTCAGAACTTCATGCGGCTGCTGGGACAGGAAGAAGCGGGTGAAGGACAGCGCATAGGTTCCGATATCGAGAAGCGCTCCCCCGGCCAGATCTTTGCTGAAAAAGCGGTTCTTCACATCGTATTCCTTGCGGCTTCCGAAGGATACCTGAATCATTTTTAGCTTGCCGAGCTGTCCTGAATCCAGGATCTCCCGCAGTTTTTTATATAAAGGCATATAATACAGCGTCATCGCTTCGGCAACGACCAGGTTCTTCTCTTCGGCCAATGCGATAATCTCGGTGAGCTGCTCGCTGTTCACTGTAATCGCCTTTTCGCTGATCACATGCTTGCCATGCTTCAGGCTCTCCATAATAAACTTGTGGTGCAGATTGTGGGGGGTGGAGATGTAGACAACGTCGATCGCTTCATCCTTTAACATCTCTGTATAATCGCCGAAGGCTTTCTCGACTTGATTCTTATCGGCAAAAGCCTGCGCCTCTTCCTGGGATATTCCTGCTACGGCGTAGACACTTCCATTTACCGTTTTGATCGCTTTCACAAAATCCGATGCTGCCCAGCCCGGGCCGATAATGGCCCAATTCAACTTACTCATAATTTCAATTCCCCCTGAACGTTTTCGTATTGTACTTTTGAACCGCTAATCTCACTTACATTTTTCTTAACAAAAGAAAGGATACCCGCCGTAACCGCTGTACCTGCCAAAATGGCAATGATATATGGCACCAGTTGGGTAACGACATTCGGAATCAACAGCACCCATACGCCGCCGTGCGGAACGGCAAGTCCAGCTCCAAACACCATCGACAGGCCGCCGGCCACTGCGGAACCGGCCATGATGGACGGGATGACCCGGAGAGGATCGGTCGCAGCGAACGGGATGGCGCCTTCAGTAATGAAGGATGCGCCCAAGGCCCAGCAGGCTTTCCCCGCTTCTTTTTCAGCAGCCGTGTACTTTCTCTTCGCAAGCACAGTGGACAGCGCAATTCCAAGCGGCGGAACCATACCGGCTGG
>NZ_ASSD01000256.1 GCF_000520715.1 Paenibacillus zanthoxyli JH29
GGGCTGGTCGGATCAGATGCGCCGCTGGTTCGTCCGATGGCAATCGGAGGAGGCCTTCAGCACGTTCTATGTTTCTCATCCGAAGAACGGCGCCCTGAAGTCGGGGGCCACACCTTATGAGCAGGTGCTGCAGCATGAGGGGACGCTGCTGGCCGTCACCAATATTCCGGCGAACGATCTGAAGCCCTATATCACGGGCCCGCTGCCTACCGGCGTTATTGACACCTTGGAGGATTCGAGCGGCTGGATCTTTGCCCATGAAGGAAACGTGCTGCTGGGGGTCAAAATCATCAAGCCTTACGGCTGGTTTGAAGAGACCGTCGGCCCGCTTGCGGTTCCCGTAATTCGCAGCGATGGTCTCAAAAATGCGGTGATTGTGGAGACGGCCGATCCGAAAGACTACGCGCAAGCGGAGGATGTCGGCAAGACGGCGGATGAGCGCCGGGCATGCGAGCTGGCCCGCTTCGTGGAGGCAATCAAATCCGGCACTTCGGTTGACGCTACCAGGTTGGAGGACGCGAATCCTACCGTCGTTTATACGTCGCTTGGCGGAGATACGTTAAGCTTAACCTTTAACGGCAAACGGAGCGTTAACGGGGAACCCGTCGATTATACCTCCTGGCCGCTGATCGACAATCCGTATATGCATCAGGAGGTGGGGAGCCCGATCTTGACGCTTGGGCAAGGTGGAGAGATCATCGAATACAATTTTGACACCTGGACGATTCAGGCCCCATCGTCCGAACCGGATTTGGGGTACCGCCAACAAGACGCGGAAAACATACGCTAAGAAATGAGCGACGGAGGTTCATTATCACCGATTGCCGCTCAACTGTAAACTGAACACCGGAGACGTCTTCCATGAATCTATGGAATACGTCTCTTTATTAAGATAAAGTATATAAGAGAAGCTAGAGAGATGAGGAGGGTGAGAAACAATGGGCTGCGGTGTAGCAACGCTGGAGCATCGGCATGTAGGTGTGATGTGGAAGACGGTTTCGGAGGATTGCAACCTGGCCTGCGATTACTGCTATTACAGCACATGCGGCGGCAAGCCGGGACCGAAGATCAACCGGATTGATTCCGCCATTCTGGAAAAATTCATTAAGGAATATATGGCCCGGGCGCAGGGAGCGGCTTCTTTTGCCTGGCAGGGAGGAGAGCCGCTGCTGGCGGGTATGGAGTTCTTCGAAGAGGCCGTGTCGCTTCAGGCTCGCTACGCGCCGAAGGGGACGAGCATCGGCAATTCCATTCAAACGAACGGAACGCTGATTAACGACCGCTGGGCGGCTTTTTTTAAAAAATACAATTTTCTGGTCGGTGTCAGCTGGACGGTCCAGAGGATATTCATGATGCGCGGCGGGTGGACTCGCGCGGGCAGGGCAGCTTTCACCGGGTAATGAAAGGGATCGAGCATCTACGGCGGCATAACGTGGATTTCAACATTTTGTCTGTGATTCACAAAGGCAACGTGGGACATGCTGCGGAGATTATGGCTTTCTTTGCACAAGAAGGATTCAGCTACGTGCAGTTCATTCCGTGCATGGATTTCCGGTCCCAGGAGCCGGACAAGCCGGGCGTTTACGATATTACGCCTGCGGAATACGGCCGGTTTTTGCGGGAAGCCTTCGATTATTGGTATAACGGAGGGAACCCGCAGGTTTCCGTATGTTTTTTTGACAACATGCTGGCCGGTTATACGAACCGGGAGGCGGAGCTGTGCATTCATAGGGCCGAGTGTCCAACAACGATTATTCTCGAGCAAAATGGAGACGCCTATCCGTGCGACTTTTACATTTCTCCGGAATGGAAAATCGGCAACGTGGCGACAGGGGAGCGGAGCTTGAGGCCAGAGGCCGGGATTATTTTTGCGCCAGCTACAAGGAGATTTATGCGTATGCGGACGAGCGGATGAAGCAGCTTGGAGCCAGCGTCAGAAGCAACCTGTTCCGCCAGAACGTGCGGTATCACCTGAAAGGAAAACTGCCGGAACGCAACGACCCTTGTGCCTGCGGCAGCGGCAAGAAATATAAGCAGTGCTGCTTGGGACTGGTCACAACCTGAACAAAAACTATTGATAATCAAAGTTATAAGCATTAAAATCAAAGAAATTTCATATATTGCAACCAGGTGCCCTTGCGAGATCAAGGGGTAACAGGGAATCGGGTGTAAATCCCGAGCGGTCCCGCCGCTGTAACCGAGGAGCCTCCTTCTTTTATGTCACTCAGTATGTCTGGGGAAGACAGAAGGCAGGCGATGATCCGGAAGCCAGAAGACCTACCTGGATTGCACACCAAGATGCCTTCGGAGAAAAGGAGTGGTGACGAGACATGAACTCGCAATTTAGCTCTGCTTAAGTTGACGTTTATTAACGGTCCCATTGGCAAGTCCCGAATCTGCAAAGGTTACCCGGGGCTTTTTTTGCGTGTAAAAATCGGATTAAGAGAGAGGAAACCGTCAATGTCAACGATATCGCTTATACTTCTTGTTTTTGTGCTCGGCCTTCGTCATGGATTGGATGCGGATCATTTAGCTTTTATTGATGGACAAACCCGTTACAATTGGCGAGTGGGCAGCCCGATTACCCGCTGGGTAGGTACACTGTTTTCATTCGGCCATGGAGCGGTTGTGACCGGTATAGCGACAATTCTCGGAATGTTTGCCCAAAATTTTAGATTTCCCGAATATTTTGACGCCTTTGCAACTTGGGTATCGATTATATCCCTGTTTTTAATTGGCACAATGAATATTTATCATCTGCTGCGTTCCAAATTTAAAAACGAAGAGTTTCAACTAAAGGGAATCAAAGGGAACCTTATTTCGAAAGTTTCGAGGGGAACCACAAATCCATTTTTAATTATTTTAGTGGGTGGCATCTTCGCACTGGCTGCCGAGACCATTAGTCAAACGTCCATCTGGGCACTTGCAGCCGGCAATTCATTCAAGTACATGCCTTTAGTTCTGGGACTTATTTTCATGCTCGGAATGATGATTACCGATACTATCGATTCTCTAATCGCGTTTAAAATGATGAACCAAACAAGCAGCTTGGGGCAATCGGCATCAAGAATCATTGGATGGGTGATTGTTGCGCTCGCCTATGGTGTTTCTTTCTATCAGGCATTCATCTACTTTAATCCTTGGGCGGAGCTTAATTTTGAAATTGTAGGGATTATGATTTTCTTATTTTTACTTTTTTGCTTTGTCTTTGTTAATATACGAGCGAAGTCAAAGTCAGTCCGTTGATGAATCCCCTTATCCCTTTTGCAAGGTTTGACGCTTCGCGGCTATTTGAGTACCATCAATATTGAATTTCGATTCGGTAAAAAATGAGTATAAGGCCAAAGGAGTGCGTGACGATGTTCCGGTTAAAGGGAGTAAAAGCCAAAGGGATTCTGTCCATCACAGACTTAACGATACCTGCAAAGAGAATAACCTGCATTGTAGGGGAGAGCGGCAGCGGAAAGACAACCTTGCTTCGGCTGCTAAATCAGTTGGACAGCCCGGATGAAGGCGAGATTTGGCTGAATCAACGACTTTCAAGCGAGCTGGACCCCATCCCGTGGAGGAGAGAAGCGGTGATGGTGCCGCAGGCCACGATCACGTTCAAAGGGACGATAAGAGATAACCTGCAGATCGGATTGTCTTTTGCCGGTAAGCCTGAAGCATCTGATGAACGATTGAAGGAGGCGCTTCATCTCGCCTGTCTGGAGAAAGATCTGGAACAAAATGCGGAGGAGCTGTCCGGTGGGGAAAAACAGCGCTTAGCCCTTGCGAGGGCTATTGTGATGAATCCGATGGTGCTCCTTCTGGATGAACCGACTTCTGCGCTGGATGAAGACACTGCAGATACAGTAATGCAGAGATTGACAGCATTCATGCGTGAAAACGGAAAAACACTCGTCATGATTACGCATTCACGTCACATTGCCGATACATATGCCGATTTTGTTATTGAAATGAAAGATGGGACGGGACGCCGCGGGAGAACGGGAGGGGTATACAGTGAATGGAACCATTGATTTATTATTTTGGCAGCTGGCCGCAGCCTATTTGTTCGTGATTCTGCTGATTGTAATCGTTAGAATTAAAGGCATCCCGCGTGAAAAGGAAATATTGATCGGGGCGGTTCGTATGACTTTGCAGCTCATTCTCGTCGGGTACTTGCTGGTGTACGTATTTGGGAACGCCCATCCGGCGTATACCTTGCTGCTTGTGGCGATTATGCTTGCTTTCTCCATTCGGACGGTTATTAACGGGACAAAAAGGAAGCTGTCCAAGGCTTTGAAGCAAAGCATTGCTTTGTCGATGACCTCCGGTATTTTGGTCAGCCTTGTCTATTTTATTTTCATTGTCTTGCAGCTCGCTCCTTGGTACGAACCGAGATATGTTATTCCGATAGCCGGGATGATCGTCGGCAATTCGATGACAGGGGTCGCGTTAGGCGTGAATTCCTTGATCGAAGGCATGCACGGCCAAAAAGATAAGGTGGAAGCGGCGCTCATGCTCGGAGCCACACCAAGAATGGCAGCGCGGGAGATTGTCAATCAGTCCTTCGATTCCGCTATGCTGCCCACCATAAATTCGATGGTCGGCATGGGCATCGTATTCTTACCCGGAATGATGACAGGACAAATCTTGTCCGGGACATCGCCAATCGTGGCCGTCGAATACCAGATTGCGATTATGCTGGGTATTGTCGGGAGCGTATCGTTATCCGTTATCCTGTTTGTACAGCTCGGGTACCGGACATTTTTTAACCGCCGCAGCCAGCTTGAACTATGAACGTCTAACCTCACTCCTTCTGCCGGCGTCATTACCAGGTGTTTCTGATGCCAGTAGCCGGCAGACCTCCTTTTTTACAATTAAATGAAAACGTTTTCAACGGGAATGCTCTTTGTCTATCTTTGCTGATATTTCCTGAAAAAAATATAAAATATATATATTATTTCCTTGGATTTATATGGTATAGTAGAACTTGATTACCAGTCATTACAACTCGGCCGTCAACTGAAAAAACTAAAAAGGAGGATCGCATGAGCAGTTCAATAATTTTACCGATGCAGTATCCAATCATTACTTCATGGCAATGGGTGGCGAATTCTTTTGCGGTGCTAGGCAATTATCCGGAAACGGAACCCTGGATTATGAATCACTTTATTCAGCTTCAGCTTACTACGAATCCGGGTCGGATCAGCGCGTTTGTGGATTTTTTCCGGACCCCCGTATTCGAATACTGTCCATGGCTGTTTCATCAGCATTTGAAGCGGGAAACGGTGCGTTTTATCAATGAGGACATTTGCGCCTTTATTGTGGACTGCATCAATCTGAACAATTACATATACGGCGTGTTCGATCAGGCCTTCTTTATAGAGGGACATGACTCGCTGCCGCATGATTTGTTTATTTACGGATATGATCTGGAGCGCCAAGTGTTCCATGCGGCTGATTTCACGTTTACCGGCAAGTATTCTTTCGCGGAGGTTCCGTTCGAGCAATTGGAGAAGGCGTACCACGCTATAGAAGGGGACGAGGATTGGCTCTTTTCCGGCAAAGGCGGCTTGTCTTTAATTAGCTTCGATGACTCCCTGGGCTATGAGTTCAATATATCGAATGTGGCGGCGCAGCTTGAGGGCTTTTTAACGGGGCATAACTGCTTTGAGAAGAGCAGGGAAATGACTCACAAGACAAATCCTTGCGTATACGGACTGGGAGTCTATGACCAATTGATTGAGAATCTTATCAAGATTCAGAATAAAGAGCAGGGAGCCGATTACCGGCCGTTTCATGTGCTCTGTGACCATAAAGCGCTCATGCTGCGCCGGATTCCCTTCCTGGAGCAGTACGGCTATTTGAAGCCGGGGACTAATCTTGCAGAGCGTTACCAAAGTATAGAAAATGATGCCTTCCTATGCCGAAATCTGCTTATTAAGTACATGAAGACGGAGCAATCGTCAATTATCGACAAAATTATTACAAATATAAGAAAAATTAGAAATGAGGAAGGAGAGCAAATTGAAAGCTTGTTATCCAATCTAGTAATAGTCTAATTGCTATATTATGAGGGAAGGAGTGAGAGGCATGAGCAAGCAAGATATTGCCGGGCAAATTATTCAACGGATTGAGCAAAAAATATCGGCCTCCCCGGGGTCTTCGCCTGAAGATGCGGTCATTACGGCAGACACGCTGCTGCGCGATGTGTGGCTCAGACTGGAGTCGATACAGGTCGTTGATTTGGTTGTGGAATTGGAAACCTCTTATGGGACTGAGCTGCCGGATGAGCTCCTGGGCCAGATCGACAGAAGCCCGCTAAAGGTATCTGATCTGGCCGCAATGGTTGCAGGTGAAGCGGTCTAGCGCCTTATGTCCCTCTCTCGCTAAGAGGTACCGAGACTTGGGCATCCGTCGCGTAAACTCTGAAGAAATAATCGCAGCCTTCAGAGCCTTGCCGCTTTGCTTGGCGAGCCGCTCCTCTTGCATGCTGCGCCATTTGCCTCAGCATGCTGAATCTCGATGTCCACAGCAGGCTGATTTGCGAACTATATTTCAAAGAAGCATTTAATTTGGCAATCAGGTTGCTTCGCCGCAGCTTGACGGGTCTTTCGCTTAATCCCGCAGCGAGCTCGGTTTTCCAGGTCAAGTCATTATTAAAGCATAGATAAGGCAGGTCTTCGTAATACATCAAATGGGCGGGCCAGCCTGTGCCGTTGCCGGCTTTTCGC
>NZ_ASSD01000257.1 GCF_000520715.1 Paenibacillus zanthoxyli JH29
GCGGGCTTTCATGAGCCGCTTCGTACCGGTACTGCCATTGCCAGTGCGACAGCGCTGCGCGGACTGCTGCGTATGGGCGGTTCCCCCGCAGACTATATACCGGAGTACAGTCTTAACATCCTTCGGCGCGAGCAGCAGGAAGGCCGCAGGCCGCTGGACTGGGAGAGCTTCCGCTCTCCGCTGCTGCACCTTCTCTCCACCCGCTCAGCCGCCGAGCTTGGCGGTCTGCTGGATGTGAGCGAGGGACTGGAGCATCGTCTGCTGCGGGTTCTGCCGGAGCTTGAGCAGTTCACCGTTAGCGGCCTGCTGTCAGCCTTGAAGAGCAAACGCTACACCCGCACACGCCTTCAGCGGATGCTTCTGCATATTCTGCTGAATCACGGCAAGGAAGAATTCTCTTCCGGCGTGCTGTCGCAAGGGCCGGGCTATATCCGGGTGCTCGGATTTCGGAAAAGCGGCCGCTCCCTGCTCAAAAAAATGAAGCAAAGCGCCACCCTGCCCGTTATCACACGGTCGGCGCTTTGCTCCCATCCGCATTTGGAACGGGATCTTCAGGCGTCCGCCGCCTATGCTGCGGCATTCGCCTCACCGCTCCGCAGCGAGCTATACAGCGACTATTTGAAGCCGCCGGTCATGATTTGACCGGCAGCTTCTCCATATACCGAATGG
>NZ_ASSD01000258.1 GCF_000520715.1 Paenibacillus zanthoxyli JH29
TCCCACTCACTCGTTGTTCAGTTTTCAAAGATCAATATCTCTTTCAGTGCATCGCTGCGTCTCACGCGGCGACCTTTATAATATATCACATTGTCTATCTGTTTGGCAAGTACTTTTTCGAAAAAAGTTTTTCTCAATTTTTCTTGCCTGCGCCTTCTTAACATAACAAAAAGGAGCGCGAGATATAATTTATCACGACGCTTCCTCTTTAGTCAACCCTTTTTTTATTTATGAAGCATCCGCTTTTTATTAATGCTTGATTTGGGATGAGCGGCCGCCCCAAGCGTATTTGGAAAGTTCCTTTTGCGGCGCGAAACGGGCGTACATGCGAAAAACAGTCTTGTATCTGTTAGCAATAGCATGCCTGATATTTTGATCCAATCGTTGATCGCTTAAGTCGAGCAGCATTTCGTCCAATTCTTTACGCAAGACATAGTCCAGTTCTTTGCATTCTTTTTCGTTGAACAACATACCCAACATCTGCTTGGCCTCCTTTATTTATTCTGATTAAACTGGAGATTCGGCTTGAACTACCGCTTACACTAGATTAACCGAAGTGTCCAAATAATAACCATAATTATATTTATTTCCTATAAAAACTGATTATTTATTTATACTGTTCATTACCCCAAATTTGCGTTTTTGCGTTTTAATGGTATGTGCAATTTTTCGAAATATTATGATAAGAGCGCAAAAGTAACCGTGCTCTCAATGACCGCTGCAATGAGCAGCAATATAACGATCCAAATGGACGCCGTCAGCGTCTGGCGCATAAAAGATGGCCAATCTCCCCCGCTCCGGGTTCTTCTCACCATGCTTGCCGCCGCTTTGGCGCCAAACTGAAGTCCGAAAGCACAGGCTATAATGATGGCGGGGATTTCAATAATCCCATGCGGCAGCAGCCCCTTGACAATCAGTTCAAATACATCCCTTCCCTGAAGCACAAATGTGTGCACTAAATAACCGATGACTGCCCCGTTGATCAAGAGAAAGATGGCCGGAAGAATGCCGAACAAAGCTCCCAGAAAAATAATCAGAACGCCTTTAATGCTATTGTTCAAAAAGATAAACACAAAAAAGCTCAACTGCGGATAGGACGATTCCCGTAATTTTTCGCTAATGCTGCCCAGTCCCTGCAGCTGCTGCATCAGAAGCCGCTCCAGACTGCCCGTTCCAATCCATCCGGCTGCAATGCCGACTATGAACAACAGACATGAGAACAAGAGCGCCTTGCGTATTGTGTAGATATCACGGCCAAACGTAAATATAGAGAACATGTCTTACCTCCTGGGAGTTTCGTTTTATACTAAGTCATAACCTTTCCGTACGAGCATACATTTAGAACAAACAAGCTTTCGTATGGGAGAGGAGTCTTGAGTGAATGAATTCCTTCTATGTATTCAGCGGCAAAAAAATAAAGCGTTTCTTCTACATTTGCGCCGCTGCTCTGCTTGCTGCCGGAGTCGTTTATGTAGAGCGTGGCAATATTACCGTCTTTTCCGAATCGCCCCCTTCCGCCATTTACAGTGTACCTACGGAGAAAAAGCTGATCGCTCTGACCTTTGATATCAGTTGGGGCGAGAAACGTCCGGGGCCGATTCTCAAGGTGCTGGAGGACAAGAAAGTCGACAAGGCTACGTTCTTCCTGTCTTCCCCATGGAGCAAGACACATCAGGACATTGTGGCGAACATAAAAAATGCAGGGTATGAGATTGGCAGCCACGGCCACAAACACGTCAATTACAGCTCGCTGAGCAGCGAGGAAATTCGAAATCAGATTACGACGGCAGGTACGATTCTGAATGAATTAACCGGGAAAGAACCGAAGCTGATCCGCATGCCCAACGGCGATTTTGACAAAAGAGTCCTGCAGGTGGCAAACGACCTCGGCTATAAAGTCATCCAATGGGATACCGATTCGCTGGATTGGAAAAATATCGGCGTAGAAAATATAGTGAAGCGCGTGACTACCAAAGCTCATCCCGGGGATATCATACTGCTCCATGCCAGCGACTCCTGCAAGCAAACCCATGAGGCGCTTCCTCATATAATCGATGCCCTCCGCAGTCAAGGCTATGAATTTGTGACTGTCTCCGAGCTAATCAGCCAAGGCAGTACCGAGGGCAAGGAAGTAAGAGACTCGGCGTGGCTCAGTGATCGGCTGGAGGATGCTGCTGGTCTGTAATCCTTTTTTGGGGCAGGGACTTTCGGCCGATTAATGGCGCGGGGAGATCAGTTCGGAAATATCCGGAGTCAGGGTGTTCAGTTTGGGATAGGTGAGCTTCAGCTTCTCCAATGTCTTAACTATGATATTCAATGCCAAATAGTTGCGGAACCAGCGGTGATTGGCCGGAATCCAGTACCATGGCGCATTACTTTTGGAAGTCTCTTTAAAAATATCCTCGTAAGCCTCCTGATAGTCGTCCCAATATTTCCGTTCTTCGAGATCGCTCGCATCGAACTTCCAATGCTTGGTCGGGTCTTGGAGCCGTTCTTGGATTTTTTCCAGCTGTTTGTCTTTCGAGATATGAAGAAACAGCTTAATGATAATCGTGTTCTCCTCCGTCAGCATCTCTTCAAAGTGCCGGATGTGGCGAAAGCGCCGCTTGGTCTCAGCTTTATCTTGACCTCCATGAACGCGGGGTACGAGTACCTCTTCATAATGGGAGCGGTTAAAGGCCGATATATATCCTTTGGCCGGGGTCTGTTTATGCACTCTCCACAAAAAATCATGGGCCGACTCATCCAGGGTCGGCTTTTTGAAGCTGGTCACCGTAAAGCCCTGCGGATTGATACCCGAAAAAACATGCTTTACCGTGCCGTCCTTACCGCTTGAATCCATCCCTTGAAGAACAATCAGCAGCGCATGCTTCTTTTGAGCGAAAAAAATGTCCTGCAGTTCGGCAAGCCGTTCCTTAAGAGCGCCCATTTGGGCCTCCGCCTCTTCTTTATTTGTGAAGTCTCCCGTTTCGCCAGGGTTGAGCTTGGGCAGTATTTTGCCGTCTGTGTCTTTTATCATATAGCGGTCGATGTTCATATATACCCCTCCCAGAAGTATCAAGGTCTTTCTTTTATGTTTAACCCCACCTTTCGAAACTCAATCGCACTGTACGCAAATAACCCCGCTTCCTGATTCCTCAGCAACGGAGTTAGGGTATTCATCCTGATGATCCGGCGGCCGGCCACAAAATCCGGTGAAGTCTCAAAATCTGGAATGCATTACAGGCAATCAACGGAACCACTATAAATAAGGTTGCATTATCCACACCAATCCGCAGCACGCCGATCATTTCCACAATTGTAATACCGGTCATGAAGAAGAACGTCGGAATCCAGGCCGAAGCGTTGGTATCTCGCACTTTGAAATAAGCAACAGCGATGGCAGCAAACAATATGGAAAAACCAAGAGTCAAATCGGATATCAGACTCCGCTCTCCCCCGACGAACGAACGCAGAAAAAACAAATCGAACAAGGCGATAACTGCCAAAGCGAGCTGTATGTACTGCCATATTTTTCGCGGAAACACGCCAAATCCCATATAGTTCAGAATCAGGTATGCAAAAAAGCCAAGCTGAGAGTAGACGCTTACCAGCATCCCGTAGCCAAATAAAATAAGCGCATAAAGAAAGGTGTCCGTTAAGCTTGTGAAGGGAACGGCGCCGCTGATTCCCTGAAGCGCCAGCCCTGCTGCGACAGCTCCTGCGGAACCGATCAGCAGTGTTGTCCAGAACAGATGAAACCATTTCTTTATATTCAGGCTGCTCACCCCCGTGACAGATTTATTTTACCAAGGTTGCCGCCAAAAAACCATGACCGCCGCAAACATAAATGTGTTTTCTCTACGGCATACTACATATCAGTATCCCCAAAAAAGGAGGACGGCACCAATGAGACGGGCGGTATTACGGAATAGTGGAATTGTGCTTGGCCTAATTCTGGTCTTGACGGCCTGCGGAAGCGAGCAGAGCAGCTCTTCTTCACAGCAGTTTAGCTATAAGGAAATGAAGACAATGGTCGTCGATATATTAAAAAGCGAAGAGGGTAAAAAGGCGGTTGAGGAAGCAATGTCCACACCCAGCGGGGGTGCTGGCGGAGGCGGCGGAAGCGGTACAATGAGCATGAAGATGCTCCCGCAGACAAATGAGCAGATTCGTCTGGCGGTAAAGGATACGATTACAGCTCCCGAGTATCAGAAGGAAATCGAGAAAATTATGAAGGACCCGCGGTTTGCCGGGGATTTTGCCAAAGCGATCAATTCCCAGAACAAGCAGCTGCACCTTCAACTGATCAAAGACCCGACTTACCAGAAATCGGTTGCCCAAATTATGAAATCTCCCGAAATGATGAAAATGTTCCTTGATCTTACCAAAACGCCGGATTACCGGAAGCAGACGATGACCGTCATGCAGGAAACGATGCAAAACCCTTTGTTCCGAATGGAGGTTCTTTCACTGCTTAAATCGGTCGTTCATGAGGAGCTTCAGCCAAAAACTGAGAAAAAAGGAGGCGGCAAGGGAAGTTCAGGCGGGGGTAGCGGTGGCGGAGAAAGCGGCGGAGATAGTGGAGCTGGCGGACAATAGCCAAAAAATGAACGAAGGTGAATCTTATATAGACAGTATAACGGACTTGAGCTCACTAAGAAGCCAGGCGCTCTTATATAGGGCCTGGCTTCTTAGCATTTATTCACATTTGATGATGACCCGGTCTGCAATTTCGTCGAATAACCGAGCTGTATCCGTTCCTGCTTTATACACAGATGGCGAGAAATCGGGATCGGAGACATGGTTGTCCGGCGCTCCAAGCGGAATTTGCCCGATCAAATCCGTGTGCAGATTTTCGGCCAGTCTTGCTCCCCCGCCACGACCAAAGATATAATCTTTTTGGCCGCAGGCCGAGCATTGATAATAGGCCATATTTTCGATAACCCCTAGAATTTCGTGATCGGTCTGCAGCGCCATAGAGCCCGCTCTCGCCGCCACAAACGCCGCTGTAGCATGAGGAGTGGTCACAATAACTTCTTTACTCTGCGGCAGCATCTGGTGGACGTCAAGCGCCACATCGCCCGTTCCCGGAGGCAAGTCCAGCAGCATATAATCAAGCTCTCCCCAAGCGACATCGCTGAAGAATTGACGCAGCATTTTGCCCAGCATCGGACCGCGCCAAATTACCGGATTATTTTCACGGATAAAAAAGCCCATCGACATCACTTTCACACCGAAGCGCTCTACAGGAATAATCGTTCCGTCTCGGGCGACAGGCCCTTCCTCGATTCCCATCATGTCCGGAACGCTGAAACCGTAAATGTCTGCATCGATCAGACCGACCTTTTTGCCTTTTCGCGCGAGAGCAGCAGCCAGATTAACCGTAACCGTCGATTTGCCGACTCCTCCCTTGCCGCTCGCTATGGCAATGAAATGGACACCTGAGTTCTCATTAAGCAGCTCAAGCCCTTCTAGACCCGCCGCGTGACCTTTGAGCTTCTGTTCACCTTCGGTTGTGCCTCCCTGTTTCAATAGAGACCGCTCATGGTCGGTGGCGTCCCTCAGACGGATATGGACATTCTCGGCGCCGCCTTCCCGCAGCCGATCCCTAACCTCCTGCTCAAGCTCCATCCGCTTCGTTTCATCTGTTTCCAGACAGACCAATGATAAAGAAATACGGTCTTCCTTAATCATAATATCGCGGATCAACTGCAGCTCTACCAAGCTTTTTCCGGTTTCCGGGTCGGTAATTGGCAGCAGTAATTCTTGTATTTGTTCCCTGGACAGCATTGGAAAACACCCCTGTTCTGTAGCCGGCAGTTTATTGACCGGATCTTGTTTGTCTATTATAGCATTACCGTTTAGGGGATGAGTAGTCCTTTGCCTGTTCGCCCGCTTCATACCGCAGAATGCCTCTGTAAATGCTTGTTGCCACTTTCCGTTGGTATAGGTCATCACCGAGCAGAACCGACTCTTGCGGATGAGACAGAAATCCCACCTCAACTAAGATAGACGGCATTCGCAGCACCTGCAGCAGGTACACGGTTTTTACCGTTTTCGCGACTCGGTCTGTATTCGCAAGAACTGTCCGGAGTTCTTCCTGTACAAGACTTGCCAGAGCTTCATTACCCGAATGATTCGGATAGTAGAAGACTTGAGCGCCGCTCCAGCGGTTTGATGGGATGCTATTCATGTGTATGCTAATGAAAAGATCGGCTCTCTTATCCTCAATCGTTCTGACACGCCGTTTAAGGTCTTCTGTCTTGCGCTTAGAATAGCCCTTTGTATCCGATCCGGCCAGATCATAATCGCCTTCACGCGTCATGATGACGACGGCGCCCGCCTGCTGCAGATAATCGCGTAAATAGAGCGAGACGGATAAATTAATGTCTTTTTCAATCAAGCCTTCCCGGCTGACTGCTCCTCCGTCGGGACCGCCATGTCCCGCATCAATTGCAATGACCTTACCGGACAGCGGCAGGCTCCAGTAGTTCCACGTTCTCGCGGTAGGCATGTCATACGAAATAATGCCCAGCAGCAGGGCCATAAGGGCGATGCCCCAAATTCCCTTTTTTATGCCGCTCCAAGAGATCCAGACCGAGACCTTTTTACCTTTACGGCCGGACATAATAAAAAACCCCCTCGTCCCGATAGATTCTACTCATCTATATGGGACAAGAGGGTCAAATAGTACCTTTAATCCATGATTTTATGAGGTTGTAACTTCCTTCATGCCTTCGATGAGAATTTGGGCAACCTCCGGCCGTGAGAATTCAGGCGGCGGGCACACTCCTTCACGCAGCATAGCGCGAACTTTGGTGCCGGACAAGGCTACATGATCTTCTTTGGTATGAGGGCATGTCTTACTCGAAGCCATATTTCCGCACTTCTTGCAGAAGAAGCTGTGCTCGAAGAACAGCGGCGTAATGTCCAGTTCATCAGCAGTGAAGTTGGAGAAAATCTCCTGCGCTTCATACGTGCCGTAGTAATCGCCTACACCGGCATGGTCGCGGCCTACGATAAAATGGGTACAGCCGTAATTTTTACGGACCATGGCATGGAAAATCGCTTCACGCGGGCCCGCATAACGCATGGCTGCCGGGAATACGCCAAGGAACGTCCGGGTCTGCGGATAATAATTTTCGAGCAGGGCCAGGTAACTCTTCATGCGGACATTTGCCGGCACATCATCCGACTTCGTCTCACCGACCAGCGGGTTCAGGAACAATCCGTCTACAATCTCCATCGCAGACTTTTGAATGTACTCATGTGCGCGGTGAACGGGATTCCGGGTCTGGAAGCCTACAACTGTTCTCCAGCCTTTTTCCGCAAAAATTTCGCGGGTCTTGGCCGGATCAAAATAAAACTCTCCGAATTTCTCCGGCTGCGGACGGTTGAGTACGGTAATCGAACCGCCGACATAGGTTGCATTTCGGGCAAGAAGCTTGCTTACGCCCGGGTGCTCCGGATCGGTTGTCTTAAATACATTCTGCGCTTCGACCTGCTGATCGACACTGTAAATGCTCTCGACATCCAGAAGCCCGTATATTACTCCATCCTCTTCACCGACCAGGGCTACTTTCTCACCGATCGCCAATGCGGCGGCTTCCTCATCGCTTAGAGACAGCGTAATTGGAATGCTCCATACCGTACCGTTCGCAAGACGCATATTCTTAACTACGGAATGATAGTCCTCCTCATTCAGAAAACCGGTTAACGGTGAAAATGCGCCGACACCGATCAAATCCAAATCAGAGATTGTCCAGGTATTAATGGCAATCTTCTTGAATCCTGCCGCTTCCTTAAGCAGCCGTTCTCTCTCCTCGCCCTCAGCTATCCGATTGATCAACGTTCCGCCATGCGGAAGGATTGCAGTCATCTATTTTCTTCCCTTCTCTGTTGTTGCGATTAATATGTCTTACTTGTGCAGTCCGCACTCCGTCTTATCGGAACCGGACCAGCGTCCCGCACGCGGATCTTCGCCAGGCATAACGGCGCGTGTGCAATGCTCGCATCCAATGCTCGGGAAGTGGCGGTCATGCAGCGGGTTATAGATAACATCGTTGCTGCGGATATAATTCCATACATCTTCGCTCGTCCAGTCCGCAATCGGGTTGAATTTTACCAGACCAAACTTATAATCATATTCGATCTTCTTCGCATTGGCGCGGGTTGGGGCCTGGTCGCGGCGAATACCGGTAATCCATGCATCGTATTGGGACAAAATACGCGTCAGAGGTTCTACCTTACGGATATTGCAGCATTGGTTCGGTTCTGATTTCCAGAGTTCCTCGCCATACTGCTGAGCTTGCTCCTCTGGAGTGATTTGCGGGGATACCCGTACAAATTCCAAGTTATATTTCGCTTCGATCTTATCTCTAGTCTCATAGGTTTCCTGAAAGTGAAAATCCGTATCCAGGTAGAAAATATCGGTAGATGGACTCACCTTCTGCAGCATATCAACCAGCACAACGTCTTCGGCTCCAAAGCTGCAGGCAAAAGTTATATTTGGAAAAGTTTCCACCGCCCAGCGAATAATCTCCTCTGGTGTGGCATGCTCTAATTCTTCAGCCTTCACTTTGATTAGCTCTTCTTTTTCAAGCAAATTCATTCCGTATTCCTCCATCCCAAAATAAAACTTCATTAGCTTAAATTCCAACTAAGTTAATATGAAATAAGTATATAACTTTCCCATGGGATGTCAATGATATTTCAGCATTAAAAGATTGCAAAATAACATTTCCCTATAAATGTTAAAGAAATTCGATTCAGTTATCGAGCTGTAGGAACTTAGTATGCTAACATAAAAACCCCTGGCTTTAGGAGCCAGAGGCTGAAATTCGTTGATGCACAAAAAATATTAACGTTTCGAGAACTGAGGAGCGCGACGAGCGGCTTTGAGGCCGTACTTTTTACGTTCTTAAATATCGCGTTCCGAATAGTTCGGATAATCGCATTATAATAGGAAATTTTTCGTTTTGTTATACGATTAATTCCGATGGTTTCAGGCACAAATATGGTCAAAATATGGTCACGGACTCGGCTCTAAAAGGCCGGGTTCTCCACCTTCAATATGTCTCTGAACGGAACTTTTACAATGTCGTCATGACCCTGCTTAATGTGAATCTGTTGTCTGTCTCCGTCAAGCTTCTCTACCGTCCCTTGGACGGTTCCATACTTCCAGACCATCACGATAATTGGCTTGTCATTCTCTTTTGCCTCTTGAAGCTGCTCGGCTATTTCCTGCTGAGTAAACTCATCCAATTTGGGGCGATCATCAGTTTTTCGTTTGGTTGACGGCTTCGGTATTGCTGTCATAAATCATCATCCTTTCGAACGTTTGTTCTTGAATTATATACGAATAAACGTTCGTAATTCAATAGTCAGGAGGGAAAATATGAAAATTGAATTAACGACCCTTCAGCAATTTGTCGATCAATTCTTTGATCCGGAAGAACCCACCCGCTGGCGCTCATACGACCGTCCCCAACTCACTCCACGGCAAGCTGGAGAAGTCGCTGAATGGTACGCCGTCAAAATTCCTTATGCGATCACCGTATACCGCCATGAAGATGTTAAGCGATGGGACCGAGAAGAAATGCCTTATGGACGTCCGGTGCTGATGATCGAAATGAAAATGGAATGCCGCAGGGGAGTCGGGTATGATTAATGACGCGCATTATTATGCTTGTTTTATGTTGACGCGCATTATTATGCGTGTTATAATAATATCAGAAGGGAGGGGAGAGAGTGGGGAAGCAAGTCACAGTAAGGGAAGTGCTCAAAGGCTTAAAGGCCGCAGGGTTCATAGCTTCACCGAACCACAGCGGGCGCGGAAGCCACCAGCGCTACATACACCCATCTGACCCAACGCGGTATGCTGACGTAAGCATCCACGCAATGGGCCAGATGGTCCCGAAAGGGACGCTGAAGAGCATAGAACGGACTTCCGGGGTTAAATTCTAACCCCGGGTTTCCCTTACCCCCTCCCACAAGTGAAAGATAAAATGAAGGAGTGTGAACCAATTGGCAACCCAAGTGCCGCGCTATATTTATCCGGTAGTAGCAGAACAGGGAGAAGACGGTGGCTATGGATTATACTTCCCTGATTTTCCTGGGACTGCGATTCTGGCTCCCGATATCCACACGGCTGTCAAAGACGCTAAAGACATGCTGATTAATTTATTATTGGAAATGGAGGAAAGGGGAGAGGTACCGCCGGCTCCATCTACTCCAGCACAGATTGAATTCGAAGATCCGTCCGACAAGATTGTGTTCGTCGACGTGTATATGCCTCCGTATCGCGATGAGGCAGCAAATAAGTCGGTTACAAAAAACTGCACTCTTCCCAAATGGCTTCGAGAGGCAGCGGATGAGGCCGGGCTTAATTATTCACAGATTCTGCAAAGCGGCTTGAAGGAGGCTTTGGGTCTGGGAAAGCAAAATCGTTAAAATGCCAAAGAAAGTACCCTGCCTGATGATGGCCGGATGGGAACCGGCCGAAACGTCTTCCCCAGTAATGGGGAAACGTCGCGGGAACCCGAGACGGCAGTGAATTCCAACATTCCCTTGAACATTGAGGGAAAGATTTTCTGATCGGTAATTGACCTCTAGTTAATTATTGTATATATTTGTAATTATATGGAGGATAACATTTGCAGAGATACACCTTTGACTCCTTATGAATAATGTATCTATCATGTGGAGGGATTAGCTTGGAAGAACAAGTTAGCGAAGAAGTTTATTTATTGTCAGAAAAAAATCATCCATTAGACAAGGCTTTTGAATTGTTCAGATTGAGTTATAAGCAAAACGATTGGAACGAAGCTGATCTTATTGCGACTCATATGCAGGCAATGGCTGATAGTTTGTATAAAAGTCAGCTAAAACAAGCGAACGTTTTTCCCGGGCTTCAACTCCCATTGAGACGGCCGCTTGTGTTTTACATCGGTTACAGCTATTTAGCAAAGTCTATCGTTTATCAAAAACAAGGGCGTTATGATGCAGCAAGAGAGTACATAGACAAGTATGCAAACTTAGATGGGTTAGTTGGTCTGGATCAAGAAGGCCAAGAAGAAGTTCAGCGTTTCAAGCATTTTGCAAAAGCAAATTCATATGCCATTGATTTGCTATCAGGAAAGCTAGAAGTTTTGGATGAGTATCATAATTTTATTAAGGAGAATGAGGAGGAAATCCTGCCAGGTCTCATTACTATGCTAGAAGCAGCCAATTTGAATAAGTGGAATATTGATCAACTGCTTGATACTTATATTCCGAAGGAGCTTGAAACATTTTCAAGCTTCGAAGATACCGGAAACCGTGTGTATTATATCAAATTGCTTCACCAGCTATCCATTTACCGCATGAATCAGCAGCGATACCCTGATGCAATAAATTATATTCTTGATTATCTAGCAATTGGGGTTAAAATGAGTGTAGGCAGGGAAATTATTACAACTATTGCAATGTATGAGACTATACGTGCATTTGCAACTCTGGAACAGCAAGGCGTGTATGATAATATTTTAAAAGGAGTGCTTTCTGATGAAAAAAATATTAACAGCAACGTTAATCGTAACATTTCTTAGTATCGTAGTTACTTTATCCCCAACTATTTCGGCTGACTCGGCTGAAAACTCCGTTGCATTTAATCACGGCGTTAACGGCTAAATAATGAACGAAGCAAAGAGGATTTGCCCTTGGCGAATCCTCTTTGTGATTAGAGACAGTCTTTAATTTTAGATACACGGTTATACAGATTGTTCTTTTGAAAATACATAGTAAAAAATACCCAATCCTGCTAAAATGATTTTGTCATAATTCATTGTTTAGCGGAGGGATCATGAAGAGATTAAAAAGTTTTATTGCGATATCAATTGTTGCAGCAACTTTAATCGGAGGTTGTTCCAGTGATGCGAAGGGCAACGCAGTATCATCCCCATTACCGACGGAGACGGCAAAGACAGCCGATTTCTGGACTGTAATCGACGGAGCAACATGGACTGGTGATTTTCAAGGATTGAAAACTTCAATAAATAAAATTGTGGTTTCGGATAAAGTTCCAATGACAGACGGGACTATTGGTTCAGCTGTTGGGGTAAAATTCAATATCGAAAACACCACCGAGGATACTTTCACAACTTACCCAGAGCAAGCCGTTCTAGTAACATCTACTGGAGAGCAAGTTGACGCTTATTTTGATGTCAATCAGGGAACTGATATAGGTGGAGAAATATATCCCGGGGTAACTAAAGAAGGAAACGTAACATTTTTCCTGAAGCATGGTCATGCGGAAGATATAAAATGGATCAGATTAATGTGGAATGCTCATACAGGCGACGAAAGGAACGTAAAACAAGATAACCAAAAAAAGTACGACGCGAAAATAGAATTCAAATAATTAATTCCCCGCCGGTATCGTTGGCGGGGAATTTTATATTCCCAACCGCTTGGGAATTTACTTCGTGATGCTCGCTGTTTTCGTCTGATTGTCCCAGGATACTTTTACCCCCAGCGCTTCAGCGACGGCCCGCAACGGTACGTGTACTGTGCCCTCGATCAGCGGCGCGGTGGCATCCAGCCGTTTACCGTTGACCACTACTGTAGCCCGATCCTCGTTGCCCGCAGATTCCAGTTCCTTTCTATTAAGCCCCAGGTACTGCGCAATCCCGTACACATGCCCATCAATGATCGCATTCAGCACGGCAGTATTTTTCAGCCGGCCCGCGTCTGCCGCGACATCGACGAACAGATTTTCTGTGAGTACGGCAGGCATCTTGCTTTCACGAACCATATGCAGATTGTCCGCCTTCTGGCCGCGATCGACAACGCCGGGTGCGGACGAATCCAGCCGGGCCTTGATAGCCTTGTGGAGAACGTTTTGCAGCGTAGCCGACGCAGCAGAAGCTTGGACATAACGGAAGGTCTCAAAGCCGCCTTTTCCGCCTCCCGCATTACAGTGAATGGATACCAGGATATCAGCCCCCGCTTTATTGGCGAGGTCCGTTCGTTCCTTCAATTCCAAAAAACCGTCGGCGCTACGGGACAACAGCACTTGCACGCCGTCATAATCCCGTTCCAGCCGCTCCCTGATCCCGAGCGATACCGTAAGGACAATATCCTTTTCCTTCAGCCCGTTACCAATACCTCCCGGGTCCTTACCACCGTGGCCCGCATCAATCCATACCTTTTTCATTGTTCACCATTTCCCTTCTTAGCCTGTTTGACGAGCTGATTGCCGTATACGGCGACGGAAGCACACAAGACGGCCTGTAAGACACTTTCGACAGAAAGTCCGTATCCCAGGATAACCACAACCACAGCAGCCAGCGTAACCACGTAAATGATGGTCCAGTCCGGAACACGCGGCGTTTGCTTCAAAACATACCCGATCACCCAACATACAGCCACGACAAGCAATAATTCCGGTTTAATAAAATTAGCAATAGCATTCCATTCCATTCAAATCATCCCCTTAATATCATTGTTAATTTTTGTGTGGAAATCGGTCTTTCATTTCGCGAAGCTCTACGATGATGAGATCATACTTCTCCGAAAACTTACCTAATAGATCCTGCAGCCGACCTTCACGCTCCTTATTTGCCCGCATTACATAGATAAACAGCCAAACGAATAGCACAGCGAACGGGCCTTGCGTTAAAAAATATTTAAGTACGTCCATTTCTGTCATGGTCGCCCTCTCCCCCTATGTTTCTCCCTTTTAAAAATCCCCCGGATCAGATACGAGGGCAAAATAAAAACGCCCTATTCGGCGCCAGCAATCTATTGCTAAAGCAGTGCTGCCACATCATCACGGATGATGATCGCAGCTAGTGGGCGATTTTATTAATAAAATCTTGTATATTCATATGTCCTCCTTAGAGTTTTTCGCCGATTACCATAACTCGTAACCCTGTATAATCGGTCGTGGTGGATAAATTTTCAATCGCGAGTGAAGCAGAATGCTGTCCGCCCGTTCTATTGTTACTAATATAATTAACTCTTAGTTGTGAGTTTGTGTCTCTGTAAATCCCCCCATTTGATGTATTCGAAGGGAACACACATCCACAATAAGTTGCGGCTGATGTGTTACAAACTATAATCGCGTAAATATTCCGGAACTGTCCTGCTGATGTTGTATTGTATGTGTATATTTGTCCGCGATTTATTGTAATCCCATCACTGTCCGCCCTACCTGTATACGCTCCGTTAATACCAAATATCTCAGCCCCTACCGGGATATAAGCGGCTTGAAGATAAGCATTAACAGACTGTAATTGCGCAACGGATACTTTTATCTCTCCCGCGCCGGGTCCGCCTTTACGATATCCTTCGGAAGGATAAACGGCTAACGAGCCATCGCCCCATTTACCAACACCCTGCGCGGGGTCTGAACCAGAAGTAATAACAGGCATGCTGCCCTGTAATCCGAAGAAGTTTTTGTCAGAGCGGAAATATGGGGCAATAAAATCCGGGTCATCTGCAAATACTCCGAAATGCCCCCCACCCTCATCACCCGTTTGGTCAATGTACGCACCGTTCGGCGCGTACAGATGCACTCTACCGGGGGTTGACATAGCGGATTGCGCTCGTTCATACCCAGGGTATTCGCCTCCGGTACGCCTAACCATCGTCCCTGTTTTACCCGCAATCGTGGTATCATTAACAACCTTAGCCGCGTCAAATGGTACTGCTGCTACAACAATATCCGTATCGTAAATCCCAGCCAGCTTAGTTATCGTAGACTGCCCAGGTGTTACCGTTCCACCAGTTCGAACAGGCACAGTCCCTGTAATTACATCCCCGTTATCGTTTGTTCCGGTTTTCCCGGCGCGCAAGTCAGAGGCGGTAAGAGTGCCTTCCCCTCCGCTTGCGCTATCTGCCAAAAAATCCGCACCTACCTTTCGAAACATATAGGGCTTACCAGCCTGTAGCTTTCCCGCTGCATAGGCATTACCCTTGTTGTCTTTAAGGGCTACAGCGCCCAAACCGTTAATGTTAAGCGTCGGGCTGGCCCCGTTTGCCACGTGCGGAACAATCGTAACGCCAAGGCCATCCGGCAAGCTTGTCGGCGCCGGTGAAAGGGTTACAATGTACGCGGTAGACGTACCGGACGTAGTGGCATAAGCGGGCTGACGGATATAGTCCGCTTTGTGTGTAGAAACTACACTACGGATTTCAATCAATACAGCGTAGATTCGGTTAAATAACCAATTGAGCCACCCTGCAGGCGGTTTGTCGTTTACCTGCCAGCCTGTCGTCCTTTTGGATTCAGGCGGTTCAACCCCGGCAGCCTGCCACTCCGGTAATTGCTCATTGAAATCTGCCAATCAAATCCCTCCTAAATGGGTAGCGGATAATCGTCACCCGGCATGTAGACCTCGCCAAGCGTCCCGCCAGTTGTCATATCTATATCAGCCAAGCCGAGAGGACTTGTCTCCAGTGCATCGTACTGAGAGGACAAGGAAAACGTCCCGGTGAGCTCGATCTGTGCAACACGGACGCCGGCGGCGACCGTTTTTTGCACAATCTGCGCGAACTGAACCGGCGACATACCGACCTCATTCAGCCGCTGAGTTGGTACACGAATCAGATTGATTGCCGCAGGCTCCGGGTCTTCCGGGTCGTCGAATTTTTCTTGAATCCGTATGTCGCTATAATTACAATCTAACGCCAAGGCCAGAACATGGATGATCGTGTTAACGTCCGTTTTGGACAAGTTTCTGGCGATCTTGCTTTTGAGCAGCACACGGTAAACCTCATCCGTGGCCGCACCGCGAGGCTGTACAACGTTGCTGCCGATCCGGTCCAGTGTAGTACCTTGGGCGGCGTCGATGGACCTCCATTCCCGCACCGTTTCCAACGTACCATTTATGGCAGTCAACTGCTCATGCAAGATGCCGATCAGCTTGCCTAAATTACTGTTCGGGTCCTTGTTATACGTGTCTGCAAAACGCCGAAGCATGTCCTTAACGCTAAACATGGCTGGTCACCGTCACATTCGCTGCCGTTGCCTGCGCCACCTCGTAAGGTTGTATAGAGACATTCGCGCCGCCAAGGCTTCCCAAGACCTTACCGACCGTCAGCGTTACGTCCTCGACGCCGGCCACGCTGTATACGGCGCTGATGAGCTTGGTATAGATAACATCCGCCCCCATGTTCAAGCCAA
>NZ_ASSD01000259.1 GCF_000520715.1 Paenibacillus zanthoxyli JH29
TGAGGGAAGGCCCGCTTCACAGCGGCAGCCAAATGCGGACGGTTGTCTGCCTGAATAAGGTCATACGGCTCCTCCCGGAGGGCCTTCAGCGTTTCGGCAAGGTACAGGGCGGGAGTATCCGCAGGCAGACGGATCAGCCTGACTCCTTCGCGTTCTTCCAGCCGGGGAAGTCCCGGCATACTCCGGCTGATTACGGTAACGTTGTGGCGGAGGGCAAGCAGCCTGGCTGTCTCCCAGATGCAGATTTCGACGGAACCGCTGCCCGGAAGCGGAAACCGTCCCGGCGCTATCATGCAGATGTTCATCGTTAGGCTCCTTTCCCAAGCAGCGATTTTCTTCCTGCTTGCACTATATGCTCATGTCTCGCCGGGAGACACTTTCTTTGCCGGAGAGCGGCGTCTATCCAATGCGAAAACTGCCGCCGAAGCATAGCTTATCTTGTGTCATATCATACTTCGGCAAGGAAGTTTGTAGACGGGAGTGTGGAATGCAAGGATGAAAGCCATATCGACACTGACAAGTAAATGGATCAAGACGAAGGTGCTGCTCCGCAGTCCGGAGATTTCGGCGCTGATTCCGGAGACGGTAAGACTGACCCGCGAGAATGCCAAGCGAATGCTGGACAAACACGGAATGGTGTATATCAAGCCGGAGATAGGCACTTACGGAAACGGAGTTATTCGGGCCGAGCGCCGATCGGGCGAAAAGGGAGCTGCATACTGGTATCAGAGCGGGACCAAGCAGAGAACCTTCGCCACCTTTGAGGCTTTTTACACCTCGCTTAAAGGGAAGACGGGCAGCCGCAAGTACCTGATTCAAAAAGGAATCGACTTGCTGAAAGCGGGGGGCCGGCGCTTTGATATCCGCATCATGGTTCAGCGTAGTCCCAGCGGAGTCTGGGAAACGACAGGGCTGATCGGCAGAGTGGCCGGGGAGGGAAAGATCGTTACGAACTACCATGCCGGAGGCAAGCCGACGGCGGTGGAGAAGCTGCTTGCTCCGCATATGAACGATACGCTTAAGGCTGAGACGATAAAGCGTTTGCGGAAGCTCGGCAAGGATGTCGGACAATTTTACAAAAAAAACTATCCGGGGTTCAAGCAGCTTGGGGTCGATGTCGGCCTCGACCGTTCCCTGACTCCATGGATCATTGAGGTCAACACCAATCCCGATCCGTACATTTTTAATCAGCTCTCGGATAAATCCATGTACCGCAAGGTTATGGCCTACCGCCGGGCACAGCAGACAACCCGTCCCAAGCGCTAGAACCTGCGCTCTTTTCTTTCTGAAAATGAATTAAATTCAAGAAAAAGTTGCAACTTGCGTTTCATCCTGCACAATAAAGGGTAATTACAAAAAAATTGTGGAAAAGATCGAATTTCGTCAGGAGCAGTAACAACGCAGTCTGTAGAACAGTCCGTCTATTATTCATTTTTGGAAGAAGGGGTGGGATTTTGAACGGATCGCTGACGTTGTCGATAGCCATTTGCACCCGGAACAGACATGAGGATTTGAGGAAATGCCTGAAATCGATATTTAGCCAGCGGGATATTGCCGGTACGGAGATTGAAATTTTGATCATTGATGACGGCGATACGCAGGAATCCTGGCTGGAAGAGGTCAGGAGGGAATTGCCTTCCGGTATGGAGCTGGGCTATCACCGGAAGAATCGGGAGGAAGCGGGCCTGCTTAAATCACGGATTTATGCGACTCATGCCTCTAAGTATGAGACCCTGCTGTTCCTGGATGACGATGTAGAGCTGGAAGCGGATTATTTGGCCGTACTTCTGCGGACTTTTGAACGCTATCCTGATGCCGTCGGCGTCGGCGGTGTGGACCAGAGCTTCTCCTGCTCTCTGAAAGGCAGACTGCTCATGCTGATCAGCGGCCGAAGCCGGTTGGCTCCCGGTAAGCTGTCTTACAGCGGATTTGCCTCCGCCATGAATTTGTGGAACCGGCAGAAACGGATCTTCCGGACCGAATTCCTGCACGGATGCAACATGTGCTTCCGCAAGTCGGCGCTGCGGGATGTAAAGGTGGTTGAATGGCTGAACGGCTACAGCCTTGGCGAAGACCTGTATCTGTCCTATCTGGCAGGGCTGCACGGGCCGATGATTATCAATCCGGAGCTCAAGCTGGTGCACCACGGGTCGCCGGCTTCCAGAGACAAGGAGGAACAGGTCGCCTATACAAAGGTTATCAACCACTATGAGCTGCTGAAGCTCAGAACCGGCATAACGCCCTTCCGCTATGCGATGCTGCTGTGGACAGCGGGATTTTTATACGCGGAAACGGCCCTTAAGCGCCGGAAAGAGGCAAGCAGCGGCTATCTCAGAGGAATCCGGGAGCTTAGAGGGGCGCAGACCCGAAGCTGATTCCTGGTGCCGCATTCGCGGCCTCTGCGCCGGAGACTGCACCGTACTTATATCCGCCTTTTACGAAATATCGGAGCACCCGAATCATGGGCGAAAGAAGCCTTGGCGGGTGCTTCCGTTTTGAACAGATTTAGTGTCGCAGTCCCCCCACCTC
>NZ_ASSD01000260.1 GCF_000520715.1 Paenibacillus zanthoxyli JH29
GGCGCGGCTCCGGGAGCGACGCCTCCCGTGGCGATCAGCTCAAGCGCAAAGCGGGCCGCGGCCGCCCAGTAGCCCATCTCTCCCCCGGGCTCAATGCCCTGCTGTTCGCAGAGCGCCTCGTCCCAGGACAGCAGCAGCTCAAACGCGTCCTTCGGAGACAGGGCAAGTCCCTCCAGCATTCTCCCGGCAAGCGAACGCCGCCCCGCCCTGCCTTCATTTTTGGCCACGGGATATTTAACTTCCGCCAAACGCAGCGCCGCGCCCGCGAAAGGACGATGCCCGCCAAGCTCCAGCCGCCTGACCACGCGAGTCCATGCATCTACTTTAGGTTCCGAAGTCTCACCAGAGAAGCAAAATAAAACATCCCCTAACCACATTGCATAAAGATGCTTAGTCATCGTGATCTCCTGTCTTTTTGAACAAGCCAAAACGAAGCAGCCCGCACGAAGGCCATAAGCGGCAGCCGTTTCAGCGAGGAAAATCAAGCCGATCCATCTCTGCCGGTGGCAGAACACCTGAATTTCCAAAAAAGGTTTTATCTCCATCTTATACGAAAAAGCCGGGATTTAAAAATGTTTCTGCATATTTGCGACCTGAATTTCGCCGCCCACCTAACTTTCGACAAATATGGACGCCGGCTGCTCTTCATTCCCGTGACTTATGGGTCAGACAGCCCGGCCGGAACAATGATCTTAAATCATATGTATGTAAAAAAAAGCCGGCGCTTAGGTGGATTCACCCTTGTTCTTGGCGCCGACTTGCTTGAAAATTTCATCCGACCTCAGCAGGCAGCCGTTCCTTCAGCCATTGGTCGATGAAGTCCGCCACCTCTTCCCAGCCCGGCTGCGCGATAATCCAGTGGCTGCGGCCGGGAAACTCCTTGTAATCCGTTACGGCTCCCGACCGCTGATTGTAGAGACTGTAATTCTTGCGAACCAAGCTGGCGGGAACGATCCGGTCAACTTCCCCGGCAATCATCAGCAGCGGTCCGCGGCGGCCATTGTTAAAGTCTACTTTGAACGGACTGTTCGAAGCGAATGGGGCGGCGGCTCCCTGAAAAAAGATTCGCGTCGTCTCCGGCACCACATGCTCCCGGTATGCCCGCTCCTGCTCGGCTTTGCCCAGCGTATGGACAAAAGCGTATTGAAACTCCTTGAGAGACATCATGAAAGTCTTACGCCAAGGCTTGGATAGAATGCCGAAGATGGAACGCGCCGAAGTCGGATAAGCGGCCGAGACCACTCCTTTGGCGCCTGCGGAATCAATCGCGATTCCCGCCAGCCCCAGTCCGCGGTCCATCATCAGCTGCGTCAGCAGTCCGCCGAAGGAATGGCCGATAATGATCGGCTTCTCGGGCAGCGCCTTGATGATATCGGCAAAGTAATTTGTCAGGTCACCCAAGCCCAGCTTGCCTAGCTCGGAGCTATCTTGCTGCTTCCGCAGTTCAGCCACAGACTGACCGTGGGAAGGCCAGGCCGGCGCCAATACCTCAAAGCCTCTGGCCTTGAAATACCCCATTAGCGGCTCAAAGCTCGACGGTGTGACAAAGGCTCCGTGAATAAATACGATCGGCGGTTTTTTCATTGTAATCTTCTCCTTTGGTTTGTTTATTGATTACCTACTAGTAGGTAGGTTAACCTGAAAAAAATTTGTCTCTCTTCTTGCGGATTATTTCGCTATCGCTGTCTCCGGTGTAATTAATGGCACCAGGCGATTCTTCACCATACTGAACTGCCGTGCATCGTTAAATGCCCTTGAAGCCAGCAGCCCGCCGTGCACACAAGCCAGAATGGAATGAGCGGTTTCATCAATGGGAACTTCCCCTCCAGCAAACCGGTTCTTGGCAGCCGCATCTCGCAGCAGCCGTGCCAGCCAATCCGTTATATCCCGGAAATGCCCCCGAATCTCGCGGGTAACCTCTTCGGGCAGAATTGGAATCTCGGAGGCGAGCTGGGCACAAAGGCAAATATCTGTAGCTCTGCTCCGCAGGGACGCCTCCCAATGAGACAAGTACTGTTCAAGCTTTATCCTCGGATCATTGGTCAGAGAATCGAGCTTCAACAGATTTGCCCGAACCTCCTGCCGGTATCTGCCTACCACATTTTGCACCAGATTGGCTTTGGAGGGGAAGTGGTAGTGAATGCTCGCCTTCTGGATACCGATTTCAGCAGCTACATCCGCATAGCTGAAAGCACTGTACCCTTTCTCTAATATCAGGCGGTTTGCAACGTTTATTATATGATCGGACCGGTTCATTTCCTTCACCTCTTGAGCTCAGTGTACCTACTAGTAGGTAGAATGTCAACGGCTGAAATATTTTTTTTCAAAAAAACCCTTTCTCGCTATCCTGCGCATTACCTGCAGTCCTGCCGGGAAAGGGTTTATGCATACGCATTTAAGTGCCGCAGTTATTTTCTGCGCGCCACCACTTCAATCTCCACGAGTCCGTCTTTGGGCAGACGGGCGACCTCGACCGCGCTGCGCGCCGGATACGGCTCCTTAAAGAACGAGCTGTACACCTCGTTCACGGCCGCAAAATCATTCATATCCTTCAGGAATACCGTCGTCTTCACTACGAGGTCCAGAGAAGCTCCCGCCTCTTCCAGAATGGCCTGTACGTTCGCCAGCGACTGGCGCGCCTGGGCCTGTACGTCTCCCGCGAGCTCTCCCGTGACCGGGTCCAATCCCAGTTGGCCGGAGGTGTATACCCAATTTCCGGCGATAATAGCCTGGCTGTATGGACCAATGGCCCCCGGTGCTTTAGACGTGGCTACCTGCTTTTTGCTCATATCTTAATTTCCTCCCATTCATCTATTTACGTCCCCATTGTAAAGCCTTCTCTCTCTTTATTGCAAACATTCTGTATCGCCCCGGACCTGTTCGGAATCCGCAGCAAAGTCCCTTCCCAGCACTTGAATAACATCATTCGGGTAGATATACAGCCCCTTCGGATCAGCCGCCGCAATATGAACCATGGCCCGCGCTACGGCCTCTCCCTTGATGGCGCGGTATTTTGCGGCTTTACCGGTCAGCAGGAACTCCAGTCTTGTCATGAGCCAAGAGGCGATGCGCTCTCCCCGCCTGAATTCCTCCCTCTCTCCCAGCAGTAGAGACGGGCGGAACAGATGCAGCCCCGGAAAGCCCGCGCGGCTTAAGCCCTCTTCCATCCGGCCCTTGGTCCGGCTGTAAAAATTGCGCGAATGCGGATTGGCCCCCATGGAGGATACCGCTAAGAATTGTCCCGCTCCGGCTTCCCTGGCAAGCGCTGCGGCCTGCACAGGATATTCCAGATCGACGCGCTCGAAATTTTTCTGCGATCCGGCCTGTTTAATGGTCGTCCCGAGGCAGCAGAACACGGCGTCCGCTCCTTCGAACAACCCGCCGTACCGCTCCAGCCGTTCCCAATCGATCACATGCTGCTTCAGCCTTTCATGACGGATCTCAAGCGGTCTGCGCACGAGCGTCCTCACTTCCTTCCAGGCTCCGCGGAGAAGCTCCTCCGTCACCGCCTTTCCCACAAGCCCGGTGGCGCCAAGCACCACTGCCTTTTTGTCCATGAATATTCTCCTTCAGTAAATTTTAGACCGGGAATTCACCTCGCACATGGTCTAGACATCCTTCAATATACGGCGCCCCAGCAGTATGATCAGAACGATCATCAGCCCGCCAACGATAAGCTGCATCCCGTATACCTGTACCCCGTACGGCCACTCTTCGATCCACTCGTATACTTTACCGCCGACCAGCGGACCGAAGAACGACGCAAGACCCGTAAGCGCCGCATACATCGCCATATACATCGGGCGCTCTTTTTTCGGTGTATCCCCAATGATGAAGTTGAACGCCAGCTGGTTAAATCCGCCTACCCCCACTCCGAACACAATATGCACGGCTGCCAGAACCAGAAGCGCTGGAAAGACAGACAGCAGCCCCCAGAGCAGCGAGGATGCCGCGATGATGGGCAGTGTCCAGAAGAGAAGGAGCTTGTTGCTGTACCTCGCGTTCAGATTGCCCCAGAAATAGAAGCTCACCATCATAAACACGGTCTGGAGCACGTTAAGAAGCGAGAGCGTTTGGTAATTAATGTGCAGCAATTGCAGCATAACATAGGAATAGAGCGGTACGGTCACATTTTGCAGCAGCAGCCAGAGCGAAAGAAACAGCGTCGATTTCATAAACAGTCCGTCGTGAAGCGGTTTCTTAAACATCGGCACAAACTTGCTTTCGTCCGATTTCTCAAAAGGCACATCGGGATAGAAGAAAAATACGACAACATTAGCCGTGGAAAATATCCATACCACAATATACAAGATTAGAAATCCATGTCCGCCCGGGTAGCGGTCCAGAATAACGCCGCCGCCATACAGGACGAGGCTTCCTAAAGCGTTCAGCAGCGTGTTGCGGATACCGAAATAGCGCCCCCGCACGCGCGGAGGGACCAGATCGCTAATAACCGAACTCCACAGCACCGCTCCGGCGGTATTCACTATGAAGGCAAGGGCGTACAGCGTAATGAAAGCGGTCACCCAAAATGGACGGGGAAAGAGAAACGGGACAAGTCCGGTCGAAGACCACAGTAGCCGGTGAAGGCCGACAAAGGTTACGAGCGCCCACTTGCGGCTGGGCAGCCTCTGAATCAGAAAGGCCACGCCGACCTGCGCGACATTCACCAGTGTGGTAAGCGCTATCACAAAGCCGATTTGTCCAGAAGATGCGCCCAGATACAGCAGAAATCCGGTGAGAAACGGCCCCTGAAGCAGCACCTGAAAAATAATCGCAGGCACACCTTCCCATGTGGCCATATGCAGGTTCCTGCGGTACGTCGAAAATTTGCGGCCTCTTTTGGGAGGATGGGCTTCGGGACGGTTTCTCATGATGGGCATGGCAGTATAAACACTCCTTTGGCGCGGCTTTGTGCTTCATTTTACTCCGCGCCGCCCCAGCGTCAATACGTCAGAATTACAAATATAATTGGAGTTTTTATGCCTTGTCTTCCAGGGTTGCCGGGAGGTACAGAGAGAACGTGCTGCCCTGGCCCTCCTGGCTCTGCAGCGTAATCATCCCGCCAAGAAGCCGGGCAAGATCGCGGCTGATGGACAAGCCAAGGCCCGTTCCTCCATACTGCCGGCTGATTGTCCCGTCCGCCTGCTGAAACGCCTCGAAGATCGTAAGCTGCTTGTCCTTCGGGATACCGATGCCGCTGTCCGACACCGCCCACTCGATCCAGGAGGTTTCACGCGCTCCCTGCTTCCGCTTCTCCTGGCGGACTGTCAGCGAAACGCCGCCCTGATGAGTGAACTTGAATGCGTTCGAGAGAAGATTGCGCAGAATCTGCTGCACCCGCTGCGAATCGGATACTAGCGTCTCCGGCAGGCCATCTTCCAGCTTAACGGTGAAATCCAGCCCTTTCTGCTTGGCGATCACCTCAAACTGCTGATGAAGCAGCATGGGAAGCTCACTCATATTGACCTCATCATGGACGATTTCCAGCTTACCGGCCTCCACCTTGGACAAATCCAGGACATCGTTGATCAATAAAAGCAAATCCTCGCCAGAACGGTGAATAAGGCTTCCGTAAGCCTGAATCTCCTCTCTGGCGGCCAAATCGTCGCTCTCCGCGATAAGCTCGGACAGATTGAGAATGCCGTTTAGGGGAGTGCGCAGCTCATGCGACATATTGGCCACGAATTCCGACTTATATTGGGAGGCCAGCATAAGCTGCTTCGCCCGTTCTTCCAGAACGATTCTATTCTTGTAAAGCTCCTCTGTCTGTTCGGAGAGCAGCGCATTGGCCTCTTCGATCTGCCGCATTCGTTCACGCTCCAGATGAAAATCGCGGGCAATCAGCGCAAACAGAATGCTGAGCGCCACACCCGCCGGGAACGTGACCGGCATAATCTTTGATACATATTCATGGAAGGAGATGACTCCGAATAGAATGATATTGACCGCATTGAAGAAGTTGACCACCAGAATAATAATCAGGCCCTTGGCCGTCATGGACATGGGCGAACGTCGAACCCAGGGGGAAATGGCCGCGCAAATGAAACCCAGAATGGAGAGGTTGAGTACTCCCGCCGCTGCAGCCATATTAATGCCGAACGTAAAGCGCATCAGGCCAGTCCCCACCCCGATCAAAATCAGGAGTAAAGGCTGCGGGTAAGCTATAGCGGAGATAATTAGCGGAACATAGCGCAGATCGAAAATAACCTGCTCATCCAGCCGGTAACCGAAGAAAGAGCTGAGCCAGCCTGCAAAGACAGCCATTATAACCCAGAGTACCTGCTTGAGCTGTTCAGGAACACGGGAAATGGTATGCTTGAACAGCAGATTGGCCAGATAAGCCAAAGTAATCAGCAACGCCGTGTTAACGAAAAATATTTTTATATACTCCATGCGTTCACTCCCACAAAACGCCAAATGATCTATCCATATTATACTATCATATAAAACAATAAATTTTAATCATTTTGGCGCTTATACGGTCTAAACGGAAGAAGAGCGCAAATCAGATTCGATTTGCGCTCTTCTTCATATGGAGAAAACGGGGCCAGGCTAAATGCCAGCGTCTAACAAGCTCCAATAAGCGATGATGCTGTTTGTCATGAATAGACTCCTGCGGCGTACCGGGAGTGTCCCGGGAAATGCTCTGCTCTTCTGTCCATATCTCTTCATCCGGCAGCATGTAATACCTGAAGTGATAAGTGCAGGTAGTGTCTCCCTGCTGGGTAAGCACCCGGTCATTGCGGATCTCAATAATCCTCCCGGCAATCACATGGGAGTTATACATAGACATCGCCTTCCTTCTAATAAACAGTTATTTCATACTGGATAAAGTTGAGGGGCCATGGCTTTTCTACAGTAGAATTACCCTTCCATATTTGGAATGAATCTTCTAATTATTTCAGGATGGATCCTTTCTTCATTCTCTGCCGAAACGAATCGGGTCGGATTTTGTCACAATATTTTTTGTTTTTTGGTTGATTAATCTATCAATTTATTTAAAACTTCGATATAATCGACCTATAAAATGAAACTTTATTTTATAAAGTGATAATTTTCACAATTAAATTGGAGAAATTATGCTATTATTTTTTCGCTAATCATGCAAATATATAAAATTTTATTTATTAATTTCAATCATTCATACACTGATGAGATTAAAACGCCTAAAGTCCTAGCTCCTCAGTGACATAGATCATTTACATAGTGATATTCATCACATTTTTTCGTTGTTTCAATGTTTTGCATTTTAATATATATATTTTAAACTATTTTGGAGGTCGTACCAACATGAGAAAAACAACAGTAGTTGTATCCAGCGCCCTGCTCCTCGGCTTGCTTGCCGCAGGCTGCGGCAATAGCAACAACAGTGCTCCGGCAGCCAGCACCGCTCCTGCCGAATCAGCAGCTCCATC